>CAUJKA010000311.1 GCA_963204965.1 Planctomycetota bacterium | reverse complement strand
CGAATGGGCGAGATCAGCCGCTTATAAATGTTTATTCGTGGTGGGTTTCGTACCTCAACACCACCCTACCAGATCTCTGCTTCAGATGCTTTGACGTGCCGCGAAAATTCTTGCTCCCTTCGCTCGTGAGGCACGAAGAGGAGAAGGGCAGAGGGGCTGAGGGGCAGAGGGGCAGAGGGGCTCCGGTGTGCTGAATGGTTGCTTGCCGCGCAGCTTCTGTGGATTAATTCTTGCTAAGTCTAGCCTTCGTAGCTGCATCGCAATCTTGCTTTATGCGAAGCCATGCTGCGGGAGCTGAAAATATGCTTATAAAGATAAGAAACTTCGTGACATAGTATGCTCCCTCGATCCAATAGCGGGAATTGAGTATCCCTCCAACTCCGAAAAAACTGGATTGAAACCAACTCGCGAAGTCGCTTTCGAACATCACGATAAAACTTTGCAAGGCGATGCACAGCAAACTGGTCCCGATAGCCGCATACATCCACCAATTGTTCTTGGAATCGGCGGTGAACCCATGTTGAACAAAGACTCCAATTGCGGCATACGCTGCTGTGACAATGCCAAATTCGACAAGTGAAATCATGGATGGTACGGTTTGTGCAGCTAGGCAAAGAGTAGCCGCTACCGTGGTAGCCGCAAATAGGTCCCAAATTGAAAAGTTACGTCGCACTTGATGCACAGGAGATAGATGTCCATCGTTGTCCCATCCACGTAGATTCACCACTCGACTGATCAGCGCATAGCAGCTTAGAAGATACCCATAACCCAAATAGGCCATTGGCAACTCGATGAATTTGCCAACGTTGAGCCATCCTTCTAGGATCAGGATTACGATTAGAATTGCTCGCCGAAAAACTCCGGCCGGAGATCTCCAAAGGTACCAAGCAAATGTCAAAACGAAAGCGATGGTAAATGGGCTTCGAAATGTAATGTCGGCTGGGGTGTTGACTTTAAGAAATCCCTCAATCCATAGAAACGCGGTCCACATTACCTTCAGATAAATGTAAAGCAAGCCAAGCAATCGTAGGTTCATTCTTTCTGCTCCCAACAACCTCTCGACCTAGTCTAATTTGGCAGATTGTGACCGCTGAATTCGTGGTGGGTTTCGTACCTCAACACCACCCTACGAAAGCTCAAGCAAGATCTTTCGTACGCCGCGTTGAGCGGCGTGGTGGAAGGCTTCGATGGCTTGGTCGATGGAATAGCGGCCTTCGATCAACGATTGAACGTCGACTTGCCCGCGACTCAATAGCCTTAGCGCAGGAGCAAATGGCCCGCAGCGCGAGCCAACGATGCGGATTTCGTCGACGACAACTTTGGTTAAGTTGATCGATGCTAATCCTTCATAGGTGCTCTTGAGTACCAATGTTCCTTGTGGCTTAGTAATCCGAATCGCCTGCTCCAACCCCTCTGCCGAACCTGTGCAATCAACGGTTATTGAAAAAAGGCTATTGGAAACGTCGCTCACCAAACCTGTGGCAAGTCCAATACGCTGCGCCAACTCTAGCGATCCGGCGCTACGTCCTAGCATCGTTACTTCCGCACCGCGCATGGATAAGACTTGCCCAACTAACAATCCCAAGCGACCTGGTCCAATAACTGCAACCGACTGACTAGGGCGCAACTGAATTTGCTCGGCGATTCGCAGCGCGGCCGCGAGCGGTTCGGTGAACACGGCTTGCTCGTCGGAGACTTCATCAGGCACAGCAAGAAGATTGTAGGTCAGAACGGCAACATAGTCAGCCATCGCACCGTCGCGAGCAAAGATGCCCAGAACGGTTCGACGCGGATGGTGCTCTAAGCCATACTCGGCAAATTCCGCTGATGCAGGGTCGGCAAAGTTGATCGTGCTGACGACGCGTCGTCCAACCCAAGCGGGATCGCTGGATTGCTCCACCACACCAACAAACTCATGGCCAAGCACACCACGAAAGTTGAAGTACCCTTTGATCAGCTCCAAGTCAGTCGAGCAGATTCCGGCGAGTGTGACACGAATCAACGACTCGCCCGCACCCACGGTAGGTTTTGGATAGTTGTTATCCAGCACTAAACCTTGATCGGTCAATCGCACGGCACGCATCGGACCTACCTTCCGTCACCACTTGCTTCGCTCTCGGTCGAACTATCGCGAGAAAGAGCCTTGATCACATCCGTTCCAGGCAAATAGATCAACTCGTTTTGAGCCTGCGTGGGCAACCTCTTAAATCGATCGAGCAGTTCTGCTGAACTGTACTGCGCTCGTGGTTGAATGTTGGGAAGTGAATTGACGATCCACAACTTAAGAATCTTTGTCTGTAGGCTTGTCGCAAGACTCTTTAACAGCTCCTGACCTCGCTGATCGACGCATTGCATCAAACGCTCGACATCTTCGGCCTGAATATTCGAATCCGACGATTCAATATCTAACAAGCGAATGATCTCACCATCGGGATCTTCGGCATTAAGAAAAAACAGATTGCCCGCTTTAAGCTGATCGCACCAATCGACAATATGCGACTTTTCCTCGTCGCTCAATGGATAGCTGATCGCCAATTCGCGGCGAACAATCATCTGCAGTTCGTCGACGCGTTTATTGAGATCCTCTTCACCTTTGATTTGAATCGCTTCGGTCGTTCCAATCTTGTTCATCAGCGCAGAGTAGGCTTTTATAAGATTAAAAGTCTTTTCTGAATCTGCCGACTTCAGCTGTTGAGCCATCGACCGCAGGCTGGCTTGACGTTCTTTGTCAGAAGCGTGAAACGTACGGTAGGCACTTTGCAATACTTGCTTCTGCGGCGTATCAAGATTCTCGATCCAGCCTCGCAATTCCTTGCGTTTTGCCGGAAGCGTCGGAAAGGAACTGGCGTTATAGAGCGGTAGCCCGGCTCGTTCAAGCTCAGTGATCGACGCCAGCTTCTCCAACCAAGCTTCGCTATCGATATTGTCTAGCTCACGGAAATGAGCCAACACGAAAAGATCTTCGACAACCGCTTGTTGGAAGTTACGCTGGTTCTGAGTCGACAGCCAAAAGCCGATGGAAACTGTTACCAACGAAAGTCCAGCGATTGCCAACCATCGATTGCGTTTTAACCAAGTGAACAGGTTGCTCTTATCAGACTTGACAATTCCCTGCGTGATCAGCTCGATAGTCGATTGCGCCAATTGCGGGTTGGGATTCGCTGTGGGCAGTTGATCCAGCAGATTCCAACTGGCTTGCAACTCTTCCACGCGACGCTTGAGCAATGGATCACGACCGATGCTCTCTCGCACTCGCGAAGCTTGCTCCTCGGAAAGCTCACCGTCAAGATAAGCCACCAGAGTTTCATCATCGAATAGTTCAGCTTCAGTGCTCATTCGAGACCTTCATTCTGAGGAGCCTGCCCATCGTCCAAATAGGGCTGCAATAGTGTTTTCAAGTTCACACGCGCTCGACTGAGCAAGCTCTTGACGGCCTGTACCGTAAGACCCATCGTATCAGCGATCTCTTGGTAGCTGAGATTTTCAAACTTGTTCAGGAGCAAGGCGGTCCGCTGTCGCTCGTTGAGCGCTTCGACGGCAAACTGGACCATCTCAGCCCGTTCCGCCTTGTCTAGCTTTCGAACGGGCAACGTACCAGTAGATGCCATCGCCATTTGATCAAGCTGGAAACCGGGATTCGAGTTACTGGTGTCGCCACCGACTTGAATTTCCCGCTTGCGGCTGCGATCACGGACCGCATTGTTGGCAACGTTGCTGGCGATATGGAAGATCCAAGTCGAAAACTTGGCCGTCGGCAAATAGGTCTTCCTGGCTCGCCACACGCGAAGAAAAACGTCCTGCACAAGATCCTCAGCTAAAGAAACCGACCCCACCGAGCATTGCAGAACTCGCTGCAACCGCGGTTGGTAAGCGACCAGCAAAGCTTGGTACGCTTCAGCGTCGTCCTCCTTGACGCGCAACATTAAGTGCACGTCAGGGTCGAGGCTTTGATCGCTTCTTTGGGGACTTTCTGACAATCGAACGCTCGTACTGGGTGTATGGAACTGGAGGAATGGTGTATTGGACCTTGAGATCGGCTTAGCTTGAGACAGAAAAACGTCCCACAAACAGTGATTTTAAGCCGTGGGCCAAGCGGTGGGCAGTTCGCAACGTCCGCGTCCTATTCTACGGACAAACACTGACCTAGCGTAGCTGAACGCGAGAATCTGCCCCTGGATTACAGTCCGCATAGCTTTTAGTCGCCGGAAATCTCCGCCAAAATCAACTTGGACTGCATCGATTTCAGTATGCCTGAGTCTGCTGGTTAAGTCCACTAGAGGCTAGGAGAAGCCGGTATTCCAGGTTATTCTATGGGGATTCTTATCGATCCCCCTATCTGAAACGCGCCCTTAACAAGATGAAAGCTTTCGCGACGGTCATTCGCGGTTCGGCATCAGAGAAAAAGTATGAGCTCGATGCTTCGCAACCAATTCGAATTGGTCGCGGAAGCGGGTGTCAGATCTTACTTTCTGATCCATTGAGCTCCCGAACTCACGCCATCATCAGCTACGAAGAAGGGCAGTGGGTCGCCAGCGATGCGGAAAGCCGTAATGGGACGTTGGTCAATGAGAAGAAGATCGCGTCGGTTCATTTGATCAATGGAGATCGAATCCAAGTTGGCTCAACCGAACTACTCTTCGAACTACCTGACGACGAAGAAGATACTGAGCCCAATGGTCAAACGTTGGTCTTAGATGCCCCAATCTCCTTGGAAGCTAGCGGCATTCACTCCGTTAGCCAACTGGTCAACAACCAACGCTCGCAAGATATGTTGGACCTCTACCAGCTGAGTATCTGCTTGATGCGTTGCTCGTCGCCTGACGAAGTTGCAACAACAGGGTTGGAGATGCTGCGTATTCGCACCAAAGCCAATGCCGTTGGCTTTCTGTGGGTCGATGAACGCGGAGAGCTGAAGCCACAGCTCACGCTGCCCGAAGAACTGGGGGACAAACTTCGTCTCCACAAAAAGCTGACCGACCGAGTGTGCCAGGAAGGCCGAGGAATTTGGATCAAGGACAAGATATCCGATCCAGGACGTGAGGGCAGTTACGCGGACGCTATCTGTATACCGTTGATGAGCGAATCGACGGTGATGGGAGCGATACACCTTTACCGCGAGGAAGGCACGTTCGAACAGATCCACTTTGACTTCGCCGTTTCAGCCGGTAACATGTTGGCCGTCGCCCTAGAAAGCGCGCGAGCTCAAGCCAGCTTGTCGGCCGAACACCAACGCTTGGTCCAACGCACCGGCGACTTTCACGAGCTGATCGGTCAATCGCCTGAGATGCGAAGACTGAAAGATCGTATTTCGCGAGTCGCGAAGGCCAGCGGTTGCGCGTTGGTTCGTGGCGAGAGCGGTGTGGGTAAGGAATTGGTATCGCGAGCCATTCATCGACTCAGCCCACGCAAAGATCGACCTCTTCTGTGCGTCAACTGTGCTGCCATCCCATCGGACTTGATGGAGAGTCAACTGTTTGGCCACAAGCGAGGGGCTTTCACCGGAGCCGAAAAGGACCATGCGGGTCTGTTTCAACAAGCCAACACCGGAACTCTTTTCCTGGATGAAGTCGGTGAGCTGAATCTTGAAGGACAAGCCAAGCTCTTGCGTATTCTAGAGGGCCATCCGTTTTTGCCCGTGGGAGATACGAAAGAAATCACGGTTGATGTTCGCGTGATTGCCGCTACCAATCGCGACTTGAGAGATTACGTTCGCGAGAAACGCTTCCGTGAAGACTTGTACTATCGCTTGAGCGTCTTTGAATTGGTCGTGCCACCACTGCGTGATCGAGGACGTGACATTGAAATCCTCACACAACATTTCTTGGATCACTTCCGCGCGCAACATGGTCGACCCGCCTTGCAGCTATCGGACAAGGCTCGTCAACGGATGCTCGAGTATAAGTGGCCAGGCAATGTTCGCCAGTTGAGGAACGTTATCGACAGCGCTGTTGTTCTAGCCGCTGGCAATATCATTCAGCCAAGCGATCTGTCGCTGCAAGATGTTGGCGTTGAGCGATTGGACACATTGCGAATCGATCATTGGGAAGAGCGATTGATCCGCGAAGCACTCACGCGCACGGACAAGAACATCAACGAGGCTTGTCGATTGTTAGGCGTGAGCCGAGCCACACTCTATCGCAAGCTAGAACAGTATTCCATCGAACGCTAACTCGCGTCTCTTCAGTGTGCAACGCCACTCCGTTGGCGTGTCGTAGTGGAATTCGCCAGAATTCCACTACTTACCAAATCACGAACACGTTTAAACACCGTTAATCGAAGAGCAGTCGCCTGCGGCTTGCCGTTAAACGAAATACCGTTAAACGACTAACGCTTTACCGCAGGTTTACTTGGACTCTCGGCCAGTTTCTTGGGTTGATCGGGAACGTAGCCCATGAAGGTCATCAGATCGCGAATCTCCGCGCTGCTCAGGTCGTCAAACAAACCGCTGGGCATCAGCGAAGTTCCACTCGGCTCCAGCGTCTCGATGTTCTCTTCGCTGATGGTGACTTCTTTGAGCTGTGAATCACGAATGGTTACCGAGTTATCTGCGTTCTTGATCATCATGCCTGCGTGAACCTTTCCATCGGTAGTCAGGACGCGATACGAACGATATTGATCGCTGATGACGTGCGAAGGAAACAGAATCGACTCGATCACCTCTTTGCGAGTAAAGCGACTGGACACGGTTGTTAGATCTGGTCCAACGACTTTGCCTAAGCTGCCTGCGCGATGGCAATCGGCGCACTTGGCTTTGGTAAAAGCCAACTTACCTGCTTCCGAGTCTCCCTTACGGCCTTCGCTCGTAGCCAAGTACTCCGAAAGGGATTCCATACTCCAAGGGGATGAATTCTCTAACTTCGGAAGCTCGGCCCTTGGCTGCTCTGGATAGCTTTGCGCAAACCACTCTTGCCACTTAACCATTTTCGAAGCATCGTTGGTTGACGTACGAAGGTCTTGCCCGATCCAGTAGCTCAGCAGGTCCAGAGCCGACTTGGGCGATTCGCCCTCTTGCTCCATTCTCAAGCCATGCAGAATGACTTCGCGAATCGCTTGCGAATCATCTGTGGCAGCTGAGACTTTACGTAGCGATTGCAACACTTCAGAAACCGCGAATGATTCTAGAACAGGCAAGCTGCGCACTAGGTAATCCCAGTTTTCATCGGAAGGGAATTGAGCAAGTCCCAAAGCAACAGCTTGACGACGTTCAGGATTGCGAATCCAAATTTCGCGAAGGTAGGCTTGCGAATCTTGGTCGCCATGTTGTGAGAGCATGGCTACGATGCCAGTGCGCAAGCGTTTGTATTGCTCGGCTTCAAAGCCTTTTCGGTCGATCTCTTGATCCAGCTTCTTCAGAATTGACAGATCGGAACTCGACAATTTTTCAGGGAAACGGAACAGCGAAACCAACGCTGCATTAGGCCATTTGGCACCTTCCGTTACGAAGATTCTAGCCTCTTCCAAAGGCAGATCATCGCAAAGTGTTTTAGTTAAGTTCATTGTATAAAGAGGCACGCTACTACCCGAATCGGCAAGCTGAGACTCTTCGAAGAACTTGACAATGGCATAGCGCTCTGCGGCTGTCCAAGTGTGTTTGAACAGACTCAAGTGCATCGCCAAATGCATCCGTTCGTCCAACGGCAAATCTTGTTGAAGCGCAGCAATCGCATCGGGGATTACCGATTCGATGTTCAAATAGGTCAGAATTCGGAATAGCTCACGATTGAGCAGGGCCTCTCCGACTGGATACTCTTTGCGCATCGCGGCGGCCAATTGAGGCACATCGGTTTCTTGTAGCTTCGCGCGATGTAGGGCGACTTGGATGACGCGCAGAAGATCGACGAAGTTGCGATCACTCACGAATCCCTCAAGGATACCCAACATCCCTTGAACAACAAATTGACTGTTCTCTTTAGTTGGATAGGCGGTAACCAAAGCCAACGCAGCTTGTAAACGAACACGTTGATCCTCATTGGAAAGCAATGGCTTGATTGCTTCCGCATCGGCTCGCTGTAATAGGACTCGGCCCGGCCACGCGACCTTGCGATCGGTATTCTTCAGTACAGGAATCAACAGTGCAGCATCTACTTTGTAACCCGCGCGAACGAGCGCATCACAGGCAGCTCGCTGAACAACGGGATCAGTATTCTTAAGCAATGATTCGAGAGCCGCTTGCAAATCGTCACTACTGGCCTGCAAGCCAGCTAACATTGCAGCTTTAGCTCTAACCGCTTCGTTGGAACTTTGCATTAAGTCTACAAGCAGATCTTCCGTAGGAGCTGGTCCAAACAACTGCATCAGCTCCAGCGCGCGAACTCGTTGCGCCGGCGTGGCTTCTTCGCTCACCGCAATGGCTGAAACCTGAGTATTCCAGCTGGAACCTAGCTCGCGCTTGATCGAAGCAATGGCTTGACGTCCCCAAGCTGAATCAAGCTGAGGTTGTTTAATGGCCTTGGTAACACCGCTTCCCAAATCTCGTACTGCCGCAGGAACCTTACCCGTCCATCGCACTTGATAGATTCCACCCTTGGTACCACGACCGCCAGTGCAGAAGTACAGATTTCCATCCGGTCCAACCGCTACGTCAGTAACATTCAGTGGTTGGCCTTGAATGAAGACTTCGGAGCTTGCATTGCCCTTTTCGTCGAACTTGACATTGAGTATCTGCCCCTTGGACCAATCGGCCAAGAACAGACTGTTGTGATATCGACGTGGCAACATGTGGTGACCGTAAACGCAACCACCTGTAGGCGATCCACGACCAGTCTCTAGTGTTGTTGGCAAGCGATCTAAGTAATGATTTGGCCAAGATGCCCAACCGCTTCGCCAACCGAACTCGCCAGCTTCGGCAACTTCGTACAACGCAGTCGGACGGTACCAAACAGCGCCTTCGTCCGCTTCCATGTCGCTGTCATGTACATACAAATGTCCATTGGTGTGGAAGACTAAGTCGAATGCGTTGCGAATTCCACCCGCGACTAACTCGACGCGTTTGCTCTCCAGATCCATACGAATTACCGTACCGCCCGGAGCCTTCACTCCTTGAGCATGTCCGCCTGGATCTTCCATACGAGGCTGAACTAAATCGCCCTCGTAGTATTGCTTCAGTGGGCTCGTCTCGGAAAATTCACCGTCAAACTGCACGTGGTTACCCAGTACACAATAGACAAATCCGTCTGGTCCCAAAGCCAATCCGTGGGCACCATGTTCGCCTAACTGGCCTTTAAATCCGATGACCTTCTCGGCTTGATCGATACTTCCATTGCGGTCGGCGTCGATTAAGCGATAGACGCCCGAGCCCTCTTTGCCGTCACCGGTGACAAAGACGTCACCGTTGAGCGGCAGAATGCCTTGAATGTTCTGAACCAAATCGCAGTAATCACGAGTCTTGTCGGGAACGCCATCTTTGTCCGAATCGTAAATCAACAGCAGTGGTCCGCCTTCGCGCGAAGCGATAATGTGACCAAATTCATTGAACGCCATGTTGATCAGTGAACCAACCGCTTTTGTATCTAGAATCTCTTCGACAACAAACTCTTGATTGATACGGAAGCGTTGATTCTCGGAAAGTTGGTTCGCTCCACTTTCTTCGCTTCGATCCCAGGGGGCTGTTTCGCCAAGCAACCCGAAGACTTGAGCTGGCTTCCAGAGATTGTCCTTGTAAGTCAACGCGGCCCAATTCTCGACCTTATCCAACTGAGTTCGCCAACCTTCGTTGGTCGAGTAGCTTAGCCAGTTCTTACCTTTGGGCTTAACCAAAACTCGAGCTGCAACGGCAGCCGGACCCGCGGCTACGTTGGTTACGCGGATACCAATCACGTTGGTTCCTTTGCGTAGCAGTCGCGCGATGTCGTACTGCTCCATTTGCCGAATCGATTTACCGTTTCCGATTAGCTTTCCGTTGACAAACAGATCGTACTTATCGTCAGCGGTGATTGTGATCGTTGCTTCTTCGACCGTGTCTAATTGCAACACGCGTCGGAAGTAACAATCACCTTCAGGAGCTTGGTTTCTTGGATGTTCCGGCGACCAAATCCACTGTGCTTCTTGAGAATAGGCGTACGAGCTCAACTCGAGCGAAACAACTACGGCAAGCAAGCCGCCGAGTAGTTGAAGTGCCAAGCACAATGGACGGATTCGACGCAAATATGGAGCCATCACTTGGCAATTCCTTTTGCCTAGGTGTGAACCGAAAACGAGATTTGTCTGTGGTTCTTACCCGATTCGGGATTGTGATGTCAACAGAAGCTTTTTAAGAAGCTAGCTAGCAAAACTTGCCGCTGCGTTACCAACCGGCACGTTAATGGGTGCGATCGGAGTTCGTTGAGCTGCTTGCTTCAGTCTTTCTCGCGACTCAATCTCATCAACGCCAGCAACTGTAATGGAAAGTGGTCCCGACGTTTCTCGCTGGACCCAACCTTTTTCTTTGAAGTACCAAAGGTGGAATTCGATGATGTCAGGGGAAACTGCAAGCAGTTCTTCCAGCTTAGCGACCCCCACTCCAGGCTGCTTCATACTGCGACGGCGCTGGGAATAGAACAAGTCGAGCATCCGATTGCGGACGGCGTAGTCATCGGCAGTCGCTTCCGCACCGCGAATTAGCTCGGCGGCCTCGCGTCGGAATTGCACGTACAGGGAATCGTAGGCGGCACGTCTTGCGGGATCGCGAAGCGTTTGGAACGCATGCGTGATCAGCTTGAACTTCTCTGCGTCTTTTTGAATGCCCGTCTCTGGGTGATACCGTTTGGCCGCGACGCGAAACAGTTGTTCGATCGCTTCTAGCGACGCCTTCGGGCTCAGTTCCAAGAGTTCGTAAAAGTCAATGAAAGGAGCTTCGCGCATTTTGGGCATCGCCGATGGTTTTGGAGACGGAAATCGAGTCGTACAAGCTTAGCTTTTGGTCTGAGCCAGTTTGCCAACACCATCCCGAAAGCGCAAAGAATCTGCCGGCGAAGCAAGACATTACGTGTCGCTCGAACCGATACTCGCATTCAAATCGCTACGATCAGCACAAACAGACGCAGACTAAGTTATTCGAGTCGCTTCGTTCTTCGGATTTTCGTGCTCCTGCTCGTGCTCGTGCTCGTGCTCGTGCTCGTGCTCGTGCTCGTGCTCGTGCTCGTGCTCGTGCTCGTGCTCGTGCTCCTGCTCCTGCTCCTGCTCGTGCTCCTGCTCGAATCCAGGCTTTCGAGTACGATTACGAGCACCATTTCATTGAGCACGAGCACGATTTCCTGACCAGGACTTCGAAAAATCGCAACATTTAAATTCCAATGGAGACCGAGCTAAATTCAACTTTCGATCGCGCGAGCATGGCCGACTATGCCAGAGTTGGCATCTTCTTACCCTTCAATCGGTACACGTAACGAAGAATCTCGGCCACCGCTCCGTAATGTTCGGTGGGCACTGCCGCGCCGACATCAACATTTTTGAAAAGCGCTTGAGCCAGCGGCTTTCGTTCGATAACTGGTACTCCGGATTCCAGAGCCATCTTTCGAATCCTAGCGGCGACGTGTCCGGCCCCCTTAGCGACAACGATGGGAGCACGCATCGTTTGTGGGTCGTACTTGATCGCCACAGCCAACTCGGTGGGGTTGGTTATCACTGCGTCAGCCGTCGGCACAGCACTTTGCATGCGGTTCATTACCATTTGTCGTTGGACGGCGCGACGACGGGCGATCAACTGAGGATCACCGTTCATCATCTTCATCTCTTCTCGCATCTCTTCGTCGCTCATGCGGAGATCTTGTTCATGCTTCCACCACTGAAATCCATAGTCAAAAATAGCCAGCACAAGCAGCGCCAGCGAAACGTACAAGCCAAGATCGAGTGTAGTGCTCCAAATCAAGGCCGCGATTTCTCCGACAGTTAGCTCGTGCGCTGCCTGGACTGTATCCCATCGCATCCAGAGCCCAATGGCAATCACTGCACACACTAGACAAATTTTGATCACGCCAAAAATCACACGAACTGCGTTGGGTAAGTCAAACAGTCGTTTGAGTCCAGTCAGCGGGTTAATTCGTTGGAGATCGAGAGCCAGTTTTTCGGGTAAGAAGACAATTCCTCCTTGGCCCCAACTATTCAGTACAACTATCGAGCAGACTCCCATCATCAGTGGTAGCAGGCTCCACATGCACTGCATCATCGAAGCA
>CAUJKA010000310.1 GCA_963204965.1 Planctomycetota bacterium | reverse complement strand
CTCCGTAGCTAATTCGTCGGTCTTGTTGCTTGTGTTTGTTTAACGGCAATCCGCAGGCGACTGCTTCCCTTTTGTTGACTAAGCCAACCACTAAACACTGATCACTTCACTATGAACTCTCGCAAACTAATTATCTCAATCTTGCTGATGCTTGCCGTTGCGCATCTATCCTTCGCCGATGAAACGGCCAAAGTTGATGAGACCAAGGTCCCCACTCCGCTCAAGGTTGGCATGATTGGCTTGGACACTTCGCATTGCATTGCGTTCACCAAGCTGATGCAAGCTCGCGATCCGAAGAAGCCAGCGATCAACATGCAAGTCGTCGCAGCCTTTCCTGGCGGCAGCGCAGATTTGCCATCCAGTCGTGATCGCGTCGAAGGGTACACTAAGCAAATGAAGGAGATGGGTGTCGAGATCGTGGATTCGATCGAAGCGCTGCTTCCTAAAGTTGATGCAGTGTTGTTAGAGAGCGTGGATGGCCGCAAGCATTTGGAGCAGGTTGTTCCCGTCTTTCGATCGGGTAAGCGAGTCTTCATCGACAAGCCGCTGGCTAATGATCTTACTCAAGCGATTGCCATCGATCTGGTTGGCAAACATTTCGGCGCTCAATGGTTTAGCAGTTCGTCGTTACGCTTCAGCGCCTCGATCGCTCGTTATCGCGAGGACAAGTATCGCGGCAAAATCACGGGAGCGTTTGCGTGGAGCCCCTGCTCGACCGACCCGACCCACACCGATCTGTACTGGTACGGTATTCATGGCGTGGAAACTCTTTACACCGCCATGGGGCAAGGCTGCAAGCAGGTCGTTCAAACCCACACCGAAGGTGCGGATGTAGTGGTTGGAACGTGGGAAGATGGTCGCATTGGGACCTTTCGCGGACTTCGCTCGGGTGCGAGCGGTTTTGGTATGGTAGTGTTTGCCGATAAGGCAATCGAGCAAGACGCCAAGTTCGACGGCTACGAGCCGCTGGTTTACCAGATCGACCAGTTTCTCGGCGGCAAAGAGGCACCCGTCTCCAACGCTGAAACGCTGGAAATGATGGCTTTCATGCAAGCGGCTCAAGAATCCAAGGCTCGCGGAGGACAACCGGTCCTAATGAGCGAGATTTGGGACCAACACCGCGCTGCGGCGGAAAAAATTGCAGCTAAAATAGTCGATTCCACATCCACTTCGACGCGCTAACTTTGATCAAGGCAATTTCGACATGACTCAATGTGCAACGCCACCCGTTTCAGACCCTTCGGCTCTCGGAGTGCTGGAAACAACCGGCTGGACTCCAGCCATGGTGGCTCTGGATGTTATGGAGAAGGCCGCTCGAATTCGAGTTTGGCAAGTCGAGCTGAACGATTTTCTCGGTACCGTCATCAAGATCCGTGGCTCGGTCGATTCTGTTCGAGCGGCCATCGATGCCGGACATCAAGTCGCTCAGCAAATGCAAGGCAAGCCGGTCAGCACTGTCATTCCTCGCGTCAGCGAAGAAGCCGCCAAGGGAATACTCAGTTCGGCTGAGTACAATCCGCTGATCCAACAAAACGTAGTCAAAAATCTATCAACCCAAGAGGAAGTTTCCGTGAGTTCAGAATCCATTCAAGCCCTAGGCTTTATCGAAACACAAGGTTTTACCGCAGTCTTTGAAGCCATCGACACCGCCTGCAAAGCGGCTCAAGTTGACGTTGTCGGCAAAGAGAAATTGGGCGGCGGCTATGTCACCATCGTCATTCGTGGCGACGTCGCCGCAGTGCGTGCAGCTATCGACGCGGCTAAGCCAAAGGTTGAAGGCCTGGGCAAGCTGATTGCGGCTCACGTAATCGCACGACCCAGTCAATCGGTTCTCGCCTTGTTGCCACCCGCATTGAAGTAGTCTTCAATTGCCGTTGCTGCTTCCGGTAGCGCCTGCCTCATTCCTCCCGCCGTTTAGGATATACCATGCTACGCTACCTCGCAGGATTGCTTCTGCTTTGTCAGTTGACATCAACAGGCTTGGCTCAGAAACGCTACGAAGTGAAGCCAGATGTGGTCTATGGCCACAAGGACGGCATGGCACTGACGTATGATGTGTTCACTCCCAAAGAAAATGCCAAGGGCATTGGAGTGCTGTTCATGGTCAGCGGAGGTTGGGTGAGCCAATGGGCACCGCCTGATCAATTGGCCGGTTCGCTGATTGCACCGGTCCTTCAAGCCGGCTATACCGTGTTCGCTGTTCGTCACGGCAGCAGCCCTCGCTACGTCGTCCCCGAATGTGTGGCCGATGTAAAGTTGGCTCTTAAGCACATCTACGAGCATGCATCCGACTTTGGTGTAGATAAGAGCAAGCTGGGTGTCTTTGGCTTCAGCGCCGGTGGCCATCTCTCGCTCATTCTGGGCACGCAAAGCAACGACAAGGGCAAGCCTGAAACGGATCCTCGCATTGCAGCCGTTGTTGCCATCTTTCCACCCACCGACTTGGCTCCATATGTCGAGCCCGGTAATCCGCGACGCGAGCAGTTTCCTGCGCTGAAGTTTGATCCTAAAAAGGCTCCCGATGTATCGCCGCTCATGCATGTCACCAGCGACGACGCGCCGACCTTCCTCGTGCATGGTGACAAAGACGATTTAGTTCCGCTTTTACATAGCGAGAAGATAGTAGAAGCCTTTGACAAGGCTGGCGTCAAGAACGAACTGGTCGTCATCAAAGGCGCTGGCCACGGCTTCGACGCAGCCGGTAACAAACGGATGTTTGACGGAATGGTCGGCTGGTTCGATCTGTATTTGAAGCCTTGAACAGCTCTTTGTATCTCTTCGTAGGGAGTGTGCAGCATGCGCCCCTACAAACCAACACCGCTACAAAAAGTACATTGCCCACGCACACACACAGTTATCAAAACTCACCCGCATGCGCAACACACCATCGGCTGTTCGATTTAGGCGTTTAAGCCACGAGGAATAGCGTCCCTGTAGTTGGAACGTCGGTTTTTTGTGACACGTAGAAGTTGAGTTAGCTTTTGCGAATTCAGTTTTCAACTCGTACTTTGTTAATTGCCACTACGGTCGTGGGAGCGATGCTAGGTGGCTTATTGCTAATCAGGCATTTGCTCTCAATCAATCCAAGTTCCCTCGAGGTCGAAGTTTGCGGTAAGGTCACCCAGTTACCATGGGAGGATTGCGAATGGGAGCCAGGGCATGCCGGAATTGGTGGGCCTTTTGGCTTGATTCACTCGGATTCGATGCCAAGATACGAAGATATTGCTCTGGACCAGAAGCTAGTGAGTATTCGCTACCTCAGTTACCTTGGCACGCGTGAGTATGCGGGGCACATACGAATTGACGGGAACCGCAGTGATTCATGGGACCAATACCGCCTTCAGGTAATGCGGACGGGAGGCGGTAATGTAGATGGGGCGGTCGCGTACCAATACACTTTCGACTTGGATAGAAAGGTACTCGAAATGGAACTCAGGACTTGGGTGAACTCCAAGCGTATTGCCAAGAAATGTACGCTTACGTTTTGGTATGATGGGTCGAGTTTCGTTCTGCAGCAGTAGGTTGCTAAGTTATTAATCTCTCACAGAGGCACGAAGGCACCGTCCCCACAAAACCTCGTTGAGCCAGGCGGATTTCAATCGCGGATGCGATGGCAGTTTTTAGCCTGGGATGCCAATCCCAGGAAATGCGGAACGGTGGATCGGTTAGTCGAGGAGCGACGACAGAAGGTGGCACAAGATTGAATCACCGATGCAATTTTACGCAATCGACACTCAATTGTATCAACCATAAAAATGCCGTCGCTTCGCGACTCATCATCGTTCGCTTGACAATTCCTGGGACTCGCGTCCCAGGCTTTAAACTGCCGTCGCGTTCGCGACTAAAACCGACTAACTTTCGTATAGTCTTTGTGATTCATTCACCGATTCATGAGCAACTTGCGTGTTGTCTCATGCTTGGGATCGGCGAAAAGGTCGTCTGGCTTTCCGGATTCGACAATTGTGCCGCGGTCGAGCACAAAAAGTTGGCTTGCTACGGATCTCGCAAAGCTCATATCGTGTGTTACGACGACCATCGTTTGACCTGACTTAGCAAGGTCGATCATCACGGATGTAACTTCAGCGGTCATCTCGGGGTCCAATGCGCTAGTCGGTTCGTCAAAAAGGATGACATCGGGTTGCATGGCAAGTGCTCGAGCGATTGCTACTCGCTGTTGCTGACCGCCAGAAAGCGATGCGGGTCGCGAGTCGGCCTTTTCCAGCATGCCAACTCGACGCAGTAGTTCGACTGCTCGACTTGTGACTAGAGCTCGATCTTGCCCTAAGACGTAAATTGGTCCTTCGATGACATTCTCCAAGACGGATCGATGCGGAAAGAGATGGAACTGCTGAAAGACCATTCCTACACGCCGTCGAATTGCAGTAAGCGCCGCTTCGCGTGACTTACTTGGGTTGCCTTCGAGCACAACATCGCCGAGGCGGATCTCGCCCGAGTCAAAACTCTCCAGCCCATTGATCGTCCGCAGAATAGTGCTTTTGCCGCTGCCGGATGGCCCAAGCAAGACGCTGACCTGCCCAGATGCGATCGACATCGTGACTCCGTCCAGGACTTGCAACGATCCAAATCGCTTGCGAATTTCACGCAGCTCAATCATCGCTGAATCGCTCATGACTGCGTCTCCCGACTCATGTGTCGCTCTAAGTATCCTGCCAGCCTCGACAACGGATAGCTCATCAGCAAATACAAGACCGCTGTCACGATACCCAGCTCAACGATTGCCCCCGTGCTTCGCGCGTGAATCGAGTATTCCTTGCTCAATTCAACGACTGTAATGACCGAGCAGACGGCGGTGTCTTTGAAGAGTGCAATGAAATCGTTAGTTACTGGCGGTATCACAATTCGAGTCGCTTGCGGCATGATGACTCGTTGCAGCGCAAGAAAGGGGCTCATCCCCAGCGCCGTGGCTGCTTCCCACTGTCCCTTGGGAATCGCTTGAATTCCTGCGCGATAGATCTCTGCTTCGTATGCTGAGTAATTCATAGCCAGTCCTAACACGCCCGCCCAGAACGCGTGAATCGACAGTCCGAGTTCCGGTAGCAGAAAAAAGATCACATACAACTGCAGGACCAACGGCGTACCGCGAATGACTTCGATATAGGTGCGGATCAAGAATTGCAGCCAGCGCCAACCAAACAGTCGACCGATGGATAACAGCATGCCCGCCAGGATTGCCAGGGGCATAGCGATCACTGCCAGCAACACCGTCACACCGGCGGCTTGAACGAGCAGTCCCGCGCGTTGTCTTACAACAGCCCAACCGCGTAACGCTTCAAAGGAGTTACTCGCTAGTACTGGATTCGTGGTCTCTGCCGCATTGAATAGTCCGTTTGCAAAGCTACCCGAGCTATCCACTTCCAAGCCTCGTTGCGCTTGCGTGGTATTCCAGAGTCCGTACTTTTCCAAGATACTTCGCATCGATCCATCGTGCAGCATTTCGAGAATCGCTTGATTGAGCGCGCGAAGTAGTTCCGCGTCCTCCTTGCGCGTCATGATGATATAGTAGCCGCGGCCAACGGGAGGCCCGACGGGTTCGAGCCCAGGAAAACCTGATTGATAGAAGGTCCATACCGGCAAGTCTTGCAGATTACCGTTGACGCCGTCGATGCCCAGCTCGACCGCTCGCATCGCTTCGCTGGCCCCTTCAAACTGCACGATGTCGATCTGCTGGGCATATCGAGTTCTCAAAAAATCGTCCGCCGCTGATCCGCCCAACACGCCGACGCGAGGCTTCTGAGGCTGAGCCGATCGCAAGAATGCATCCCAGCTTTCATTCGGGGTTGATCCGCGTTTTCCGAGGAGCTGCAATTCGTAGATGTAGTAAGGAATGGAAAGCCCAAACCGCTGTTTGCGATTTTCGGTCCACTCGTAACCATTCAGGACGATGTCGATATCACCGCGATTTAACAGATCGGGCAGTTTATCCCATTGGCCCTGCGTGAATTGACTCTGCACACCCAGCTTCTTAGCCAGTTGAGCGGCGATATCGACTTCAAATCCGACTAGATTGGATGGATTGTCCGTTTGCGGATAAACGTAGGGACCACCACCCTCTTCGTCAGCTCCCCAAACCAACTTGCCGCGTTGTCGCACTCGTTCTAAGCTTCCATCGGACTGTGCCCAGCCAATCGAAATACTGCACGATACAACGAAGTAAATGAAGATCAAACGAAATAGCTTTCGTTGCATTAACAATACTCCAAAGTATCAGGTTCATTTGCCGAGACAATGCGACAAAATCCCCGAACCAAGATATTAGGACACGGAAAGCACGGATGACACGGCGAAAACTCTGCATGCAATTTCTCTGTGACCTCCGCTCCTATGTGTTTCATTCGTCTTTTCTTTCTCACATTACTACATGGCAGGCTATTGGCGTACAACTAGTACAACTTCGCCGCGTCGATTTTCTTCGTGTAAGTCCAGAGGCATGATACTCAAAACGCAGTCGCTACCTTCGTGCAGCGAACTCAAGCTTCTTCTTCTCCGAGTCACTCAAAATTGACTCAAAGCCAGTCAGCAGACGGTTGTACTTAGCATAGTCTTTTGTGGACCACGCTTCATCAGCTTCCTTGCGAATGTCTCTAAGCCTCATCTCAAGCGCGTACCGCTTGCATTCTACTGATCTTCTCAATTTAACTGACTCAAATGCAGCGTAACAACCGTCGAGAATTGGTTTGCAATTCTGACCAAGTACTCCGCAGGCTTCGCTTACAAACTCTGAAACCCTTTCTAACGAAGATGATTGTAGATACGACCTTTCTTTGGCTCGTGGTACTTCAAACTCCCGCATTACTTCGCCCAAGTTATAGGCTACTGTGCCAGACTCTTCCGTCGATCTCAGTTCGATGCTTACATTCAACTCATGAGCTCGCCTTCGATCGTATGCGAAGCTAATGACTACACGATCGGATTCTAGTTCGACACACGATTCGTTCTGCGAGCGCACCTTGAACCCATGTTCATTAAGAAGAACCTTGCAACCACGGATAATTGCATCACAAAAGTCCATTGCCAACTTAAGCTCCCTTCTGCACATAGCCAGCTTAGCGGTTAGTTTGCCGAGTTAACGTCTTCGTCTGATAACTCTTCCGCGATCTCTTGTCCAATTTTCGCAGCTTTCTACACCATCTAGGGCATTAATGCGTCGAATCGCGACACTGCAAGATGGTATTCGTACGGCAGAAACCGACTCGGCATACTTGCTTCGGTCGATTATAATACGGTAAGGTCCCTGGCTGTCGGGGACCTCCTCCCTGATTCACTTCCCGCCTACGAGAATTCGATGAGACCCACGGTCCGGTTTTCTGCTGCGCTCTCTGTTGGACTGGTTGCTTGGGCCTGTTGCTTGAGTCTTCAAGCTGACGAGGTCGATTTTGCAAGTCAGATTCAGCCCATCTTGGCCAAGCGATGTTACTCGTGTCACGGCCCTGACGTTCACGAAGGTACCGTGCGATTCGACAAGCGAGACACCCTGCTTGTACAGGCCGACTCGGGGCAAGTTGCCATCGTTCCCGGAAAAGCAGCCGAAAGCGAAATGATCCGTCGCGTTATCGCGGATGATCACACTCGCATGCCTCCCGACGGCAAGCCGCTGACAAAGTCCGAGGTCGAAGCGCTCACGTCCTGGATTCAAAGCGGCGCTGAGTACAAGAAGCATTGGTCCTTTCAGCCTCTCACATCACCCGCGTTGCCTCGCGTCGAGCACACGGCCGATGCGCTGGAGCCGCTGGATCTTTTCGTTTTGCAAAAGCTTGAAAAGACCGGCCTGCAATGGGTAGGTCAGGCTGATCCAACTACCCTGGTACGACGAGCCTACCTGGACATCACTGGCTTGCCACCGTCGCCCGAGCAATTGTCAGCCTGGACTCAAGACTGGAATGAGTTTTCCTATCAACGCTTGATCGATCAACTTCTCGCAGATCCAAGCTTCGGCGAGCGTTGGGCCCGCATGTGGTTGGACGTGGTACGTTACGCCGAATCGAACAGTTACGAACGCGACAATCCGAAACCCAATGCGTGGCGCTATCGAGACTATGTCATTCAGGCGTTCAACAGCGACAAGCCCTACTGCCAATTCATTCGCGAGCAGATTGCTGGAGACGAACTGGATCAGGTAACTCAAGAGTCACTGATCGCCACGGGCTACTATCGATTAGGCTTGTGGGACGATGAGCCGGCCGATCCACTGCAGGCTCGCTTTGATGAGTACGACGATTTAGTTACCACGACTGGGCAAGCCTTTCTCGCGCTGACAGTCAATTGCGCGCGATGCCATGATCACAAGATCGATCCCATTTCACAGAAGGACTACTACTCGATGGTAGCCTTCATGCGCGACGTTACGAGCTATGCTGATCGAGGTGACCAAGCCAGTAACAACCAATTGGATCTCGAGCCACATCTCGCCGCTCAGCACAAAGAGACCGACACCAAGATTCGCACGCTTGAACGTAACATGCGAAAAATGGAACAAGAGGCAATCACCAAAATGCCGGCCCCAGATCAACGGGCCACTGAAGGCGATGGACGTGAAAAGGTCCTTAAAGAAAAGCTGCAGAGCTTTATGGACGAGGCCACCTGGACCGAATACAGCTCGATGAAGCAAGAGCATCAGCAAGCGATGAGTCACAAAAAGTCTTTGCCTTCGCGAGTAACCACGCTGGGACTTGCCAAGCTGGATGCCAAGCCACCTACAACGTTCGTTCTCAACCGCGGAAGCCCGCAAAACGAAGGCCCACCAGTTGAGCCCGCGTTTCCCTCGCTGTTGGGCGGAGGTTCCCCAACGCTTCCAACGATGCCCGATGGCGCCAAGAGTGCGGGACGACGACGGTTGTTGGCGGATTGGCTGGCCTCCGACGAGAACTGGATGACTGCACGCGTGATTGTCAATCGAATTTGGCTGCACTACTTCGGTCGCGGAATCGTTCGCAGTCCGAACAACTTTGGGCTGATGGGCGATTCACCGACACATCCAGAGATGCTGGACTATTTGGCTGGTGAATTGATTCGTAGCGGTTGGAGTTTGAAGCACATCCATCGTACGATCCTCTTGTCGTCGACATATCGACGTAGTTCGGAGAGTCTCACGAAATCGCAGGAAGCAGATCCAACCAACAATCTTTTCTGGCGACAGAATCTCAAAAGATTGAGTGCCGAACAAGTGCGAGACAGTGTGCTGTCGGTGACTGGGCAACTGAACCATGAACAGTTTGGACCGCCGATGTACCCAACGCTTTCGGCCGAAGTCCTGGCAAGTCAGTCACAGCCTGGCAGAAATTGGGAACACTCCTCAATCGCTCAACAGGCTCGTCGAAGTGTTTACGTTCACGTCAAGCGTTCGCTGCCAGTGCCAATGCTCTCGGTCTTCGACTTCCCTGAAACCGATACCAGTTGTGAAGCGAGGTTTCTGACGGTCCAACCCGGTCAGGCGCTGACAATGCTCAACAGCCAGTGGATGCAGGAGCAAGCTCAACATCTCCTAGATCGGGTCACGCAAGAAGTCGGAGCTGATCTCAACAAGCAAGCGGCGCGATGTCTTGAGTTGGTGGACTCTAAGCCTGCCACACAAGCTGACATTGACGAATTGATATCGCTGGTCGAGCGACTGAAAACAAAAGAGGGACAGAGTGAAGCGATCTCGCGAAGAAACATGGCGCTTGTGGCACTCAACTTGAATCAGTTCATCTTTGTTGACTAGTAGTTCTGAATTTCGACACACAAAGCCCCAACACTCACAAGCTGGAATATTCCAATGAACCAATCTCAAGGCAGTTTTTGTCGCCGTGTTCGCCGAGAATTTCTCTGGCAAAGTGGTGCGGGATTCGGAGCGGTTGCACTAAGCACTTTGCTTGGCAATGATTTCTTTCAACAGCAAGGACTGGCGGCTGCAGACCCCGATAGCAGCCCACGCGGTTCGGCGAAGCAACCTCACTTTGCACCCAAAGCAAAAAGCATCATCTTCCTGTTCATGTATGGTGGTCCAAGCCACATCGACACGTTTGACTACAAGCCCAACATGGTTGGCATGGATGGGAAGACGATCACAGTCAAAACATTTGGTCGTGGTGGTCACCGCAATGAAGGTCGAATAGTCGAGCCTAGATGGAAGTTCAAACAATACGGTGAGTGTGGTAAATGGGTTAGCGACCTGTTTCCGCATCTGTCTGGATGTGTCGATGACATCGCCTTTCTTAATTCGATGACCGCCGATTCACCCATTCACGGCTCGGCCATGTTAATGATGAACTCCGGTAAGATTCTCAGCGGCTCGCCTGCGTTGGGATCTTGGGTCAACTATGGCCTGGGGACTGTGAACGAGAATTTACCCGGTTTTGTGGTGATGCTCGACCCTACCGGTGGCCCGATTAGTGGAGCCAAGAACTGGTCTGCTGGCTACATGCCTGCGACTTATCAAGGGACGGTGCTTCGTGGTAAGGGATCTCCGATTCTGGATCTCAACGCCCCTGAGGGCATGACTCGAACGGCTCAACGAGAAATGTTGAATTCGTTAGCCAGTATGAATGCGAGACATGCGGCCGCACGGTCCGGTCACGACGATTTGAATTCACGAATCGCAAGTTATGAACTCGCCTTCAAAATGCAAGAGACCGCTCCTGAAGCGGTGGATCTGAGCAAGGAAGACGCACAGACTCTCGAGCTCTACGGTGTTGGCAATACGAAAACGGCGGACTTCGGTCGACGCTGTTTGATTGCTCGGCGCTTGGTCGAACGTGGAGTTCGCTGCATTCAGCTTTACAGCGGCGGCGCGCACAACGACGACAATTGGGATGCTCACGGCGATTTAGAAAACAACCACAACAAACACGCTGGAGCCACCGATCAGCCGATCGCGGCATTGCTTAAGGATCTCAAGCAGCGCGGACTCTTGGATTCAACGCTTGTCGTCTGGGGTGGTGAGTTCGGTCGGCAACCTACGGCCGAGTACGCAAAGGGATCAGGACGAGACCACAACTCATACGGCTTCACGATGTGGATGGCTGGAGGCGGTATTAAAGGCGGAGTCAGCGTTGGCACCACCGATGAACTCGGCGCCGCAGCCGTAGAACGACCGCTGCACGTCAAGCATCTCCACGCCACGATCCTTAACCAGCTTGGACTCGATCCCAACCGACTGAGCTACTTCTACAGCGGCCTTGATCAAAAGCTAGTCGGTGTCGAACACATCGACCCAATCAAAGAAATCATTGCTTAGAAATATATTGAAGTTCAGACCAGTAGATTCGTAAGGTGGGTTGAGGTACGAAACCCACCGCGTGAAGATTTACGGAGATGTAGCGAGTGTGTAGAGGTCTCATGCTAGATCGCTTAGCGCAGTGGAAGTAAGGGAACGAAGGTTAAACCTCAGCACGCATATCGTCTGACCTCGTAACACACCATTGTTGCTAAGCGCGGAGAGGATGTGATACGCATGCGGTCACGCTGTGCGAACTAGAATCCTCTTTAGTGTCCCATGGTGGGTTGAGGTACGAAACCCACCCTGCCAGGTCATCTTCGAAAGCACGCAATGGATAATTCGAAATTCGATAAGCTACCCGTGCGAGTGAAATCACAACTCCGAAGGTCTTTACGAGTCAAGACAGACGGAATCGCCCTAGATTCTCTACCAACTGGTGCTAGTCGTTTTGGTGGTTGTCCCGATGTTCCTGCTGGATTTGTTTGGCCACGTTACAAAGACTCACCACTTTCGTTTATTGCACAGGTCAACCTGGATGATCTGCCTTTGCAGGATGTGGACATTCCATTGCCCCAAGGTGGAAGTCTCTTGTTCTTTTACGATAGTCAGCAGAGAACTTGGGGATTCGATCCCAAAGATCGTGGCAGTGCCGTAGTGCTCTACACTAAACAAGCGCCGAACAGTCTGACTCGTATCCAAGCGCCGGAGGATATACCGGAAATGGGTTGGTACAAGTGCTGTGCAGTTGATTTCGATCCTGCTGTGAATCTACCCGACGCATGGTCGATCCACTATCAACCAGAGTTGTCCGACGAAGAACGCGATAAGCTGTTCGAGTATTTTGAATGGGATCAGTCACAAACATCAGGTCCGATTCATCGAATCGGCGGCCATCCCGATTGCGTGCAGAATGCAATGGAGTTGGAGTGCCAATTAGTTACTGATGGCCTCTATTGCGGAGATTCCTCTGGGTATGAAGATCCAAGGCGAGAGAACTTGCAGGAAGGAGCTGGCGACTGGAGACTTCTATTGCAAGTCGATTCTGACGATGACGCCGGAATGATGTGGGGCGACGTCGGTAGAATCTACTTCTGGATACGAGAATCAGATCTGCGAGAACAACATTTCGAAAACGCATGGCTGATTCTGCAGTGCGGGTAAGAAAATGGCTTGCGGAGGATTGCAGCTGAAGGTCGCGATCACCGACTGTTCACGAAGCAAGGTGTGTTACGCGTGCGGCCAATCTACAGCTCTTGTATGGCTTTTTCTAAGCGACGGACTTGGATGCGGATGGGTTCGAGATCGGGATAGATGTCTAGGGCTTGGCGGAACCAGAAGAGCGAATCGACTAAGTCGCCTTGATCTAAGAAGCAATGTCCCAAGCCGACCATGGCTGCATAGTGAAAGGGATTTAGCTTCAACGTTTGGCGACAATCTTCAATCGCTTGGCCGATGCAATCCAATTGGAACATCGCCAAGGATCGCTGGTGAAAAAGCTCGCTCGTGCCTCCTGTGGCATCAATACAATCAGTCGACAATTCAATTGCCTTCTCGAAACTGCTGCATTCGTTCAGGCGTATGACTCGTTCTAATGTATGACGTTCATGAGCGGATCCCTCGCGTGAAGCAATCGCGCGTAGTGCATCATCTGCCACTAAACGAAGCTTGCGATCGCCAGCACACAGCAGCGGCCCTAGCTTGGCAATTGATGTGGATGTTCCCAATAAGCCTAGTGCCAATGCAGCGGCGCGTCGCGCATGAACGTCTCCAACTCGCAGTAGCCTTTCCAAAGTGGCTGTCGAGTAGATTTGGGCGATAGCTGTGATGAATAGCGGTGTATCTCCGTCAGATAAGTAACGCTGGTAAAACTTGACCAGCACGGACTGACGGGAGGAATATTCGGACACGGTTTACTTCCACAGGGCAGGTTGTCTGACGTTCACCGCTAACGATTCTTGCGGTGCGTAGCATTCGGAACTCCGTTTCTTGAGGGCAGGTTCTCAGTATAGTCAGCCACGAAGAGTGGGCAAATCTTCCACCGGCGATCAACGTATTGCAGAGCCATTTTTCCTGAATTTTGATTGTTAAAATCCTCCTTCACTCGCCAGCGACTCTTTGTAAGCCGATCAATCGATACAATCGTTAAAGTCAAATAGGTTGAATATTGCTCCCGAAGAAAAGCAATTTGACTTTACGGAAATAAAGGTTTGGTTGTAGAGCTCGGTCGCAGGCTTAATCACAACCCGAAGCGTTAGCGAGGGACTCCGTTATTGCCTCTTCGATCAGATCTTAGCCGTCCCTCGCTAACGCAGCGGGTTGGGAATAAATCAACAAGCCGTAACGCTTCGTGTTGTGATGCAACCACTCCATTGACGCCCACGCCAAATGGACGTGGGAAGCGAATTGAACTACGATGCTGTTAGTGATTGTTGGACTGTATTTCTCCGCGTGACTCGTTCAATTCAATTCGTGACTCATCACAATTCCTTAAAGGCCAAACTCAACGTGTTCACCGGAAGTGCAAGTGTGGTAAAGAATTTCGCTTTCGCTCTGGCATGTGCCGTTGTCCTTTTTTCACCATCAACTGAATCGACGGCGAGTGCCCAAGAGAATCGCAATCAGTTTAATCTCTTGCTGTTGCCTACCAGTCGTGAAGCGTTGACCAAGGTTCATCAAAACTGTCAACTGTGGTCAGAGAAGCCACTGCAGCTTGTGATTGACGATGTCCAAGCACACTATCAAATTCCGATTTGGATTGATCGTCGTATCGATAAAGAACAGGCTGTCAGCCTTACCAAGCCGGACAGTTCATCGACGCTTGGTGGCGAGCTGTCACGTATCTCGCTAGCTTGTGGCGTCAAAGGTGGACTGGTCGAAAACGTTTATGTTCTCGCTCCAGCGAATCGTCTTGCCAGAATTCAACGATCAGCTGTTGTCCTTCATGGACAGTTGTCCAGCAGCAACAAGTCATTGACCTCAGAGAGTCGAGAGCTGGATTGGCCAGAAATTACATCAAGCGTTGAAATGCTACAGATCATTTCCCAAGTTTGGAACGTGGAGTTCGACAGCGCCTCAATCCCGCACGATCTTTGGCACGCTGGGAAATTGCCACCCTGTTCTCTCGCCACACAGCTCGCGCTCTTGCTTTCGGGATTTGATCTACAGGCGGTTATGGATACCAAATCCACCTCGGATACAACGTCCAAAACTATTAAGTTAAAGATCGTACCGCTCAGCGAAGAGACTGCATGGCCAGACTCTTATCAACGCACTCTTTCGCCAGCAGCAATTGCAGAGCTTCGAACTTCTTACCCGGCTGGTACCATCGAACAGACAGGCAAGAACACTGTCAAAATTCGCGGTGAGACTAACCTGCACTTGGATGTTCTATCGCCACCAAAACCCAAACGAACCGATAAGACTCCTAAAGAACAGTTGTTGACATTCGAACTGGCCGCGCCAGTCCCAGTGGAAGCGGTGCTAAACAATCTCTCGCAGAAGCTTGGATTCACCATCGTATGGTCCGATGAATGCACATCGCAACATCGCAGTCGCCTAATCGAATTGAAGGTTAAAGACTCATCGCCCAGAGATTTGATCAATAAAGTTTGCGAGGCCGCTCAACTTCGCGCCGTCGATCAAGAAAAGAAGTTCACGATCTATCCGAAGTGAGTCATTGAACACTTGCGCAGGTCAGCGGAATTCGTTTAACGGCAAGCTGCAGGCGACTGCGCTCCTTACGCGATTCTTTTAGTGATTCTGTGTCTCGGAAGAAGAGCAGTCGCCTGCGGCTTGCCGTTAAACGAAGTTGCTCAGCAAGTCGCCTACGGCTAGCCGTTAAACCAAACTAAAGCAGAGGGCTTAGCAGCTTGGCGATATTCTCTAGTAGTCGTGTGACAAAGCCTCGGCGGCGCCAGCGATCGATTTCGATACCGACTGATTGATCGATATAGCTCTGTTGCAAGGAACGTAGCTGAGCCGTAAACAGCGGATCGTAGACGGCCAACGTGAGTTCAAAGTTTAGCCTTAAACTTCGGGGGTCCATATTCAAGGTTCCAAACAGGCTCGTCGTTCCATCGATTGTCAGGCTCTTGGTATGTAACAGACCGCCCTTGAAAAAGGCGAGTCGCACACCGGCAGCCAACAGACGATCGCGCAGAGCACGGCTAGCGTATCGAACCAACTTGGAGTCAACCTTGGCAGGTACCACGACGGTTACTTGCACGCCGCGTTGTGCCGCCGAGGCCAGTGCCATCGACAACGATTCGCTGGGGACGAAGTACGGCGATGTGATGACTAACTCTTGTCGCGCCGAGTAGACGGCGGTGAGCAAGATTTGTTCGATGGCGTCGACGGCAAAGGCAGGTCCGCTGGGCAATGCCTGAACAACGCTGGGCCCATTGGGCGCGGGCGGCTCGCAATTGGTCAAGTCAGGGAGCGTTTGAGAGTCGTCGACTTCGGACTGCCAATCGGTTTGGAAAATGATTGCCAAACTCTCTACCGCTGGTCCTTGAACTCGAACCATCGCGTCGATCCATTGTCCGACACCGGCATCGCGTTTGAAGTAGCGGGGGTCAATCAAGTTCAAGCTGCCAGTCCATGCTATTCGATCGTCAATCAAAACCAGTTTGCGATGCATGCGCAGATCATAGCGCACAAAGGGCAACCGCCAAAGTCGACTTGGAAGCGCTTCGCGGACCTGTGCTCCTGCAGCTTCCAACCGTTTAGCCTCGTCACTTTTCAAGAACTTCCAACTGCCCAAGGAATCGACCAAGATACGGCAATGGACTCCGCGCTGGCGCGCGCGTTCAAGAGCGGCAACGACTTCGGCAGTTCGGCCACCTGGATGCCAAATGTAGAACTGAAGGTCACAGTTGGTTGTTGCAGCATCAATGTCTGCAATTAACTGATCAAAGACTTGCTGCCAATCGCCCATGAGCTCAAGCTGATTGCCTGGTAACGCTGGAAAATTAAGAGTGCCGCGGCCAGTTCGAGCCAACTGAGTAAAGCGGGCGTCGACCGTATTCCAGTCAAGCTGTGCCTCCAAAGGCTCCAGGACTTTCAGACGCTGTTGTATCGAAGCGGAAAGTTGCTGAAATCGTCGGGCTCGGGATGCGCCTAAGCGAAGCTCTCCAATCAACAGATAAAGTATCCAACCGCCCAGTGGCAAACCGAGAACTAAGATGACCCATGCCAACGTTTCCCCGACGCCGCGCTTCCCCATGATCACACGCAGGGCCACCATGACTTGCAGAATCAGACCAACTACAAAACTGACACTACCCCAGTATTGAAACGTCATCAACGCATCGATGACGCCAAGTAGATTGGGAAAGTAGATCGATTGGGAAATCAACCAGAAATCGATAGCTATTTCCATTGCGAGATAGACAAACGAGGCACTTCGGTTTCGATCACGTTGAAGGGCAAGCCTTTGATGGTTGCCCCAGGATTGTAGAATTGCATTCCAGAATAAGGTACTGCATTCAAGGGACGATGCGTGTGACCAAAGTAGACTCGCTTGACCCCCGTGGCACTATTTAAGTCATGTTTGTCCAGGTAACGAACAAGCTTTCGTAATACCATTTCATTAGGCTTCGCCAGTTGCACGACCAATCTGTGAACTCTGGCCCGCACGGCCACATCATACAGCGCGTGCGAAAGGGCTGTTGGAGGATCACGTAGTTCGCCAGCAAGCCGCTTTGCGTCTAGTACATCGTCGCAGTCTTCCCCAATTCGAACTCTGGCGTCAACGATGTCTCCATGAAGGAAAACACAATCACCCAGTCGGAGAAAGTGGCGGTGCCAAACCATGTGCGCAGTTGAATCCGCGAGCTTCTGCAGGGCCTCAACAAAGTCGGGGTGGCAATCATGGTTACCCAGGAGGTAATGAAAGTTGCAGCTCGGGTTCAGGTCCAGCAATCGTTTGAGCCAATCGATGCTATCCTCGATGGCATGGTCTAAGGTCGCTTGCGTACTCCAACGAAAATCGAAGATGTCGCCGCCAAGCACAAACGTGTGCGATTGTTGGACAGACGAACGAAAGGCGCTCTCCCACTTCGGCGCAGAGGATCGACGTGAAAATAGATGCAAGTCTGAGATGAAAAACGACTTTTTCGTCGTCATAGTTCCTAACTCTGAGTTCAAAGCTTGGCCCCCTGCAAGCGAAATATCCACTCCAGCGCCGCATTCATCATCTGTTCGCCCGCTCCGATTGCCGCGGGAGCGACTTGGTTGTCGGCACCATAACCACCTTCGGCCGCAGCTTCGATTGTCGGGAAGTATTGATGGTAACCATTACAATAACCAAAGAAGAACAGTTGATCCACTCTGGCTCGTTCTCGCAGTCGAATCGCGTGTTGACAGAAGAACTCGCCTGAGGCACCGACAAAGGCGATTTTGTCGTTGATCACTGCCACGGTGACTCGTGGTCGAATTCCATCGGCGTACTCATCCACGAAGTTAGCGATGAGCTCGGGAAAGAAGGCGACGGAATAGGCAGTACGCACAAGCGGATTGCGAAAGTCCGTTCGAGACTCAAACGTGAAGCGATCTTCTTTGACCTTGATCGAAGGTTTTTCGACGGTTTTCATCTCGATTTGAGCGGCCAACTTCACGGCTTCATTACCCAACGCTCGACCATACTGCATGTGGTCACCATGCGGCCCACGGTTCGTCGAAAGATCTCCTGAAGCACCTTGCATGAAAACGGCGACACCACCAACTTTGGATTCCAATTCGCTTCGAAGGGCGCCAACATAATCCGCTGAGAACTCCAAAGTCTCGTCAGGTATGCTTGTGGGATGCGCGGCAAAATTGACCAAGACTGCGACCGTCTTTCCTGTCTCGATACTATCCAGCTTCAGTAGTGCGAGGCTACGGTCAACGGGAATCGGCTGAATCTTGCTGTGTCGATTGCGATTGAATCCATCCAGTTCGACACGACCAGTACCTACAGAAACGGGAACCAATCGATCGTTGGCGTCCAGAATGGATTGCACGATGGCTGTTTCCATTTGTTCGTAATAGCGAATCGCGGCATCAAACCTTCGTTGTCCTTTTCCAGGTTTGTCGGTTAGCTCAAGCACGGGGCCATGGTGAGTGTGCGAACCGGCGATGAAGGACGTTTCGATACCAGCCTTCTCCTTGATCTGAGTGCGGATTCGCTGTAAAGATTCTTCCGCAGGAGAACGACCAAGATCTAGGCCGACAATGGCCAGCTTCTGTTTGCCAACTTGCAAAACCAGTGCCGTGGCCTTCAGCGGGTCTAGCGTTCCTTTAGAGAGTGTGCCATGTCGAGAACCGTAACCCCACATTGGCACAGGCTCGCGCGGCGTTACATCCGTAACTGCCGCTCCGGCAAGAAACTGAGGCTCGCTGGCATGAACAACATTCGTTGTGACAAGTTCAATTGCAGCGAGCAACAGGGGCAAAACGATTAAGGAGCGAGCAATAGACATTTCATGCCTCCGGCCAGTTAGAGCTTTCCTACTCATTCTAACCGGTGAGGGGCGAGGAGTGGCTCGATGAAGTAAGAAGAGATTGTTTAAAGGCAAGCCGTAGGCGACTGTTCGATTTGCTCTAGTTTTCCAACGAGTATCGAGCCCATAAAGCAGTCGCCTGCGGCTTGCCGTTAAACAAATTCCGCTACTGACCTGCGCAAGAGATCGATGACTTCAGTTTGAGCGACTAAGGCATCGTAAGCAGCACAGTGGATCCGGCTTTAATCTTGTCGCCTTTGCGAACCATGATTTCAATGCCAGGTTCTTGAGGCACAAGAATTTCAGTTCGCGAGCCAAGCTTGATCATTCCGAATTGCTCGCCAGCGGCTAAGGTGTCTCCCGGCTTGACCCAGCAAACGATGCGACGAGCGATCGCGCCGGTGATCTGCCTGACGATCATGGGGCGATTGGTTCCATCGGCTTGGATGAGCACCGCGACTTGTTCGTTCTCGCGAGCCGATTCAGGACGGAGCGCGTTGAGATATTTACCAGGCTGGTACTTCAAGCCAATCACGCGGCACGCGACTGGCGAACGATTGATGTGCACATTAAAGATCGACAAGAAGATCCCAACTTTGAGCGCTGGACCTCCGATGTAGTCATCGTGTGCAATCTCTTCGATGTCCGAGATGGTTCCATCGGCAGGAGCGACGACAAGATTGCTGCCAGCAGGAACTGTCCGGTTGGGATTCCTGAAGAACCAAACAATCAAGACTGTGAAAACGAAACAGGTCACTGCCAGTAACCCGAGAATCCACATAAGCACTCCGGTCGTAATCGTTGCAGTCCACGCAAAGAACAGCGTGGCAGCAAACCATCCACCACCCATCAGAAAAAGTTCTGCCAAACCATCACGTGCGAAGGGCAGACGACTGCGCCAAGTGAATGGATCGTCTTCGGGCTTCCAATAATAACCGCCCTGATTGCGATAGAACTTCAAATCGCGAGGATCAAGCACAGAATGCGGGCAGGGATTGTGCGAACCCTGTCGACAGGCTTCCATGCGTCGGACATAGCCTGATCGAAACGTGCTCAAGTAAGCGCGACGGATCTTGCCCCAGAACTGCTCGATGCCAATGACAATTCCGCCACCGGGTTGAATGTCGGTGATATGCGGATCCATCGGCATGAGTTGCTTGTGTTCGTATTTTGCAGAGTCGGTCGATGAAGGCATGATCAGTGGAATTTGAGTTGAAGGAGTTCTCGCCATTGCTGGAACTAGATTCGGGCGATTGGGGTTAGTTGCAGGAGACCCACTGGCCGGTTTCAGCAGACTTTTGCAAACATTGACAAATGTGGATAGCATCGCGAGCGTGTTGGACGCTCAACCTTGGTTGTGGCATCCCGGATTGAATCGAGCTAACCATATCATCGATCTCTGCACAGAACCCGGAGACATCGTCACCGGCGGTCAATTGAGGCTTGGTGGCAGTCCCATCTTGATGCAAGACGGCAAGCGGCATCACTTCTACGCCCTGTGGTTGTACCGAAAGTTCGAATTGCATGACTGCTTGTTCGTAGTGAATTTCAAAGCCATGGCAGAACGGCCGCGCCTTTTGATCGGTCACGCCTCCCGACGTGGCAACGAAAACTCCCGGCGTGTCGTATTCCATCAGCGTGTGGCAAAACTTGACTAAGCCGTCCTTCATTTCAGCCGAGCACATGACGCGGCGAGGCATGCCGAAGAGCAACTTTGCAAAGTGAGCATCGTGAACCATTAAGTCGATTAGTGGTCCGCCGACTTTCTGAGGATCATAAAAGTCCGGTATCCAATCTGGCGGCGAAATCACTCGCTTGAAGTGAGCGCGCAGTGGTTTGCCAAATGTGCCGGCCAATGCGGCTTGATAGGCATATTGGAACTCGCCCATGTAAGGCAACACTTGCGCAACCAGCACTTGCCGATCGTATTTTTTTGCAGCGGCTAAGATCTCGTCGCACTCCTGGGTGTTCAGGCCCAAGGGTTTTTCACACAGCACATGCTTACCTGCGGCCAATGATTTGCAAGCTGCTTCAACATGCAGGCTAGGCGGAAGACAAATATCGACTACTTCGATCGAAGGATTGCGAAGCATCTCCTCCAAAGTTTCGTAGGCGGTCAGGCCATTCATGTCGACCTGCGAGCCCGGCGGTCCAAAATTGCCCTGAATACCGGACCAATCGCCACTTCGCTTTTTGAGATCGCGAGAGCAAAAGGCAACCAGCTTTGCAGAAGTACTTCGCTGATAGGCCAGATAGTGAATCCAGCTCATGAAGCCAACACCGGCAATTCCAACGTTCAACATGTTCGTGTTGCCTTGCTTAAAGTTGCTTGAGTCGATGGAAAAAGCAAGTCGGAAAACAAATCAGCCGCGAAGCGGTTGGCGATCTGAGTAGAACGAATTGGTACTACATAGAACGCAACTACTGGCGGCTGATAAACGTGGCAAAGGCTGTAGGGAACTAACTCTACGACCTCTGCGCTGTGTCTTCCCTGGATTGTAGCACTCCCGCGTTTCAAAGAATTGCGGGAGGCTGATTCAAAATTCAAAAAAACTTAGCTTGGCATCAGCCAATGTAAGCTGAGGTTAGCGACGTCCACCGCCACCACCACCGCTGCGACCACGTCCTCCGCCACCACCGCCGCCACCACGACGCGGGCCACGGTCACCACCGCGATCCGAGAAGCCGCGTCCACCGCGATCGCCTCCACGGTCACCGCCGCGATCACCACGTTCGGCTCGTTCAACGCGTTCTTCCGAATCTTCGCCGCCTTCACTGGCTTGAGCGAATGGGTCTTCTACGCCCAACTCCTCCAACGCGCGTCGTCGGCTTAGCTTAACGCGGTCTTGCTCATCGATATCGATGACCAAGACTTTCATTGGATCGCCAACTTGGCAAACGTCGTCGACGCTGGAAACGTAGCCGTTGGATAGTTCACTGATGTGAACCAGTCCATCGCGACCTGGAAGGATTTCTACGAACGCACCGAAGTCACGTACGCTGCTGACGATACCGTCGTAGATCTTTCCGATCTGTGCGGTCGCTGTGCAAGCTTCAACGCGAGTCATCGCTGCCTTGGCGCTGTCAGCGTTCACGGCTGCAACGATAACGGTACCGTCATCGTCAACATCGATGGTCGCTCCAGTTTGCTCTTGAATCGCGCGGATGTTCTTGCCGCCAGGGCCGATCAAGAGACCAATCTTTTCTGGATCGATCTTGGTCTTGAGTAGACGCGGAGCAAAGCGACTGGTTTCAGTGCGAGGTCGTGGGATCGCTGTGAGCATCTTACGCAAGATCTCCATGCGAGCTTCACGAGCTTGCTTCAGCGTAGCGCGAATGATCTCGTCGCTGATGCCGTCGATCTTTAGGTCCAACTGAATGCCTGTAATACCTTGAGGCGTTCCAGCGATTTTAAAGTCCATGTCGCCCAAATGATCTTCGTCGCCGATGATGTCGGTCAACAGAACCCAACGATCGTGGTCCTTGACCAATCCGATGCTGATACCAGCCACGGGGTTGGTTAGAGGAACACCAGCGGCCATCAAGCCCAAGGTCGCTCCGCAAACGCTGGCCATCGAAGAGGAACCATTGGATTCCATGATGTCGCTGATGACGCGAATGGTGTATGGGAAATCATCTGGATCTGGAACAACTGGAGCCACCGAACGCTCGGCCAATGCACCGTGACCAATTTCACGACGACCTGGACCTCGAATCGGACGGCATTCACCAACCGAATAAGATGGGAAGTTATAGTCCAGCATGAATTTTTTGCTGTACTCTTCAACCAGACCATCGACACGCTGTTCGTCGCGGCTTGTTCCCAGTGTCACAGTGACTAGCGCTTGAGTTTCACCGCGCTGGAAAATTGCCGATCCGTGTGTGCGAGGCAAAACGTCTGTTTCGCATTCGATGTGACGCAGGCTGGTGTGATCGCGTCCGTCTGGACGAGTGCCAGTCAGAATCAATTCGCGAACAACGGCGGACTCCAACTTGTGCCATGCGACGTTAAAGTCAACTTCGCAGATCGCGCCTTCAGCGTTCTTGTCCGGAATGAACTCCGCCAATGCAGCGGCCTTCACTAGAGCAACGGCTTCTGCGCGAGCCAGCTTGCCGTCGGTTGTCTTTGCCATGCGGTAGCGATCCCAGAAGGTGCTCTTCAATCGGTCCAGCAAGCCATTGTTTGGTGGCGCGACGAATTCGATCTTGGTTGGGCGAACTCGCTCGACCAATTCATTCATCAAGCCGATGATTTCGCGGACCACGTTGTGCGCGAAAGAAATTGCTTCGGCCATTTCTGTTTCTGGCATCTCTTGCGAAAAGCCTTCGATCATCAGAATCGACTTTTCGTTACCGGAGATGATCAAATCCAATTCGCTCTCTTCGAGCTGGTCGGCGGTTGGGAAAATCACCAACTGGCCGTCGATCTTGCCAACTCGCACTGAGGCCAAAGGGCCTTGGAATGGCAGCGAGCTAATCATGAGCGCTGATGCAGCGCCATTCATGGCTAGAATGTCGCCATCAGTCTGAAGATCGCTACTTAGTACCAGAGCTTGAATTTGAACTTCGTCGTTGAACCCATCAGGGAACAGAGGACGAATCGGTCGGTCCATCAAGCGACTTGTCAGAGTCTCTTTTGTTGTTGGTCGACCTTCACGCTTTAGAAAACCGCCGGGAAACTTTCCTGCAGCAGCCATGCGTTCGCGATAGTCGCAAGTTAATGGAAAGAAATCGGTACCTGGACGCGATGGTCCGGTTGCGACAGCCGTAATAACGACGGTGTCACCATATTGTGTTAACACGCTGGCCAAGGCTTGCTTGGCAATCTGGCCCGTTTCGAACGATAGGACTTGGCCACCGATTTGCTTTTCTACTCGAATCTTCACTTCTTCTTCCTCATTCACAAAACTACACAAACAACTAATGACATCACAACAAAATGAACTTACAAACTTTATCATCCCATGACGCAACCCAGTTTCAACAGCCCTGTCTCTAAGAGGCGGCTCTGTGCGTCGGCATTATGCCAAGGCACAAAAGAGGGTAGAGGCCAGCAGTGATTCCCGATGTTGTTTCCCCAGTGTTGATTCCGCCGCCGATGATTGTCGGCCTGGAAATTGCCTGATGAGCTAACCCAACTGTGAAATGAAACACGGCGAGTTAATCAGTGGTAGGACAACGGGATGCTCAATGCTGAGCATTTTAACCTCGCACTCCTTCTCGGCTGCGCGTTCCCTCGGAAAGACCGTGATTACACGAAACGATCTTCGGAACGCTCGAAAGGTTGGGACGTGCCTAGCCAATTACAGATAGCTCAAGCCAGGATACCAAAACGAGCTCAGCAGCCATCAAATGGCATACCAAGCTCAATCCGGTAAACGGCAGAACTCGAACGAAACTACTTGCGGATACCCAGGCGACCAATGAGGTCTAGGTACTGCTGTGGGTCATGATGACGCACATAGTCCAGCAAGCTACGTCGACGACTTACCATGGCCAGAAGACCGCGTCGACTAGAATAGTCTTTGGTATTCGAACGCATGTGTTCGGTTAGGTGATTAATCCGCTTGGTCAGAATTGCGATTTGAACCGCTGATGAACCGGTGTCCGTCCCAGAACGTGCGAAACCTGCAATTGCGTCTTTTTTGAATTCTGTCGTGCTCGTAGTCATATCGCTAAAATGTTCTACTGATTTTCTACTTGAATCTCACTGTATCTTTGGCTAGATAGGCCGAAGATAGTACCGGATTTAGCAAATAAGGCAACCTCATTTTCGAACTGTCTGCCCTCTTTCGACTTTGTACTGCCGAAAAATGGGCAAGACCGGCAAAAAAACGTCAAAATCAATCGTTATCTAGCCAGCAAAACATGCCTGGGGGATCCGAAATGGTTCCAATGGGCTAATTCGGATCGCTTTGAATAGGCTGGGTTTCGCAAAAGGAGGGGTTAGTGATTCAGCTCGCTTGGAAGGCCAACTCTAGACTTTCCGCTCTACATCTAGCCTATTGCACCAGCAGTTTTCCGCAGTTGGTCCGTTTGAAGCAGTCCGAGAGTCAAGAATCTCTGACATCTCTGACGCCATTTGCTGGTCGGCTGGATCTTCCGGAGGACCGATTTTGGGATTTGGCGTTCCAGCTTTCGATCGACAGCAGTAGCTCGCAAGATTTCGCTCAGCGACTTTGTATCCGTTGCCTACCACCGGCAGCTCGGCAAGATCGATTGATCAGCGAGCTGGCAGCCGCGATGCAAGGAGTGTCGGCGGCCGCTGAGTTCGAGCAGCCCAATTTCCACCGCGACATGCAGCTTCGGGAAGCTCCCCTGCGCGAGCAATGGGAAGCTTACGGTCCTGGGCTTTGGCACCAGTTGGGGCAATGGATCGAGCCAGCATTATTCGTAGAGCAAGCCGAAATGTGCTTGGTCTCGCCGGCCATCGGCGGCATGGGCTGGGCTCATCTTCAAACCAACCGTTGCCATATCGAAGCGGTGCTCACAAACGCTCATCCACAGCTTACCGAAGTGATGCGGTTGTGTTGGCTGTTGAGCCAGTTGGACTTCGAGCGTCCGCGATACAGCGACCTGATCAACTCGCGACGCCTGAGGAAGGTGGCCGGGCTGGCAATGTTGCCACCGCTCGTTTGCGCGGCCGAGGAACTGGGGCTTTGCAGGTTCGACGGAGCGATGCTTCTTCAAGCCATCGAAGTCTGGCACATCGAACCCAGCAGCAACAAGACTAGCGTGCTCGCAGAAGTCTTGATGGTTTGGTGGGACACCTTTCGGTCTGGACAAATCGACTGGTCCGTCGCACTCACCGGCTTGGATCGGATGATGTCGGAGTAAAGAAGTTAGTTCGAAATCAATTGCCAAAGTATACTGTTTCGATGGCTCGGCTCGGCTAAATTCAAGAATTCTCTACTGGTTTACAGTCGCCCCAAGCCTACAATTGACTACCGCTAAGGAGCAATCTATGGGTGAAGCCGCTACACAACTCATTAAAGCCTTTTCGTCATTGCCAGCAGACGAGAAGCATGCCGTGCTAATTGAACTTGCAAAATTGTCTGAGTTGGATTCACCCATTTCTGACGAAGAGCTTCTTCTAGCTGGAGAATCTGTTTTTCAAATGTATGACGAAGAAGAGGGCGCAATTGGCAATTCCGAGGAGAGGTGAAGTCGCTTCAGTCGAACTCAGGGGATTGATCAGGCGGCAAGGGAAAGATGGGCAGACCGAAGTTGTTAGTTCAGTCTCAGCATTTGTAAGCATGAGAACTTAAGGCAAGAGAATAAGCAACGCTTCCGCATTCCTTCGCGAGCATCGCGCCTTCACGTGAGTCTTGTTTCGTTGTTTTGAAAATTGCGCATTCCGCTTTAGCAGCTCGCATGACTGGGAGGGGTCAGATATTGAACTCTCCCGCTCGCATTACTTTCCCGTTTAGGGTATTACTAGTTCGCGGGAGAGTCGCGTGGCGAGTAGTGCGAGCCAATAGCGGTGAGGGCAAAAATGGGCAGCCCGAAGTTAATTGCTTCAGATCGTTCACTTACATTTCAATCGAATGTTTGTCATCTGCGCAGCGATCAAAAATGCTGTTGGCCCCATTCGCCCTCCCCGCAAAAACTTGCTTGGGAGGGTTCGAGGATTTGCTTATCGCTTCACAAGGCGACTTAGCCCGCAAGCATCTTTTCAATCGCTTCACGAGCAGCGACCAGTGCTTGAGGCAAGTTTTCAGGTTGCTTGCCACCGGCTTGAGCGAAGTCTGGTTTGCCACCACCGCCTCCGCCGACCACTGGAGCGACTTGGCCCATCCACTGAGCAGCACTCACGCCTCGCGATACTAGAGCCTTGCTGAGTCCGCCGACCAGCATCACTTTGTCGTCACCGACTTTCGCGGCTAGTAGGACAGCGACTGGCGAAGGATTGGTGTCGCGAACTTGCTCAATCCACTTTCGCATCAGGTTCGGATTGGCACCAGGTGTTTCGGTAATGATCACCATGGTATCGCCGATTTGCTGACCCTTCTCCAGCAAGCTTTCGACCGACATGTCTCCTGCGGCTGCAAGAGTTGCGATCTGCTGATGCAGACCTTGCTCTTCGTCTTTCAAAGCTTGAATTCGCGGAAGCAGTTTATCGGAAGACACGTTCAACATTCGCGAAACATCGCGAAGCAGGCGGCGCTGGAGCATGTAATCCTTGACCGCACCTTGGCTCTTACCAGCCGGTTCAGGCTTGTAATCGGCGCCACCTTCAAGCTGCTTCTTCAAGCCTCGCACTGCGCCAACGAGCGACTTAAGCGATTCAACGATATCGCCGGTGGCGCATCCCAGCAGCGAAGCAGCGCTGGTGAGCGTCTGTTCAACTTCAGTTCGCCGTGCTTCGGCTTTCTTGCCAGTGAGGGCTTCGATTCGCCGCGTTCCCGCAGCGATGCCTTCTTCGCTCAGCAATTCAAAGTTCAGTACTTCTGACGTGTTCTTGAGGTGCGTTCCACCACAAAGCTCTTTGGAGAATTCGCCCATCGATACCATGCGAACTGGATCGGGATACTTTTCGCCGAACAACATCATCGCGCCAGCTTTGCGAGCCTCAGCCAGCGGCACTGTCTTCCAACCAATCGGCTCGGAAGATTGCACGCGTTGGTGAACCATCGATTCGATCTCTTGCAATTGCTGATCGGTGAGCGCAGTGAGATTGGTGAAGTCGAACCTCAGCCAGTCTTCGTCGACCTTACTACCCTGCTGTTGAGCGTGACCGCCTAGGATCTTTTGCAAAGCGTGATGCAAGATGTGCGTAGCCGAGTGCGCTCGCTGAATACCGGATCGACGTGACGGGTCTACTGTGGCCGTGACAGCTTGACCAGTAGTCAGCTTGCCCGACTTGAGCGTACCGATGTGCAGCATCAATTCACCAGCACGCTGCGTGTCTTCTATGAGAAACTCAACGCCCGCAGCCACGATCTTGCCCGAGTCGCCGACCTGTCCGCCGCCCTCGCCATAGAACGGTGTTGTGTCGAGTACCACAAAGAGCTTCTCGCCTTGGCAATCGGCCGCTTGGATCTCGGTGACCAAACGCTCTTGGGCTCCTTCGCCAACGATGATACCTTTGATTGTCGACGAGGCTGATTCAGCTTCGTAGCCGATGAACTCCGAGCGACGGACGGCCTCTTTCAATTCTTCAACGGGACCCGTTTTGAACAGTTCTCGCTGGTCACCACCGCTGATCTTTTCGTGATCTTCCATGGACTTCTTGAAGCCAACCCAGTCGAACTCGTAGTTCTTCTCGGCGGCCATCGTTTGGAAAAGTTCGGGAGGCACGCCGTACGTTTGATATAGCGTGGCAGCTTCGTCGCCATCAACCATCGACGATCCCGATTGCTCCATCGAACCGAACACCGACTCGATGCGGTTCAGGCCAGCGTCGATCGTGGAGAAGAAGTCGCCTTCCTCTTTGCGAATCACTTCGGCAACGCGATCAACCGTTTCTTTCAATTCGGGATACGCACCGCTCATCGCCTGAGCCACTGCCGGAACTAACTGGTATAAGAACGGATCTCGCAGCCCCATTTGATGGCCATCCAAGACCGCGCGGCGGAGCAATCGCTTGATCACGTAGCGAGCCTTCTTGGGCCCTGGCAGAATGTTCTCGTGAACGGAGAACACGCAGGCTCGCATGTGGTCGGTAATTCGACGCAAGCGACGACCATCATCGCTGTCATAGGTGTAAGTCCGCGAGCAGACTTCGGCTGCCGCTTTGACGATCGGCATCAGAATGTCGATGTGGAAGTTGGTCGGCACGTTTTGCAGCACGCTCGCGCATCGCTCAAGACCCATGCCTGTATCGATATTCTTGCTTGGCAAAGGTCGAAGGTTGTTGGGCGGCTCGCCTACACGATTGAATTGCGTGAACACCAAATTCCAGATCTCGACGTTCTTGCCATTGTCGAGATTGACGTAGATTTCACTGCACGGTCCGCAGACTCCGTCGGGACCAAGGCTTGGAGCGCTCGCGGGCCAGAAGTTCTCGTCCTCTTCCATCCATGCGATGCGGTTGGTGGGCAAGCCAATCTTTTCGTTCCAAATCTTCGCAGCTTCTGCGTCATCCTTATAGACAGTTACGGTCAAGCGATTTGGGTCCATGCCTAACCACTTCTTATCGGTTAGGAATTGCCAAGCCCATTGAATGGCTTCCAGCTTGAAATAGTCGCCGAAGCTGAAATTGCCGAGCATTTCAAAGAATGTGTGGTGATAGGCAGTTCTACCGACGTTATCGATATCGCCTGTTCGAAGGCACTTTTGACAGGTTGTAGCGCGTGTGAAGTCTAACTTCACTTTGCCCAGAAAGTGATCTTTGAACTGATTCATGCCTGCGGGAGTGAACAGCACCGATGGATCCCAAGTGGGTACCAGCACGTCGCTGGGCTGGCGTGAGTGTCCCTGTTGGACGAAGTATTCGAGGTACTTTTCGCGCAGTTCGTCAGTTTTCATGGCAATTGTTGTGGCCGCTTTCGGGCGGCGATCACTTTCCTTGTGAAGATTGGCTGGATGAGTTTTTTCAGTCCAAGACGAAGTGCCCGCCGCAACCTTTTGAAGCGATTATGCCAGTTCGTCAGTGAAAGTTGACAATATACGCTGACCCTACGCATGCATCTACCGCAGTCTGACTGCCAACTCTAGGCGACATTTCGAGACACGCATAACCCAATTTGGGTTATCAAATCCCGTACAATCCTACCCATTCAGGCTGAGAGATAGTGTACATTTGTTCACTTCATTGCCGATTGAAGCCACTCTACGGTGTTAGAACGGGCAATTTAGACTTGGAGAATAGGCAGTTTTCGATCAGAATCCCGGTTTTGAAACAACTATTCAGCCTTCCGACCGTGGCTCGCAATTTTGTGGCGGGAAGCGGTGGATCGATGCAACAATCGTAGCGAAGAAGTGCCTCGGACGTTCGCAGCCGGGCAGAAAGAGCTCCCCAAGGTAGCTCGCGACGATCGGCTCGAGCGTTTTGAATCGCGATCGGCTGAATTTGATGTGTACTCGGCTTGGTTGTTACGCTATCACGCCGACAGCGGCTGCTACAATACGAGCAGGCTGAAATCAGCAGTCAATAAAATTTGAGAAGTGGAGTAGTGTCCATGTCCATTACCAACAGCAGCGAAGAGGTTGACGTGAGCGCAGGGGAACAAACACAACCTGTAGATATTGATCCAACCGAAACTTCAGAATGGATAGGCTCGTTAGATTACATCCTCAAAAGCAAAGGCCCCGAGCGGGTTAAGTACCTTCTCAAGACGCTCGACACCAAGGCTCGCAGCGAAGGCGTCGATGTTCCTCTCGAAGTGAACACGCCTTATATCAATACAATTCCACGTCATAAGCAACCAGCCTACCCAGGCAATCGTGAGATTGAACGACGCATCAAGAGCATCATTCGCTGGAACGCGATGGCCATGGTGACTCGAGCCAACAAGAAATTCGACGGTCTGGGCGGCCACATCAGTACTTTTGCTTCCAGTGCTACTCTCTACGAAGTGGGCTTCAATCACTTCTTCCGCGGTCGTGGTGAATCGGGCTTTGACGGCGACATCATCTACTTCCAAGGCCACGCATCGCCAGGCATGTACTCTCGAGCTTTCTTTGAAGGTCGATTGTCGGTGGAGAACTTGGACAACTTCCGTCGCGAATTGCAGGATGTGCCAGGACTTAGCAGTTATCCGCATCCATGGTTGATGCCAGGCTTTTGGGAGTTCCCAACAGTGTCGATGGGCTTGGGGCCACTAATGGCCATTTATCAAGCTCGATTCAATCGCTATATGCATGATCGCGGCATTAAAGATACTTCAAACCAACGCGTTTGGGCTTTCTTGGGCGACGGCGAATGCGACGAACCTGAATCGCTGGGAGCTCTGCACTTGGCAGCTCGCGAGAAGCTGGACAACTTGACCTTTGTGATCAATTGCAATTTGCAACGCTTGGACGGTCCTGTTCGCGGCAATAGCAAAGTCATTCAAGAGCTTGAAGCTGTCTTCCGAGGTTCGGGATGGAACGTCATCAAGGTCGTTTGGGGCGATGATTATGATCCATTGCTCGAGAAAGACGAATCTGGCAATTTGGTGCGTCGCATGGGCGAAGTCGTCGACGGTCAGTACCAAAAGTACACCAACATGCCTGGATCGTATATTCGCGAGCACTTCTTCGGAAAGTATCCCGATGTTGCCAACTTGGTTGCAAATTACTCCGACGAAAAACTGACTAAGTTGCGTCGTGGAGGCCATGATCCTGAAAAGGTTCACGCTGCGTATAAGGCAGCTTTGGAGCACAAGGGGCAACCAACCGTGATCCTCGCTAAAACGATTAAGGGTTACGGATTGGGCGAAGCCGGTGAAGGTAAGAACGTCGCTCACAATCAGAAGAAGCTTAACGAAGCAGAGCTGCTTGAGTTTCGCAGTCGCTTTGGCATTCCGATTTCCGACGACGACGTTGCTAACGCTCCTTTCTACAAGCCACCCGAGTCCAGTATCGAAATGAAGTACTTGCGCGAGCGACGTCAATCGCTCGGCGGCCCAGTACCAAGTCGACCAACGACATGTCCCAAGATGGAAGTGCCGACGTTAGCCGAGTATCCAACGAAGGCCAGCACTGGCAGCACAACGATGGGTATCGTGCGACTGATGGGTCGACTTTGCAAAGACAAGAGAATCGGCAAACAGATCGTTCCAATCGTTCCAGATGAATCGCGAACTTTCGGTATGGAAGGTATGTTCAAAGAGATCGGTATCTACGCTTCGGGTGGACAGTTGTACGAACCGGTCGACTCGGCGTCACTGCTCTACTACAAGGAAGCCAAAGACGGACAGCTTCTCGAAGAGGGCATTACCGAAGCCGGTTCGATGTCCAGCTTCAACGCTGCTGGTACCGCTTACGCGACTCACGGCGTCAACATGATTCCGTTTTACATCTACTATTCGATGTTCGGATTCCAACGCGTTGGCGATTTGATTTGGGCGGCAAGCGACATGCGGGCCAAGGGATTCTTGATCGGTGGAACATCAGGCCGAACAACGCTCAACGGCGAAGGCCTTCAACACCAAGACGGTCATTCCCATCTAAACGCCATCGCATTTCCGCTGGTTCGCGCGTACGACCCAGCTTGGGATTACGAAACCACGGTCATCGTCATGGATGGCTTGAAGAAACTGTATCAAGAGGGCGAGACCGCCATCTACTACATTTCGGTCGGCAACGAAAACTATGAGATGCCCGAGATGCCTGCTGGTGTTGAAGAGGGTATCGTCAAAGGTATCTACAAGTTCAAAAGCCTTGAAGTTCCTGGTGCGAAAGCCCGAGTCCAACTGTTCGGAACTGGCCCGATCCTTCGATGCGTGTTGGGTGCTCAGCAAATCCTGGCCGAGAAGTACAAGATCGCCAGCGATGTGTGGAGCGTCACCAGCTACAGCCAACTTCGACGTGAAGCTCAGGATTGCGAGCGATGGAATATGCTTAACCCACTGGCCACTCCACGGCAGAGCTACGTAGAGAAAGTTCTGTCAGGCGTGAAGGGTCCGTTTATTGCTGCAAGCGATCATGTGCGAGCTTTGCCAGAGCAGTTGACTCGTTACATTCCAGGCGACTATTTCGTGCTGGGCACCGACGGTATGGGCCGTAGTGAGACTCGCGAAGCATTGCGACGACATTTCGAAATCGATGCAGAATCCGTGGCCATCGCCGCGTTGTATCGACTGAGCAAGCTAGGCACGCTCAAGCCTGAAGAAGTCGCAGCTGCGATTAAGGAATTGGATTACAACGGCAGCAAAGTTAACCCGATGTTTGCGTAGTAATACTAGCCGCCACGCGTTAGCGTCCGGTTTTCCGGTTCCTAAGGTAACGTTCGAATCAACCATCAATAACCTTTTTCAATCTATAACTGCAAATGGCCATTGAAGTAAAGCTACCCAACGTTGGTGACGGTATTGACTCAGGTGACGTTCTAGAAATCTACGTCGCTGTTGGCGATACGGTTACTAAAGATCAAGGGCTCATGGAGTTGGAAACCGACAAGGCAACTGTCACCGTTCCAAGTCCACAAGCAGGAACGATTACCAAGATCTTGGTGAAGCCTGGTCAAGCAGTGCCCATTGGTACCGCCATTTTTGAAATGGAGCCATCGGGAGCTGCACCGGCCGCGAAGCCTGCAGCGCCAGCACCGACTGCCGCCGCACCGGCACCACAACCTGTGGCTCCACAACCCGTTGCGCCACCACCAGCTCCAAAGCCAGTGGAAGCTGCAGCAGCCAAACCCGCGCCTGCCGCACCGCCAGCGCCTCAACCGGTAGCACCTGCGCCAGTTGCTCCCGTACCACAAACGCTCGTTGCGAGTGCTTCTGTTGATGTAGCTGATGGTGGTGATCTTGTTGCAGCATCGCCCGCTGTACGCCGTTTCGCTCGCGAAGTTGGGGTCGATCTATCTACTGTTCAAGGAACTGGTGAAGGAAGTCGAATCACTCGAGAAGACGTGCTTCGATCAGTTCGCGAAGCTTCAGCCCGAGCAAGTTCGGCGGTCATCCCAACAACCAGTCGTCCCGCGACTTCAAGCGGCGTCATAGCCTCGCCGGTAACTCCAGTAGCATCGGCTGTTGGTGGAAACAAAGTTCCAGCACTGCCAGGAACACCAGGGGCCGACGATTACGGTCCAGTTCGTGTTGAGAAGATGAGCAAGATTCGCAAGACGATCGCGAATCAAATGCACAAGTCTTGGAGCACCGTGCCTCGCGTCACCAACTTTGACGATGCCGATGTGACCGACTTGGAAGCATTTCGATTGTCCAGCAAGGACGACTATGCTGCTCAAGGTATCAAGCTCACAACGATGCCGTTCTTGATGAAGGCTGTCGCAATCGCGCTTCGCAACAATCCTATGATGAACGCGCTGATCGACATGGAAAACGATCAAGTGGTCTATCGTGACTATGTCAACCTGGGAGTGGCTGTCGACACTGATCGCGGTTTGGTCGTACCTAACATTCGCAACGCTCATCTGCTCAGCATCCCTGACATTGCCAAGGCGCTAGCCGACATGGCCGCTCGAGTCCGGACCGGCGACTTTGGCGTGAATGAACTACGTGGTGGAACGTTCACCATTAGCAACCTGGGAGCGATTGGTGGAACGTACAGCACACCGATCATCAATGTTCCTGAGGTTGCCATTCTGTTGGTAGGAAGAACGCGTAAGCTTCCCGTGGTGATGGATGATGATTCGATTGCCGTGAGACAGATGATGCCTCTAAGCCTTTCCTACGACCACCGTTTAGTCGACGGTGGCACCGCAGCTCGATTCCTCAACGACATCATCGCCTTGTTAGAAGCCCCGAGCCGACTTCTACTGGCGATTTCGTAAGCGAGCTTTTCGCTTCACGACCAGCGTCGGAAAACTCCAACGAGCATCGATCACAATTCAAAAACCGCCGAACTCATTCGGCGGTTTTTTTGTTTCTCGATCCGTCGCAGCAATTCATTCAAATTTCAACGAATGATTGCAAATTCTAGTTACAATGGTCGCCTTGCGACTAAGTCACACTTTGCTCAAACCTTAAGACGACGATGCCGGATTTGACATCCCCACAAGAATTCTCGGAAGTCATTCCAGGCCAAAGACTTTCGGCTTGGGACGTCTTCGTAGGGATCTTGCCGTTGATTGGAGTTTCTCCGTTCATATTGGCTCAAGGGCTCACGCTCTGGAGAATGCCAGAGACGAAAATTGGACTGCTAGTTTGGTTGGTCGTAGCAGGAATTGTCATGTGGACTGGACGTGGTTCCGTTACGCGACATAGCTTGCGAATGCGGGTTGCCACGTTGATTTTCTTTTTCTCCACGGCCCTTTTGGTTTATGGAGTCGCAATGTGGTCGCTGAATTGGATGCACGTGGCCAGCGCGGGGATCTTAGTGGCCTGGGGGTTGGGACGATGTAGCCAAAGAAGATGGCATGAAGTTGTTACCTGGGGTTTGCTGCTTCTAATGACGATTCCAATTTCTCAAGTCTACGTGGATTTGGATCGGTGGATATCGGACGTCGCCGCGCAAAGTGCGTCAACAACTTTGGATGCGCACGATGTTCCGCACTTGTTGGATGGTCAGACCATTTCATTGCAGGGCGGGAACTTTCAAAGCTCGTCAACTACGAGTGCAAAGCTTGGACTGTATGCAGTGCTTTGTAGTGTTTCGCTCTGGTGTTGGGGCTTTTCTCGCAGCTTACTGCACTCACTACTCTTGCTAATCGGTAGTGCAATCTGTTTGTTGATGACTCGCTACCTAGCCATGCTTTTGGTTAGCTTTGGCATGGTCCAATACTCAAGCGATTGGACTGTCAGTGGCTTGCCACACTATTTTATCAGTTTCGGTGCGTTTGGTTTCATTCTAGTGTTGGTGCTTTTTTGCGATCGCATGTTGCTAGGAATGTTAAGTCCTGTTCCCCTTTCTCAGCCGAGTCTACTGCCGATATTTGCTGCCGCCAACAAAGTGCTCAATTGGCCAGAGCCAAAGTCCGAACCTGAAGAGTATGAGGAAATCGAAGAGATCGCCGACTTCCACAAACAGATGGAGGCATGGAGAAGATCCTGGTATTCGCTCGATTGGAATCGCCGTAAGTTCTACAAAGCAGTTGTTGGGCTCTGCGGACTGACTTCCTTCTTAATGGTCGGTCCAATTGCCTTTGCAATGATTCGTGGTGGTTTACCCAACACACAGGTTCCGATTGCCGAGGCCGAGCTTTCGGGATTCAAACAGTCGATCACACCAGATTTGGTACCCGACCAGTTCAAGGCATTCAAAGCCAGTGCCTTTTCTATCAACGGAAAGTCTGCTGCCGAGGTCAATGAGGTGTTCTCTGGGCAAGGCAAGTTATTCGCACGATGGGCGTACAGTTGGAACGGCATGGTAGTAGTTGCCGAGCTTGCCGCGCCGGAAATCAACCTGCGGCCTCCACTTGCCAATATCGATTCCAACGCCATTGAGATTACGCAAAGTTGGCATCCATCGATCAACGCTGATTCTTGGGGTTACTATGACTCGAGGCAGGTGAACGTATTGGGTGGAAACGCTTACGTCTTGCAGAGCTTCCTAAATGACGACCTGAGTTTGCCCAAGGCCGCTGACAACGAGACGAGTTCGCTGCCTTACACGGACCAACTGAACGCCAAGTCGAATCCAATCCAGCCAATGTACGAAATTCGCGTGTCCTGCGACGCAGGAGCAACACTCTCGTTAGAACAGTTGAAAGAGTTGCAAGAGTTCTTCGATGTGATACGTAAGTCGTTCCGCGAGAAGCTGCCTTCCGGACAATTGAAACCCATTTTGATTTTGAAACAGTAGGAGAAAGTTTTATGTCTCCATATCAATTTTGGATCGATTTGGGCGCGTTAATCTCCCAACCTCGGACATTTGCTTTAGGTTTGATTGAGCTGGTCGCATCATGGTTCCACACTCGCCGTTGGACTGCTCTGATGTTCGGCTTGCCTCTCTTGGCAATCGCAGTCTACATGATCGGTAGTTCACTACTATTGCATTGGGTTGGCCCTGAACAGACGCTGCGTGGGTACTGGACGTTAATCGAATCAGAGATCAAGCAGAATTCGGCGCTACTTCAAGCAGAAGAGCTCGCTCGCAATAGTGACAACGACAAGGGCGACAATGATAGTAAAGCTACTAAGGATGATTTTTCGGAAAAGAAAGAGCCTGACGAAGCTGCCAATGCTCTGACTAGCAATGAGCAATTTTCAAGCTATATCAATCACTTGCTACTCAAGGTGCTTGAGCTGGAAATCTCGGATGTCCGCGCAACATATCTCGTCGCTAACACGCTCAACACCAACGGGCGAACTGCTCAAGCAAGACAAATGATGCGGCGAATAGCTCCAGAGCTCGAACGAGGGTTCGCGCCAGCGCACAGTTGGTTGGCTGCCGATCGATTGCTTATCTTGGGTATCAAGGATGAGCGCGAGAAGGCGATTCTTCTCACGGATCTAGCCGAAGCTAGGCGTTGGGCCGGTGTCAAGCCGATGCTACTGTCGGCCTATGCTGATTTGTTAATGCGGGACAATCGCTTTCCCGAAGCCATGGAAGTTTTGCAAGAGGCAGGTCAGCGTGATTCGCGACTGAGGATTAAACTTGCTAGCGTCGCCAAGCAAAAAGAAGTGACGCACCTGTTTGTGTCGATCAAGAACGACATGATGCCTCCTCGGCAAGAACGAGTTCAGGCTGGCGTAGCAACGGAACTAGATTACATCGAACTCGTGTCATTGCACCTACTTGACGAAAATACAACGGAAGCTGTTGAGCTCGCGCAAAAGGGGCTTAGACAGTTTCCTAAGAACGCACAAATCACAAGATTGCTGTCCAATGCGTTCATGTTGGCATTCGACAGAGAGTCCAAGAATTCTTCCAGTAGTGAAATCCGCCTTGATTATCTCGACAAAGCAATGAAGTCTGATCCGGGCAATCCAATCGTGATGGAAAAGGTTGCCGAGCTAACGGCTCAAGGCAAGATCGCTGACGAAGAAATTACAAATTACTTGCGAGATCAGTTGGCTGAAGGCAAAGCCACTGCGGTGACTCACCTTCTAGTAGCCATCGGTCATTTAAAAAAGAATGAACTAGATAAAGCTCTAGTTCATCTGGAAGTTGCGCAGGGCCTAGCCCCCAATAATCCCATCATTCTCAACAACCTAGCGCTGTGTATTGCGAGAGAGCGACCAGACGAACTCCTGAAGGCGCGGCGAATGATGGAGTATGCGCTCTCAATCTCCAGGCCTGATGCCGAGATGTATGACACTTACGGTGAGATACTGGTGATGTGCAAGGACTATGTCGTTGCCATTCGAGCTTTTGAAGCCGCGTTGCAAATCAACAATGATCGCCCTGGTACAAGAAAGAAGCTTGCCGAGGTATATACGAAAGTTGCACTAACCGATATGGCTGAAGCGGTTGAAAACAAAGCTGCCGGTACGACACCTGCGATGATGCCTCCAGGGTTGCTGCGACAGGACGGGATACTTAAGTCGGATGATATCTTGAGCCCGGTCGAGCCTGCGGCGCCGACAGAACCAAACGCGACAACACCACCTGATATTTATGAGTTTGGGAAAGAGCCGTAGAAGAAGATCACGCGAAGGCGCTAAGCCCGCGAAGGAAGACTCGCGGTCGGGGTAGGTCAAATTCCTGCCGGGTTTGACCAAGTAAGACTGCGCTGCAAGCCAGATCTTTCATGACGAACAACATTTGCTTCGACGGGCTTTTTCGTTGACGTTGAGGTTCAAGTGTTAGAAGGTCAACACTGGTTCTTTCCGCTTCGAAAAGTCCGAGATTCTTCTGTACGAGGCAAATATTGTTGGCTTTTCAGCGAATAGTCTGATTCTGGGTGATCTGCCTGAGTATTCAATGGAGTTTACGGTGGGTTGTCGAGTTGCTAGAAAACACTAGGAACGCAAGTTCTGTCAAAGCTCATTGCCGTCCGACACGGGCGAAGGGCGGCAATGAGTGGCAGATCTCTCGGAGAATGTTGATCGATCCCGTGACTGATGTGGGCTGAGTCGAATCAAATAGTGTCGGATTCTAAAGTGAGCGTTCCTATGCGACAAAAATGTTGCTCGTTATTGTTGGCTTTGATGATTGCTCTGCCAGCAACCGCCCAAGAAAATTCGGCTGCTGCGAAAAAGGAAGCCACGTCTTCAAAGACCAAGGATTTCATTCGCATCGAAAAGTCCGACGATGGCAAGCCTCAGTCGCTCGACACTGCCGTCGTCTCTTACAAGGCTGGTTCGCAAGGCGCTCAAGTCGATTTGATCGGTGCGGTGCATATCGGCGAGGCCTCGTACTATCGCGAACTGAATCGGCTGTTTGACCAATATGATGTGCTGCTTTATGAACTGGTCGCTCCCGAAGGAACAATCGTCAGTGCTAAGGCTCAGCAAGAGTCGTCCAATCCAATTTCATTCTTGCAGAAGTCGATGAAGAACTTCTTGGGAATGGAATCGCAGCTTGAAAAAGTCGACTACAGCAAAAGTCATTTCGTGCGTGCGGACATGACTCCAACGCAGATTGCTAAGAAGATGGAAGAGCGTGGAGACACTGCGCTGACTTTAGCTCTATCTACCATGGTTGATGTGATGCGTCAGCAGAATAAGGCGGCTCAGAATCCCCAGGGCAATCCGCTGATGAGCAGCGATATGGGGTTAATGGAGTTGCTGGAGAATCCGCACAAGGCCAAGCTAATGATGGCCCAGCAATTTGTCTCGACCGGTTCTTTAGACGAGGCCTTGGGCGGATCGCTCAATCAACTCTTAGTAATCGATCGCAATGCGGAAGCGATCAAGGGTCTGCAAAAGCAGCTTGCACAGGGCAAGCAACGCATCGGTATCTTCTACGGAGCCGCTCACCTGCCTGATCTAGAGAAACGTTTGGTTAGCGACTTCAGCATGACCAAGGGAGAAACTCGTTGGATCAAGGCCTGGGATCTTACTTCCACCAAAGGCAAACCGATTGAACCGATGTCGCTGATGTTCAATCTTCTTAAGCAAATTGATCCGTAGCGCACGATCTAGCCTAGGTGGGTACGCCGCAATTCGTTTAACGGCAATACCGTTCAATTAGCGATAAATCGCGACTCCTGCTAGAGTTAGGTTGGACCACCATCTCAAGCAAGGAGTCGCGAAATGTGCGTGCAAGGAAGCTCGCGTTTGTCGCCCGATGAATCTGGGCGCATC
>CAUJKA010000309.1 GCA_963204965.1 Planctomycetota bacterium | reverse complement strand
GGAATTGTAGAGTCCGCCACCAATTTCGCAACTGCAATTTTTAGCTGCCCAGATCATCTAACCTACGGCTCTTATCGGCTATTTCACTAAGGCTTGCCCACTCTGCCCTGGGGCGGTTACCATGCCAGCATGTCTAACGGTCTCAACCCAGAGCAGCAAGAAGCTGTACAAACGCTCAGTGGCCCGCTCCTCGTACTTGCAGGAGCCGGATCTGGGAAGACGCGCGTCGTGACGTTCCGGATCGCCAATTTGATCAAACATGGCACGGCTCCCGACCGTATTTTGGCGGTGACCTTTACCAATAAGGCCGCTCGGGAAATGCGTGAGCGGATCGCGCACATGTCGGGCAAAAAGACGAAATCCCATCGCCCGGGCAAGCCCGATGGCGGTCCGGTCGTGGGCACGTTCCACTCCAACTGCGTTCAGATTCTCCGCCGCCACGCCAAGCGACTGGGCTACCCCGATAAATTTGCCATCTACGATCGCAGCGACCAAGAGTCGGTGGCTCGCGACGTCCTTCGGCAACTGCGAGTCCACTCGGGAATGATGAAGCCCGGGGACTTTCTCTCGCACATCAGCCGCTGGAAAAACGCTGGCGTTCGCTGGCAGCAAGCCGGTGAGCTTGCCAAGACTGACGTCGAACACGTCGCCGCCAGCGGCTACCGTCGCTACCAACAAGCTATCAAGTTGGTCGGTGCCGTCGATTTTGACGATCTTCTTTTGCTAACCGAAGAACTGTTCCGCGAGCACGAAGATATCCGTCTGAAAGAATCCGGTCTGTACGATCACATTTTGGTCGACGAATACCAAGATACAAACCAGTCGCAGTATTCGATCATCGAACAGTTGGCGAAAGGGCATCGCAATCTATGTGTTGTAGGCGACGACGATCAGTCGATCTACGGCTGGCGCGGTGCCGAGGTACAGCACATCTTGAACTTCAAGAATGATTGGCCCGAAGCCAAAGTCGTGCGACTTGAGGCCAACTATCGCAGCAGTGGTGCGATCCTTGATTTTGCCAACCGCTTGATCGCCTTCAATAAAGTTCGACACGATAAAGTCCTTCGTGCGGCTCGAGGTGCCGGTAAGCCGCCGCGGATTCTGCAGTTCAAGACAGAGCTTGACGAGGCGCGAGGAACCGTCGACGAGATCGCTCGAATCCTGGACACCCGAGCACGTCAGCCAGGCGACTTTGCGATTCTGTTTCGAACCAACGAACAGCCGCGGGTCTTTGAAATGGAATTGCGACGCGCGAAAGTGCCTTACTCGCTGGTTGGTAGCCAGTCGTTTTTCGATCGCAAAGAGGTGCGAGACTTACTGGCCTATCTGCGCATCGTCGACAACAGCAAAGACGAAGTATCCTTGCTGCGAATCATCAACACTCCACAGCGTGGCATCGGTGAAAAGACGATAGAGAACTTGCTAGCTGCTGCCGTGAATCGTGGCATTCCGATGTGGGAGATGATGGAAGATCCGGCGCTGATCAGCACTCTTCCGGAGCCAGCCAAGCAGGGCGTGGCTCGGATTCAATCGCTCGTCGACCGATTAAAGGCGATGTTGGCCGATGAGAAGTCGTCGATGGCCGATGTCATGCGTCAATTGATCAGTAGCGTCGACTACATGGGCTATATCGATCGGACCTACCCGAGCCCCGAAGAGGCGCAAGCTCGTAAAGACTCACTTGAAGAAGTGGTCAATGCGATCGCCGAGTACGAGACGGAAAATCGTGATCCCAATTTGTCGGACTTCTTAGATGAAGTCACTCTTTCAGGCAAAGAGTTTGGTAGTCCCAAAGAGAAGCAGACTCAGCAAAACGCCGTCGCCCTCATGACCTACCATTCAGCTAAGGGTCTTGAGTTTCCGATCGTCTACATGGTCGGTATGGAAGAGGGTATTTTGCCTCACCGCCGATCGATCTCGGACAATGTTGACGATGTCGAAGAGGAACGTCGTTTGTGTTACGTTGGAGTGACTCGGGCGCAGGACGAGCTAACCATGTCGTTGCCGTTGACTCGCAAGAAATGGGGCAAGCAGCGTGACACGTTCGCCAGTCGCTTCCTTTACGAATTGACCGGACAGGCAGATAACCCGAACCGCATGAAGTCGATCCAGGGTGTTCGAAAAGAGATCAAGCAAGGCGAGGCCGCTGCAAAACGAGCCAAGACCAAAGCTGGAACTGCTGGAACCGCAGGGGGCAAAAAGGCATCTCCCAAACGTGGCTCGTAATAGCCTGATAACGCTTCACCGCCCATCGAGTTCTCGCTTCATGACTTACCAAGGAGTAACCTAATGCGAGTGTTAGTGACTGGCTACGGCGGCTTCTTGGGCGCAGCGATTTGTCGGCAGTTGATCGATCAAGGCTTTAGCGTGCGGGGATTGGCTCGCAGTCGCTACCCTGAATTGGAAAAGCTAGGCGTCGAAGCTGTGCAGGGCAGCGTTAGCTCCGCGGAATGTTGTCAGGCCGCTTGTCGCGATTGCGGCGCTGTTGTTCATACTGCGGCCAAGGCCGGTGTGTGGGGCTCGTGGAAAGAGTACTACGAAATCAACACCGCTGCGACCACGCGTTTGCTCGACGCCGCAGCCAAAGCAAAAGTCCGAGCCTTTGTGCACACTAGCAGTCCCAGTGTTACCTTTGATGGTCAACATCAGTCGGGCGTTGATGAGTCCGTACCCTATCCCCAGCGATGGCTGTGTTACTATCCGCAGACTAAAGCGCTGGCTGAACAAGCTGTGATCGATGCTGCAAGCGCGGGGCAACTGCAGACCTGTGCTCTTCGCCCGCATTTGATTTGGGGATTGGGTGATCCGCATCTATTCCCTCGCGTGATTGAGCGAGCGTTGAGCGGCCGATTGCGTCGCGTCGGGACAGGAGAAAATCTGATCGATGTTGTCCACGTCGACAACGCCGCGCGAGCGCACGTGCAAGCCGTTCAAAAACTGGTGGCGGGGAACGATGCTTTAAACGGCCAAGCTTTGTTCATTACCGATGGTCAGCCAATTGCCTGTTGGGAGTGGATCTCGCGTATCTTGACCACAGCGAATGTTGCCGTACCACAAACTTCAATTTCGTTTGCGAGTGCCTATCGTATCGGAGCGATGTTGGAAGTTGTTTACAAAGTCCTTCGACGCAAGACCGAGCCGCCCATGACTCGCTTTGTCGCCGCTCAATTGGCTCTCGACCACTACTTCTCGATCGATCGCGCCAAGCAACTTCTGGATTATCAGCCTCAGGTTGATCGCGAAGCAGAATTCGAACGATGCCAGCGATGGCTCCGCAGCTTGGCATCCAAAGCAAAGTAACGTTAACTACCGGCAGTTAGGAAGGGCTACATTGCGGCAATCCACTCTTGTAATACCTGTCGCTTTTGGTCGAGTTGACTTAGCGCTTCGCGGCGGGCCTGTTCGTACGTCACTGATTGGCGGTCGAGGGTTACCACAATCGTCAAAAGAGGATGACCAAGCTCGATCTGGCTGCCAATGGCTTCGATAGATGGCAAGTCGAAAAAGCCATCGCTGCAATGCTGATGCAGCTCGCGAACAAGTCGCTCGGTAAGCGGGATCGGCTGCGGCGCGTAGTAGATCGCTTTGCCAATCCACTGGTCGTTTTGCCCAGTCGTTGTTGTTTCGGTTTCATTGGGGCAAGATAGCCCGAAGGCTTGGGCGTGTAGTCGAACGGGATTAGCAAGTCCTGAAAGTCGGAGCACTTCCATGCCAGCCGTCCACCGTGGATTGACTTCGAGAAGCCAAAGTCGCGAATCAGAATCCTCGATAAGATCCATCTGGAGCCATCCTCGATATCGCGTCTCGGGGGTGCCTCCACCGGCGGCATCGACGGCTAGAACTAGTGACATTGCGACTCGTTCGATCGACTCAACTTGGCTTTGCGTTAAGGGCACGGGCCCAAAGGACCCTCGATAGATGAAGGGGGTTGGACCTGGCCAGTCGGCGGCCTGCCAAGATTCTGTCGCGCCGATGAAGGTTATCGAGGGATTCGACAAGACGTCTCGGGAGACGATGCAGGTCACGCCAAGGGTCCTACCTGATACAAACGCTTGCAGATAATCGCCGGAGCTGGATGTACTCCGAGTTGCTGTGTCCCCAGTTGAATGAGTGTCCCCAGTTGCCTGATGGGAGCCTGGCGCGGGACTGAGGAAAACGCCCATACCTCCGCCTGAAGATCGACTCTTGCGTAACCAAGTCGTGGACGAATGACAAAGGAGGGATAAGGCCTTGGGGTAAGCCTCTGGCTCCGAATTCTCGAACACGGATGTGGGAAACCCTACGGAAGTGCCTTCTGTGCAGGCTCTCCAGAACTCTGGCGATCTGAAAGCACGCATTTGTTCTGCGGTTGGTCCAAGAATCCGGATGCTGGGTAGTTTGCGTAGGAAGCTCACAAATTCTGGCCAGTTTTCACAGCCTCCAGCCAGGAAAACGGGCAAGAAAATGTCGGTTTGTAAAGGTTTGTGCAACTCTCTATAGAAGGCCAAAACGCCCTGTAACGCTTTTTCCGGATTGGCAGCGCCCCACTCGGTGATGATTTGGGGCACTTTAGCAGATTCTCGCGTGTCGTAGTCGCCGAACGCATCGAGCGCAATTACGCTAAAGCCAGCCTCTCGGAGCGCTTGCACCAATGCCCGGACAGAGAATCCAATGGCCAGGCAGTGACTGCCTAGCCCGAAAGGGGTGGTGTTGCCGGGCAACCCCGAAACTTTATCCATTTGTAAGGGTTCCAAGCTGACGGTGCTGAATATCCTTAGCCTCAGTTGTTTAAAGCAATGAACATAACAATTCTCAAACGAATCACACTAGCCCGACCACTATTCTTCTTTGCACTAATGGTTGCGAGCTTGGGTTTGCAAACCGCCAGTGGCAACGAATACCTGGGGGTGTTGACCGAATTGACAAACCCTGAGTCTGAAATTGCCAAGAAGCTGGAGCTGACCGAACAACAGCGACTTCAACTTAAGCAATTGAGCACCAAACGCGTCGGTTCGGCTTTAGGACTGGCGGCGCAGTTGAACGAGGTCCCCAAGAGTGAGCAGGGACAACTGATGGCCAAATTCGTCGCTGAATCCGAGCGAATGGCCCTTGAGGTCCTCAATCCTGAACAGCAAGCGAAGTTGTTAAAACTGCGCGTTCAGTGGATCGGCCTAACAAGTCTTGTCGAGGAGGATATTGCTAAGGCCCTCAATCTGACCGACGGGCAAAAGCAAGTGGTTGCCGATTGGCGCGAGCAAGTTCGTGCTGCTAAGAAGGCTAACAACGAAGATAAAGTCAAGCCACAAGCCGACCGAGCCATTCGTCGCGAGCTATCTGACACACAATACTCAGCTTGGCAATTCATGGCCGGGCTAATCACTGAAAAACCGGCTGGGGCACCGATGCCTCCCGAGCCAAAAGTCGATGCACCTGCTAGTGGCGGTGCAACATCTGGTCGCGCAGGCAGCGTTGCGGCGATGACTCCTGAGCAAGTGTCGAGAATGCCCATCGAGAAGATCGAATTGGAGCTCAACTTCCAAAAGCAGCCGTGGGGAGACGTCATCAAGTGGTTGGCCGATCAAGCTGATATGTCGGTACAGTCGGAACTGATACCTCCGGGATCGTTCACCTACCGCGATCTTAGTCGCAAGTACACCGTACCTGAGACTCTAGACCTTATGAACGGCTACCTGTTAGACAGCGGATTCACGCTCTTCCGCAGCGGTCGCTTGTTGCGCTGTGTCAACTTTGAAGAGAACCAAAAGATCCTCGGCGAGTTGATTACGGAAATTGCCGATTTGGTTCCGGTTGAAGATTTGAAGAGCAAAAAGTACGGTCGGTATGAACCTGTGAAAGTACTTTTCACGCTCAAGCGATTGGACCCTGAATCCATAAAGGAAGAAGTCAAGGAGTTGTTGAGCATCCAAGGAACAGTCAAAGCATTTTCCACCTCGGGACAAATGCAGGTCACTGACATGGCCGGCAATGTTCGCGCTGTAGCTGAATTCATCGAACGCGCTGAAGACCCAATGTCTGCGCGCGGCGCCGCTGTTCAATCGATTCCTCTAAAGGTGATCAATGCCGAAGAGATACTTGCAGTGGCTCGTCCTTTGTTGGAGCTACAAGACGGGGCAAACGTCAGTGCGAATATCAAGATCTCGACAAATACCTTTGGAACAGTGATCTATGCTAAGGGCGACATGGACAAGATTCAGATTCTGAAAGACCTTGTCGAGCAAATGGATAAGGCTCCACAGGATGCTGGCAAGCCAGTGACCTACGAACCTGCGTACATTGGTCGACATTCAGTGCAGGGCTTGGATATTCAACTCGCCTATGAAGTGATTTCGCAATTGCTGGCTGGTACGCCTGATGTACGACTTGCCAAGGACGATGCTTCGAAGCAGTTGATTCTGATGGGACGCAAAGCGGACCATGAAACGGTCAAGACAACCTTGGATTCGTTGGCTGGTCAGAAGTCAGACTTTCAAGTCATTCAGCTCGAACGTCTTGATCCACAGATGGCAATTGCTGCCGTTAAAAAGTTCTTTGGCCTCTCCGACAAGCCAAGTGCCGATAGCGGCGAGCCTGTGATCGATGGAGACTTGATGGCTCGTCAAGTTTGGGTGAAGGGTTCCGAGGAACAAGTTCAGCGAATTCGCAATTTGATCGAAGAGTTGGAAAAGAACGCTAAGGCCACCAAGAATATTTGGGGCGATCGAGTTCGCATGTTGCCGTCCGGTGGTGGTTCTGCCGACGCAATTAAGCAAGCTGAAGTGTTGTGGCAACAGATGTATGGCAAGACCAACCCGATCGTTCGCGATAACACGGAATCATTTTCAACGGGCGGTCTAAAATCCAAGTCGTACGCTCCACCAAAGAAGCCTCGCGAAGACAGCGAACAAGATGCGGATGCAGAGCAAGAACCAACCAAGGCTAATCAAGGCAATCCTGTACCGGCCGCTCCAGCTCCGAAAGTTTCCAAGGGAAGCGTGACGCAAAAACAGCACAAGGGATCAGCAGTCAAAGGCAAGTTTGTTTCGACTCAAGATGAGACCGCTGAAGTAAAGGCTAGCGACGAAGAATTGCAGGCTCCGATCATCATTAGCGACGGTCCTGGTGGATTGATGATTCGATGCGATGATACTGAAGCCTTGGAGCGTTTTGAAAACCTCCTGCGAATGATTATGGAACAATCCAACTTGGGTGGCGACAAGCCGGAAGTGGTCTATTTGCAAAACATCAAGGCTGCTGCCGCAAAAGAGTTGCTTGAGAATGTACTCAGTGGAGCAGCGTCGTCGGGTGGGTCAAGCGGCGGAATGCTGGGTGATATGGCGACCAGCGTGTTAGGTGGCTTTGGCGGTGGCATGCTGGGTTCCCTTCTAGGTGGTGGCGGAGGCGGTTCGACAGGTGCAGGATCTGGGTCGAGTGCTGGACTTGCCACTGGCGACTATTCCATTGTTGCCGACCCACGATTGAATGCTCTGTTCGTCTCAGCTTCCAATCAAGACCGGATGCTCATTGAACAAATCCTGAAAGTGATCGATCAGCCCGAGAGTCCTTTTCCGATTGAGACTCGTGGTACAACGGAGATGATTCCAGTAATCACTCAAGACGCGAGTGCTGTTCTTACTACTGTCAAAGCCGTGTTTGGCGACCGAATCGAAGGCAATGCCACCCGCGGCGGTGGCGGAGCTGGTGGACAGCCTAATCCAGCGGAAATTGTACAAGCAATGCGGTCTGCCATGGGTGGTGGCGGCGGTCGTCGCGGTGGAGCAAACTCGGAACTCACCGAACCCAAAATTGCCGTTAGTGCAGACACTTTTACGAACTCGTTGATCGTAGTTGCACAGCCTCAACAAATTGAAGAAGTACGCAAATTGGTCACGATGATCGACGAAGCTGGAGAGGGCGAAATGGAAGATGTTGTGGTGATTCCAATTCCTGACGGAGTCGGCTCAATCGGGTTAGCTGACAGCCTAAAGCGAGTTCTTGGACCCAAGGCACAAACAAACACATCAGGAACTCAACCAACCGGTACAACTGGAGCAACTGATGCTGATGCGAACAGGCGTCGAGCTGAAGCGATGCAAGGACTTATGCAAATGCAGCGTGGCGGCCAGACCGGTGGCTTTGGCACCGGCAATCGGGGCGTCGGCGGACAAACCGGTGGTTTTGGTGGACAAGGCGGTGGCAATCGTGGACAAGGCGGTTTCGGTGGTGGACAGACCGGTGGTGGTAATCGCACTCAAGGTGGTCGAACCGGTGGACGTTAGTTCCCAATTCCTCCCGTTACATCCTCTCAGGAACGCAAAGTCTTATGTTTGAAACTGGTGAAATCCTAATCCGACGCGGCTTGCTTAATGTTGATCAAGTGCACAAATTGCGCGCAGAACAACTGAGCGGTATTCGGCTAGTTGAAGCTGCCGTACAACAGGGCTTGGTCGGAGAGGAACCCGCGCTGCGAGCGCTGGGAGACGAACTTGGCATGGATTATGTCGACCTCCGCAGCGTGGAAGTCGACGTCGATCTGATTAAGTCCTTCCCGCAAAAGCTGATCTATCGCCATTCGTTGTTCCCTGTAGAACGCGTGAATGGCTCGCTGAAGTTGGCCGTTTCAAACCCGCTGGATGTATACGCCTTGGACGAGGCCAGTGCTGCAACTGGGCTCACAATCATTCCGCTGGTCGCTGAAAAGACTGAGATTGCTAAGCTGACTAAGAAGCATCTTGGTGTTGGATCCGAGACAGTCGAAGGCTTGATGGCTGCTCGTGAAGAAGACGGCGACATCGAACTGCTGGAAGGCATTGAGTCCGATGGAAGCGAATTGAGCGAGATGGCTCAAGAGGCCTCCGTGGTTCGCTTGGTGAACGAAATCTTGGTTGAAGCGATCGACTCGCGATCCAGTGACGTTCACGTTGAATCGCAAGCTGGCGGACTGGTCATTCGCTATCGTATCGACGGTATCTTGCATGACCAACCCGTTCCTCCGGAAATCAGTCGCTTTCAATTGGCGATCATCAGTCGCTTGAAGATCATGGCCCGATTGAACATCGCCGAAAAGCGATTGCCTCAAGATGGTCGTATCAAGCTGAAAGTTCACGGTCGTGAGATCGATATTCGTTTGTCGGTGATCCCCATGATTCACGGCGAAAGCTTGGTCATGCGTATTCTCGACAAAGGAGCGATGAAGTTCGACCTTCAGGGATTGGGAATGGACCCGCATACCTATCGCTTGTTCAGTCAGTTGATTCGTTTGCCGCACGGAATCGTGTTGGTGACCGGGCCAACTGGATCTGGAAAAACAACAACGCTATACAGCTCGCTTATGGAAATCCGCAGTCCAGAAAACAAGATCATCACCACGGAAGATCCTGTTGAGTATCAATTGGACGGCATCAATCAAATTCAGGTTCACCACAAGATCGGCTTGACCTTTGCCGCATCGCTGCGAAGCATCTTGCGACACGACCCCGACATTGTACTGATCGGGGAAATTCGAGATTTGGAAACTGCCGAAAACGCAATTCAAGCTTCGTTAACAGGTCACTTGGTGTTTAGCACGCTGCACACCAACGATGCGGCCGGCGCATTCACTCGAATGGTTGATATGGGTATCGAACCGTTCCTCGTTTCTAGTACCGTTGAAGGCATCATGGCTCAGCGGTTGGTGCGACGGTTGTGCAAGCACTGCAAAGAAGCTTATCAACCTGACCACAATGACTTGCCGAGCGATTTTCCATTCGAGTCCTTAGGCGACCAGCCACTTTACCGCGCAGTTGGTTGCCGAAACTGTCGTGGCGTTGGCTATCAAGGGCGAATGGGGATCTATGAGTTGCTAATCACCAACGAAGAGATCCGTTCGTTGGCGCATACACGAGTGAGCACATGGGACATCAAGCTTGCTGCGCTTAAGGCCGGCATGCGAACGTTGCGAATGGATGCTTGGGACAAAACGATACTAGGTTCAACCAGCGTTGATGAAGTGCTGCGAACGACCAAGGGGGATCGAATTGCCTGAGTACGCCTACATAGCCAGAGATCCAGGTGGAGCTCGCAAGACAGGTTTAATCACAGCCAACAGTCAGCAAGATGTGCTGATGCAATTGGATTCGATGAATCTATTGCCGACCGAAATTAAAGTCGCCAAGGCGGCTGGATCGCTGAACAACAAGAAGGTCAGCGGTCAGGTCATGGCCAATACCTACAACCAATTGGCCGCTCTGCTGCGTTCTGGTGTGCCGCTGCTTCGCAGTTTAACCGTCATCGCAAATCAGACCAAGAAGCCAGCTCTCAAGGGCGTGTTGGAAGAGATCAAAGCCAAAGTCGAAGATGGTGAACCGTTGCCGACTTCGATGGCTAGGTACCCCAAAGTCTTCAGCGACATGGCCATCAACATGGTCCGCGCGGGGAACGAAGGCGGATTCCTTGAAGACTCGCTCGAACGCGTTGCCGCGTTTACTGAACAGCAGGAAGATTTGAAAGGCCGCGCGGTCGGAGCACTCGCCTATCCAATATTTCTTGGCTGTGTGGGTGTCACCGTCGTAACAGTCTTGATCGTTTTCTTCGTGCCCAAGTTTGAGCCGCTGTTCAAGAGCCTTCGCGAAAAAGGCGAACTGCCAGCGGCGACCGACCTCCTACTGGACCTCAGTCGCTTCTTGCAGGGCTACTGGTGGATGATCATCGGAGTGTTGGTCATTGGTACCTTCGCGCTGATTCAATTCTTGCAAACCGAGCGAGGAAAGTATTGGTTCGACTGGTTCAAGATCAAAGTCCCCATGTTTGGGACGATCTTTTTGAGCTTGGCGGTAGCTAGATTCTGCCGAGTCCTAGGAACGTTGCTTCACAATGGTGTGCCGATCCTGAAATCCTTGGACATTAGCAGTCGAGCTGCGGGAAACCGCATTTTGGCATTGTCGATTCAAAAAGCCAGTGAAAACATCACCGCCGGACAAAAGCTAGCTTCGCCATTGGCCGCTTCCGGGCATTTTCCCAGTCAAGTTGTGGAAATGATCTCGGTAGCCGAGGAGTCCAACTCCTTGGAAAAGGTGATGGTACAAATATCGGATAGCTTGGAACGAACAACTTTTCGACGTTTGGACATTTTGGTTCGCATGATCGAGCCTATAATGTTGCTGGTAATGGCGGCGATGGTTTTTTTCATCGTTTTAGCCCTGATGGTACCGCTACTTAATAGCTCAGGTGCGGTTTAAGAGATGTACACAAGAGCTACTAACCTGCTCATCTGCCACTAAGGCAAACCATAAGTCCAACAAACAGGCGAACAAACCTCACGGAGACCTACCCAATGAAAACAATCTCACCACGACGTAAAAAACGCAACTTTGTCAAATCCGCTTTCACGCTGATGGAAGTGATGCTTGTACTTGTGATCATCGCTGCAATCGCCAGCTTGGTAATCACGAACCTGGGTAGTTTTCAAGGTAAGGCCGAGCAGAAAGTCACAAAAACCAAGATCAACGTACTCAAGAATGCAGTGGAAAGCTACAAGATGGAAATGCGATCTTTTCCACCTGACCTTGAAGCCCTATTCACCAAGCCGAGCAACGTAGCCAACGCCGACAACTGGTATCAAATTCTGAAGGAGCCACCAGGGACCGATCCTTGGGGTAACGCTTTCGAATACAGCGTGAATGGCGATTCCTTCGAAATTCGCAGCCTGGGCGCTGATGGTACCCGCAGTGAAGACGACATCCTTTAGTAATGTAGTCGAACAGTTAGAACCAAGCTTGTAACCCATGGTTACAAGCTGCTCACGACCCGACACCGATGCCAGTAGCTTTTGAATAATCGCTGGTTGACGAGTCGGGTTTGTCGTATCTAAAAGAAGACAGTCCGACATCCAGGGCCGCGGTATAAAACACCGTACACAACTGGCCCGCCATCAAGCATCGCCATGTTCCGTCGAACTCCAATGACCGAAAATCAAAGTCCGCTACAGCGCGGTCGCGGATTTACGTTGATGGAACTCCTCTTGGTGCTCACGATCATTGCGATCATCGGTTCGATTGCGATTCCATCGCTAGACAAACTCATGGAACGGCAAAAACTGCGTTCATCGGCTGAAGAGATGCGGTTGGCTTGGGAAGGCGCGCGACTCAAGGCCATGCGAACCGGTCAAGCTCAGGTATTCAAATGTGAAATCGAGTCGAACACGTACTCGGTAGAGCCGCTGATGATGCATGACGATGTGAACAACATCGGTGATGGCGCGACGATGATGAATGGCGGAACGGCTGTCGAGACAACCTCGTCAACCTTCGGCATGACAACAACGGCCGCTGATACATCTTCTGCAGCCAGTCAATCGATCGACGAGGCACTGAAGTTCGCGAGCTGTATTGTCTCGAGCGATATGCGAGCCTACACACTCGCTCAGTCGGGTGAGTCAGCCGTAGTGACAGCACAATCGATTAATCAGTCGGTTATTTTCTATCCCGATGGAACGACTAGCACTGCGGAAATCAAAGTGCGAAATGATCGAGGTGATACTGTGGGAGTACAGATTCGCGGACTCACCGGGCACACGCGATTGGTTGCTTTTGCTCCAGGAGGCGATGCAGCACCATGATGCACTTAATTGCGAATGAAACAAATTCTTGCAAGCTGAAACTGAATCCTCGGGTGATGAGACCGTTCGTGAAGCCGATAGCTTCCAGTCGTCGTGGTATCTCGCTTTTGGAAGTCGTTTTGGCGCTGGCGATCCTTGCCATGGCATCTGCTTATTTGGCTCAATCGATGCACATCGCGACAGAAAACGCCCTGCGAGCCGAATCGCAAACGCAAGCTGAAATGGTTGCGGAAAGCGTGATGAGCCAAGTGGTATCGGGGTTGTTGTCAACTCAAGGTGTTACTTGGACTCCGTACTCCAACCCGAATCCGTTTGGTTCAGCGGCGGCCTTTAGCGATCCGAACTCGCAGTGGATGTACATGGTCACAACGATGTCGACCGAAGTTCAAGGCATGCTCTGCGTTCAAGTGGGTGTTAAAGAGGTCGTTACGGGCCAACCCGATGATGGCAAAATTGAGTTCTACTTCAATCGGTGGATTATCGATCCAAGTCTGGGTCTGGATACTCCGCCTACCACGGACACGACCAGCACAGGTACAGGGACTAGCTCTACAGGTTCAAGCTCAACAGGCTCGACTTCAGGTGGTACATCGACAGGAGGTGTCCAATGAAGTACTCGTTTAGCCAATCTCTTCACAAGACGCGAGCTCGTTCTGCATTCACGCTCATGGAGTTGATCCTATCGCTTGCCTTGATCGTCGTTGCGACGGCCTTGCTTGGATCACTGATGGGCATCTATGCTCGTTCGTTTAGCACACGTGGTGATTCGATCAAGCAAAAGCAACTTGCCAGAAGTCTGCTAACGATGATGGCTGACGATATTCGAGCCGTAGTAGTTGCTCAGCAATACGACGATTCTGTATTGCAGCAAATGTTGGGCGGCAGTTCAGGTTCGGCAAGCACTGGAACCGGCGGAACTGGAACTGGATCAGGTACAGGTGGCACTGGAACCGGCAGCACTAGTACTGGAGGTTCAGGTACTGGAGGTTCAGGTACGGGCAGCACAGGAACAGGCACGGGTACTGGAGCGACCGCAGGAGGCTCATCGACCGGTACGGGGTCGACAGGTGGATCAGCAACGGAACAAAGCTCTGGAACCGAAACAGATACTTCCACGGCGTCAACGGCATTGCCTCCAGGCATCTACGGCTCTCAATATCAATTGATGGTCGATGTCAGTCGCATACCACGCACCAGCGAATACAACCAAACGACTGGTTCGATAGGAATGCTCAGCGACGTTCCTGGTGATGTGAAGTCAGTGACTTATCTGCTTCAATCCGGCGGACCGTTGGGAGTTCAGGACTCGATGCTACAAGTCTCGACCGCAAGTCAGAATACGCTCATCTCCAATAGCGGTTTGGTTCGCCGAGCTATTGATCGAAACGTACTGAAGTATGCCGAAGAGAATGCTACAGCCACTTCGCTGAATTCGACTGGCGATCTTGTGGCTCCCGAAGTTGTTGCCATGGAGTTCTCCTTTTACGACGGCACTCAGTGGTTGTACGACTGGGACTCGTCGCAGCAGGGGCTGCCATGGTTGGTGCAAATCACATTGGCGCTACAATCTCCTGAGTCGGCCGAGGCGAATCCAATCGTTGGCGGTATCACGCTGTCAACGCTGACGGTTAGCGATCAACAAGCCTATGGCATCCAGGTGTTTCAGATGACGGTTGCGATTCCAGGTGCTAACTTACAAGCGGCGGGAACTTCTGCTCAATCCTCAGGCTCTGGTATGCAGGCGATGGGTTTATGATGCGACAACCAAGACGATTTTCTAAGCGAACAAACTTAGGCAAGCGAAAGCAGCCTGCCTTCTTGCTCTTGCTTGTGATGCTGGTCGTTGCAATAGCTTCGTTGGCCACGCTGAATTTTTCGCGGAGCATGCTGTACACTAATGAGGCAACCAAGATTGCTGGCGGACGTATGCAGGCTCGCATGTGCGCCGAATCGGGAGCTCAGGCAATTCGACTGTTCTTGGCCTATCCGCCACTAGAACGCGAAGGCATGGGCGGAGCATGGTCTAATTCCAACTACTTTCAATCGCGCAACGTTCTTCCATCTGCTACACCCGAAGGACGCGGGAATTACTCGGTTGTATCGCCTGCCTTGGATCAAGATGGAAGTTACAACGGAATTCGTTTCGGACTACAGAACGAGTCCGGAAAGTTAAATCTAAACGCGCTGGTTCAACTGGATGAATTGGCTCAATCGGGATCGTTGGCTGGTTCTGCAGCTAGCGGATTAGCGGGTAGTACTGGAACTGGGACGGGTTCGACTGGCGGCAACAACACTGGTGGTGGCAACACTGGTGGTGGCAACACTGGCGGTAGCAACACTGGCGGTAATAACTCGGGTGGGAACAGCGCTGGGGGCGGCAACTCGGGTAGCAACAGTCTGCTTAACTCCGCTACGTCGCAGCTTGCCAGTCAAGCGACGTCGGCATTAGGTTCAACGTTGGCTCGCGACATGTTGATGGCGCTGCCAGGCATGACGCTCGAACTTGCAGATTCCATACTGGACTGGTTGGACAAAGACGACGAACCTCGCGAGTATGGCGCCGAAGTTGACTACTACGCAACGCTTCAACCACCCTACAAACCTAGCAATGGACCTATTGAATCGATCGAACAGTTGCTTCTTGTTCGAGGGATGACTCCGCAGATCCTGTACGGCTACGACGAAAATCGCAATGGCCTCGTCGATCCCAGCGAGCAGCAAAAAATGACCTTAGGTGTTCAGCCCGGGGCGATGATGGGGCAAGTCAATTCCAACACTACCGATTCCGAGAGTGTTCCGCCTGCTCCTCTAGGACTCGTGTCCTATTTGACGCTGCACTCGCAAGAGAAGAACGTAGCCTTAGATGGCACGCCTCGAATCAACATCAACAACCCAGATTTGCAAACGCTTTACGAAGACTTGAAGGCGATACTCAGCGAGGATCAAGCAAGTTTTATTATCGCTTTTCGAATTGGCGGTGTCGCGCAGGCCAATCCACTTGCCACGCTCGCTTCCATGGCAGCGCAAGATGCCGCCGATGATGGAGGTGCTATGGGAACTCAGCTTCAAGCACTCGGCGCACTATCTCAAGCGACGGGTGGCGCAGGGAATCAAGCTAACCGTGCAACGCCTTGGACTGCAGGGGCTCTGGGGAATACTGATCTGAGTCAAGGCGGGCAGATTCAGTTCCAGCAAGTCTTGGATCTTTACGATGCTACTGTCAACATGGGCCAGGGACAGAATGCGCGGAGCTTCAAATCGCCGTTTACGTCTTTGCCCGGTGACATGGCGACAACTGTTCCCATTCTGTTGGACAAATTGACCACAACCGATGCCAAGTCGGTACCAGGTCGCATCAATATCATGGAGTGCCCTCGGGAAATTCTTGCCGGGATTCCTGGGCTAACAGATGAGATGGTGCAAGATATTTTGGCTGCAAGGACAGATGGATCAGATAGCGACACACGTCGCTTTGAGGCTTGGCTAGCCATCGAAGGCTATGTAACCCTGGAACAGCTTCGTGGGATCACCCCTCTGGTTTGCTGTGGTGGAGACGTTTTTAAGGCGCAGATTATCGGCTACCTCGAAGGCGATGCGGCCTTTTCGAGAATCGAGACGATCGTTAGCGGTGCGGGCGATCTTCCTACCATCCAGTTTTTCAGGCGGTTAGATCACTTAGGGCGTGGATTCAGCATTCCAACCCTTGGGCAACGGCCGGATGCCGTGATACTAAATTGAGTTTAACAAGCAAAATTTGTCCGAACCAAATTACCTGAATTAGAATAGAGTTCTCCGTCGTCGGATGGCGTTGCGCAAGTAAATTCCACTCCAGTCCATCAGCGACAGTTTTCCTTTAAAAGTCACGAGACAGCAACCAGCGATGTCGAAATCACTGATCCTAGATTGGCAAAAAAGCTCCTTGATGCTTGCTCAAGCTCACGGGCGTTCACCTAAAGCCGTGATCGATTCGATCGTCATCAAGCCAGTCGGCGGTGCCGAAGTAGATAGCCAAACTGCGGCCGAAGCCCTTCGCTCGGCGGCGCAAGAGTTGTCTGCAAAAGGAGAGGTCACTGTTCTTCTCGCTCGTGAGTTGGTCGAATTGCGGACCGTGCAGTTTCCCAAGATCGATCCAGATGATTTGGCGGATGTAATTCGCTTTCAAGCTCAACGTCAGTTCGCCAATATGACTGAAGCTTGGACTCTGGACTACGTTGTCTTGCCTCCTTCAGCAAGCAGTGAGATGCAGACCGCGCTTGTTGCCGCGGTTTCTCCTGCTCAACTCGCTGAAATCGAATCTGCGTGTACCTCGGCGGGACTACAAGCATCACGAATCGCTCTGCGACCGCTTCAAATGGCGCAGATGGCAGTGGATGGAGGATTGATCTCCAGCTCCGGTCAATCGATGATTGTCTGTGTCTCTGATGAAGTCACAGACATTCTTGTACTGCGAGATGGCAAGGTGGTGCAAGTTCGAGCCACGAAGTTGCCATCCGAGAAGGACCTGGTTCCATCCGCATTGCAAGGTGAGATTCGTCGGAGTCTGCTGGCTGTCAGCAGCGAGATGGATGGCAAGCCGATTGATTCAGTGCTGTTCATTGCCACAACCGAACGCGCGGCAGCTTTATCCAATATCGTCCAGCAAACGTTGCCTGCCAAAGTCGTCAACTTCCATCCCGAGACTTTATTGCCGGATAAGAACAGTGCGCTGGCCGAAGTCGCCGCATGTCGTCTGGTTGCAATGGCTGGCTCGCTCACGCTGCCGACGACAGACAAGTCCTCTGTCATCGACTTCAAGAATCCTAAGAAACGACCACCTAAGAAGCGTGACTCACGAAAGTATCTTCTCTACAGTGGTGCTGCCGCGGCACTGGCGATTGCGGCTGTAGGTTGGTACTACACAACGACCGGCCGACTGGATGCTGAATATGCAATGCTTCAGGAAGAGTTGAAAGCTAAGAAGGATTCGGGCGATGCTGCCAAGAAGCGATTGGCAGAACTTGCGTCTGTCGAGAAGTTTGCTCAGGATGCGCCGAATTGGTTGGATCAATTGGTCTACATTTCGGAGAAGATTCCGAGCGCAGATAAGATAATGATTGAAAGCCCCAGCTTCTCGCTCAAAAACGGAGCGGGTGAAATTGCCTTTACAGTGAAGTCAACTGAACTTGATTTTGGCGGTTTGGGAACGTTGCGTGATGAAAAACACTACGATGTGAAAACCACGACTGGAAAGGGATTGCCCAAGCCCGAAGGCAAGTATCTCTATGGGACCGCAGGCTCCATTACAGTCAATGGTAAGGGTTGGGATATGCTTGCCCCTGGCGTTACCCTTCCGGTAAGCGACAAAAGTTCAACTGGGTCGGAAGAGTCGGCGGCAGATTCGAATTCTCCTTCAGCCGATGCAGAATCCAAGCGACCGCCCAGCCGACGCATGAGTTCTGGCAGTATGAGTGGAGATAGCCCAGGAGCGCGCGGTCCAGGATCGGCTTCAGATCCTCGCGGAAAATCATCCGAAAACAAAACTGCAGAAGCCATTGAAACCAAGCCCGCTGCACAAGCTGGTGAAGAATCGACGGAGTCCAAATTAACCGAGCCAACCGACTCAACAGAGCCTCAAGCGCCCGCCGCTGCCGCAGTGAAGCCTTCGGATGCAACTACAACAGCTCCAACGACAACAGACTCAGCAGCAAAAGCTCCAGCCTCCGTGGAGCCAACTGCGATAGCTCCAGCCAAAGTAGCTTCTCCAACTCCTACTCCTACTCCTACTCCTACTCCTACCAGCGAACCACCCAAAACTTAGCCAGCACGTTGGATCCTAGAGCCTAGTTGATCAGTGTCGGCCCGCCAATAAATTGTAGAACTTTGTAGAGCATAAAATGAACCAGCGTGAACGTTACTTGGCCATTTCTGTAGGGGTTGTCGTTGCACTACTCTTGGCGAATATGGGTTTCAAGAAAATCAAGACGGATCTGACCCTAAAAGAGAACCGAGTC
>CAUJKA010000308.1 GCA_963204965.1 Planctomycetota bacterium | reverse complement strand
TTGACCGCACGCGTAACACACCATTGCGAAACGAGAAACGTTTGAGCTTACCAAAGTCACGTTGAGCACCATTTATAGCTCCAATTTTTCGATGACTTCTAAAAGCCTTTTGTCACCAGGAAACGGACTTTCCACTTTCGGCGGAACTTCTAGGCGTTGCCCAGCTGAGGGACCTTCTTCAAACGATGCAATGATACCACCCGACCGGTCAGTTACCGGCGACCAAATCCCGCTAGGTGTAAGTTGGAATTTTGTTCTCATCACGTATTCTTCGAATTTACTTCCTTTTCCGAGCCATTCGTCTTCTCCAAACTGGAATCCGAAAATAGACGCAAGGACCGCGAGTCGAAAGCTTTTCTCAGGTGAAGTTTGCAATTTAGATTCAGAGACCAGTGCACCAACGACACCAAGAAATGAATCGAGTTTCTCTTGGGGTTGCTTATCTTCAGAGTTGGGGAATGGAATAAAGTCACGATCCCATTGGACGTAGCTCACTACCCGCCGTCGAAACTCCATTGACCGTGCTAACTCAACTGCAAAAACGCGATACAACACTTCCCTCTGCTTGTCGGAAAACGCATTGTAAACCCTGTTACGAGTTGTAAGCAGAAATTTCATCCCAACGTAGAACTCTGAATTTGAACAGGTAGTAAGCCAGGTTGCGAGTCCTTCAAAGTCAGCCTCAATCAATGATTTACTAACGTCCTTATACTCACGAAGTACACCCTCTATATTCTCGTCTGGCTTGGATTCCACAAGCGTCTTGACCAGTAAACTAAAGCGGTCTGAAGTACCTTGTGCTTGCAGATGGGAACAGAGAATTACGATTGCCCCAAAAGTGCAGATTAGCTTAGCGTACCTTAACGTCGATAAATCAAACATCATTGTTGCCGTTCCAAGTCTTCTAGTAACTTAGACGCCGCATTTCATGCAGAGTCCGAAATGTTGCGTAATCCTTCGCTGTTGAATTATTCGCATTGTACTCGAAGCGTAAGCTCGAACTCTAACCGGTTGAATTGTATCATGATCAGTACCACAGAGAGATTAGGTTTCGTCTGAAATTGACCGCAGGCGTAACACACCATGCGGGAAGTAAGACGTTGGATAGCGAGTCTAACGTTGCACAACGGCGTGTTACGAGGCCGGACTATGGTTGTTCATGGTGTTAAACTTCGGACAAGAAAATGTTTACGCTAAGCGAATTGGTGCTGGGCCTCTGCACACGCCCTACGAAGAATACTCTGCACACGCCCTACGAAGAATACTACGAAGAATAAGAAAACATCATGCAGGGTTTTCGGGCCAGTCGTGTTTGGGGTAGCGGCCGCGGAGCTCTTTGCGGACGGTTGGGTAGGTGTTCTTCCAAAAGCTGGCGAGGTCGTCAGTGATCTGTTGACAGCGTTGGTTGGGCGCTAAAAGGTGGAGGGTTAGAGGTACACGACCACCGGCAAGTAGAGGCGTGGACTTCCATCCGAAGAACTCTTGAATTCTCGCGGCGAGTATTGGAGATTTTCCGGGCTCGTATTGGAGAAAGACCTCGCGTCCCGTGGGTAGCTTGATGGAATCAGGTGCGGCTTGATCCAATAACCGCCGCTGTTCGGCGTTGAGCAGACTATCAACTAGACTCTTCCAAGGCAGTTGCTTCAGTTCGTCAAGGGCTCTCTTGCCCATGCACCAATCCTTCAGCGCGGCGGCAAGCGTTGGTCCTTCTAACTTGGGTAACGCTGCATCGGGCATTGCTTGCTCAAGCCAGCGAATTCGACCGAGCAGGCTATGGAGTTCTTTGTCCTTGGGAGGCAGCAACTTTTCGAACTGCTTAGCAGCTTCTTGGCTTAACATCTCAGCGGTCGCGTCATCCAGTGGCGTGGCAATCGGTGTCTCGCTGAGCATCAGATCGATCCAATAGATGCGTCGTCGGGTCACCACAGACTGCTGCGTCGGATGAAAGAAGCGTTCGTCGACTTCGCGAATCAGTTCCCCATCCAACCACTGCGCGTCAATGCCACTCGCACCACGAACCGAGGCTTCGCTTCCTCCCGCATCGACATCTAGACACAAGAACAGTTCGCTCTTCACTCCTGAGTTAGAATCCAGCACAACGCCTCGACCGCCAACCATCAGCGCTCGTGGACCAGTGGCTGCGCGACGCTTGGCCAAGCGATCGGGAAAGGCGGTTAGAAGAGCTTGCTGTAGATGTGATTGCATCGGTTGGTCGGATCGCTGGCCCAATTCTTGTGAGGCGATCTGCATGAACTGCTCGGCCGTCCGGCCTAGATTGCGAGCTGCATTAAAGTTGATCGTCCCTAATTCCGTGTCTGCGCGATTGTCTTGAAGGAACTGATTCCAAACTAGAACTTTGTGCGTCACATCACAGCTCCACTGCCGCGGTTTGGATGTGTGTGGAGCCGCTCCGCGCGGTCGGCTGCGATCGGCTTGTGGCTTCATGAACAGGTCTCGCTCGCTCAATAGCGCTGCTGCCATGGCGCCTGCCGTCGGAATATGCAGCTCGTGAGCCGCAACTAGCAGTCTTGCTAAACGTGGATGCACAGGAAACTTCAGCAGCGTTCGGCCCACCGCGGTGACGCGATTTTCTTCCAAGGCTCCCACGAACTCGAGCACTCGTCGAGCTTGTTGCAGCGAGTCAGCCGAAGGTCGAGTGAGCCAGAGAAACTGCTCGGGCGATTGTCCCCAACTGAGCAATTGAAGAACGGCAGAGGCCAGGTCCGTTCGCATCACTTCGGGTTCAAGTTGCGCTGAACGACTGCGGCCTGTAATCTCATCCCACAGCCGATAACAGACGCCGGGCTGAGTCCGACCGGCTCGTCCCGCACGTTGATTGGCCGAGGCTTGCGAGATCGGCTCGAGTCGCAGTTCGTCGAGTCCGTTGGATGGATCAAAGCGTTTAACGCGAGCCCAACCGCTATCCACGACAACGCGAACGCCATCGATCGTCAGCGAAGTCTCGGCCACATTAGTTGAAAGGATGACTCGACGGTTCAAACCTGGAGAAAGCACGCGATCTTGATCCGCGGGTGACATGTCTCCAAACAGGGTCATCAAATCCCAATTTCGATTTCGAGCGGCGGATTCAAGCTGGCTGCGCACCTGCATGATCTCGCCAACACCGGGAAGAAAGACCAACATGTCTCCTTCCTGCTCTTTACCCGCGCGCTCAATTGCGTCGACGGTCGATTCGATAATCCGTCGCGAGGGGCTCACGCGTTGATTCGGCGGTTCGAAGCGGTTGTAACGCACATCGACGGGATAGTTGACGGCGGCGATCTTGAGAACGGGCGGCTTGTTCAAGTACTCGATTATCGATTCTGAGTCGAGCGTAGCGGACATCACGACCAACCGTAGCTCGGGCCGCAGTTCGACTTGTAATTGCCGCAACATGCCCAGCAGCAGGTCCATCTCCTGCGAGCGTTCGTGGAACTCGTCTAGAACAACCGCCGAGAAAGACTCAAGGAGCGAATCGGACTGCAATCGTCGAAGAAGAATACCAGGAGTCATCGAAAGCAGGCGAGTTTGCGAGCTGTACTGACTATCGAAACGAACTTGGTAGCCGACTAAACCTCCCAACGCACAGTTTCGCTCGTAAGCAATACGACTGGCTGCGGCTCGTGCTGCGATGCGTCGTGGCTGGATCAGCGCGATGGAACCGACCAGCACAGGAATGTCGAGCAAGCTGGGCGCGACCCGCGTGGTCTTTCCTGTACCCGGCGGGGCCTCTAATATCAAGCAGTTCGACTGCGTCAGGTGGCTTGCAATCTCGGGCAAGTAAGGATCGATGGGAAGTAGCTGCAATTGGGAACCTTTGCGCAGTGTGGCGAATCGACGAAACTAACAACCTTCGTGGTGGCGGGTTGGCGCGGAACAACGAATGCGGGAAGATGGATTGATTGAATCAACCAAGAGTCAAGATTTTATAGCAAACACGCCGTTGATTAACCCTCAAAGGCGGCTCGCTGCCTACAGAAACGAATAAGCATGAGTCAAGAACACGTTGACATTCACGGAGTACGGCTCCGACTTGCGACACCGATGGAGAACAAGGCTCAGTGGATTGGCCAGAAAGAGGTGCTTAAGCAGTTGTTGGCCTGTTGGTTAGTCGTTGATAAGCAAGATTTGCCGCTCACCCCACGACTGATTGGAGTGCCTGGCATTGGGAAAACAGCTTTGGCGATGGCCGCTGCGGCAATCCGCAAGCAGGAGCTGTTTGTCTTCCAGTGTACCGCAGACACTCGTCCAGAAGATCTTCTAGTCACTCCGGTCCTCGGCCAGAGCGGAACGATTGCCTATCACGCTTCTCCACTGGTTACGGCCATGCTTCGCGGCGCTGTTTGCATTCTTGATGAAGGCAATCGGATGAACGAAAAGTCTTGGGCCAGTTTAGCCCCCTTGTTCGATCAGCGGCGGTATGTCGAATCGATCGTCGCGGGCATTGTGATTAACGCGCATGCAGATTTTCGTTGCGCTGTGACGATGAATCAAGACGATTCGACCTACGAGATTCCAGACTACATTCTCAGTCGATTGCAGCCCACGTTACCGCTCGGATTTCCGAATCGTCAGGACGAGTTGGCAATTTTGCAGTATCACTTGCCGTTTGCCGAGCCTGAGATGTTGTCGATGACGGTCGACTTCTTGCAGCATTCGCATGAACTGAAGTTAGATTTTTCAGCTCGCGATGGCTTGAACCTACTTCGTTATGCGATCAAG
>CAUJKA010000307.1 GCA_963204965.1 Planctomycetota bacterium | reverse complement strand
GAATCTTGGTCGGCGTACCCTGTGCGTCGATCATCAACTGAGCTGAACCCATTAGGAGTTCGGCATCGGTTTCGAGCTCAACAGGAACAACCAAGAACTCGGGCCGAATGTTGATCGGCTTTTGATCCTTGGCTCGATTGCCCGGTCCCGACTTCTGTTTGCGGAAGGTCGTCTTAGCATTCGTGAGCGACTCGGGACCGAACTTGGTATCGGGACCAGAGAGCAGGTTTCCGTTGGCTGACGAGAAGAACGCGGTGTTTTTGAGCAGCAACGTGAAGAATAGCTCGTCGATCGACTCAGCACCGCTGCGTCCCATCTGACGCGGGATGTCCATGAACGCATTGAGGTCATCATTGATGATGTCATGACGAGTCAGTGCGAGAATCTGACCGTAAGTGTCAGCCTTGTTGCTGTACTTTTGGTCGGAAAGCTTGCCATGCTTCAATTCACCATCGGGCGCGACCTTCTCGAAACCTCCGGTGCCAAGCAACCGATAACGCGAGATCTCCTTGAAGTCGCTCACGGTTCCGATGCTGCATAGATCGAACGCAGCGATCGGCGTCGACTCGTAGGCAGACAAGAGCGTCTTGTTCATAACGTTCTCGAGGATGCCAGGTAACGACATCGTTGAGAAGCCGGCGCGAATCGTTGCAGTACCGTCGCCGAACACGCGCGGAATGTCGTGGCCCTCCAATCGCGCGCATTCAGCGACAAGTTCACGCAAGCCAATGTGCCGAAGCGGATCGGCCGAGTTGAGCGTTCGCTCGCCGTAAGCCTTGAGCAACTTGGTTTCGTCGAGTCCTACCGATAGACAGCAAGCTGCCTCGAGAACTTCGCGACGGTACATCGGTTGGCTCGCCTGTTGATCAGGAGCCTTAGGTCGTTCGATTCGTAGCACTGCCAACTCCGTCTTGGTAAGACTCCAGCCTTCCTCGATCGCACGAGCTTCGATCTCAGAGTGCTTTCCGGCGCAGACCTTGCGAATACCGGCGATACGTTTGGATTCTGCAGCGGCTTCGATGCGCATCTTGATAACAACTCCACTGGTGACAGGACGCTTGGGCTTGCTACCCAGGTCCAGGCTGGCGTTTACGGGTTCTAGCTCCGAATCATCGGTCTCGGTGGTGTCGTCATCCGACTCTTCGGTATCGGGGTCCTCATCATCATCGGACTGGCCAGCTGCGATTCGAGCCTCAGTGTCATCGTCCGCACCAAGGGCCACGAAGGACACTTCGCCCAGCGTTGACTTGCGAGCGATGTAGACGGGACCTTTGAATTCGCGATTGTTAGCGGTCGCAGTCTTGCCTTCAGGAATGAACACAACCCTGTCTGCGTTCGCGCCGAGTGAAGCTTGCCAAGGAAATCCGTTCTCGCTGGTGGCGATGACTTCTTGAGCGGTCGTTCCAACGCCCGAGATCACGCCGGCGACTTCCAGTCGGCTGTCGCTAACCATGATGTCGTCGGTATGACCAACGATGCTTCCACGATCGTGGTCCTTTAGAATCGGACGCGACTTGCGAGTCACACGCATGCCTGCTAGGTCTACAACCACAGGGTAAGGCCAGCCACCGAGACGCATCGCGCCACCGGTATAGGCGACCATCGAGAATTTGCGCAGTGCGGGCTTGCCTTCTTCAACCGGTTCGGCCGCTTGCAAATTGATCGAACTGGCATCGTCACAAACGATTCGCAGCGAGCTGGGTACCGATTCGGCCTCCACTTCACTCTGCTTATTTGACTGCAATGTCTTCGTCATCCGTTACCTCTCCTGGAGAAAGTGAAGTTGATTCGGTCGAGAGTCCTAGCTCACGTATGAGCGAGACCTCTTTCGCGCGTTGTTTAAGTTCCGCCTCCCAATCACGCCCCTGCCGCGCGTATTCATGGGCCAGAGTTGTCGTATGATTGGCGAGGCGGATTTTCTGGGCATTGGCTTCTTTGGCTGGGTCGACATGCTCATGTCCGTCCCAAAACCATTGATGCTCGAACGATGAATCGAGAGTGCGAAGCGAGTTAGGCAGATAGCCTTCGATGAGAATCGCTTCACGCAGCCATGCGTACAGAATGCGATCCAGAATGGTGCGAGCCATTTGGGACTGCTCGACACGGATCGACTTGAAGTAGGTTTGGTGGTCGAGTCGCCCAGAGGCGTAGTTGTAGCCCGACGAATTTCCAGCAGCCACATTGAAGGGCATGTTCAAACAGCGTGCAATTTCGTTGAGAAGCTCACGCTTGAACTCGGCGTAAGTTGTCGCCGGTTGCTCTGCGTGCATCTGAGCCATCTTCCAGCCGCCGGGCATGGTCAGCAGTGCTCTCTTCTCCAGTTCGATCGGCTCGAATGGTTCAGCAGCGTCGGCTTCGCCACCCGCCGGCGCATCGGTGTAGAGAATCCCAGCGAAGTCAGCGGCCGTTTCCGCAGCCGCCAAGACTGCCAAAGTGAACCGCCGCAATTGTGCAAACAGTGGCAGCGCCGGCGTGATGTCGGGAATACCACGGATCTGCCCTGGACGATCGCTTCGGAAGAAATGGAGGATGGAATCGGCATCAATGGTGTCATAGTTCTCGGTCAACGAGAACGCGTCATCGCCAGGATGCTCTCGGAGCACGTCATACGAGATTGGATTGCCATGCTCATCGAAGCGAATTCCATCGAGGTAGCGATAACTGTCGAGAGCCAAAATGGGCGATGTGACCTGTTCGGCTTCGACCAGCTTCATATCAAGTTGAACTGGCGAATCGATTCTTGGGTTATTGGTTAACAAGCCAAACGATTCACCATCGGACACGCGAGCCAGCCGCATTGTGCGTAGCTTCTCGGCTAGTCCAACAGCATCTGCCCAAGCGAAAAATTCTTCTTCGACGAAGCGATTGGCAAACGCATCCGTGGTAAGCATCTGCAATCGAGGGCCAGTCCCCACGCAGTCGTTGGCAAGAGTGAGCGAGATGCCGCGGGCATAAGAGTTGTTGGCGATCTCGTATCGCGAACGGTTGCGTAGTGTGCGGCGTACTTCAGGGCTATTGGCCGCGCTGGCCGATAGTCCGTCAGCGGCCGCCCAGTGGCGAACGTTGTCGACCGTGGTGGTCGCCGCGTCGTAGCGCCCCAGCAATCTCGCTAGCGAAAAGGGGTGTCGGGTCGAGCGTCCACGGACGAGCGATCGATCTTTGCGATCGCTCCCCTTGCTCAGAATCCCTGACAACAATTTAAACATCCGTGAATCAATCCCTACGATGAAACCCGACACCCCTGCCTATAGAAACAAGCTCGAATCAAGTGCGAACCGATTAGTCCGCACCAGGTGGCACGAGCTTGTTAAAACGAAGACCACGCTTCGGTTGAGAGGCGGCTGCCTTGGACGCCAGATACTTGTCAGCAGCGATCTGCTCGGTGAGCTTATGCTGCTCGACGCTCCCAGCATCTCCCGATGCCTTGGCGGGTGCTTTCGCACTTTCGCGAATCGTCTCTTGCAAGTTATCTGACATCTGGAAACCCTCTTCGAGTGAAAAAGAAACTCGATTGCCTCTTCCAGTACTAACTATGCAATTTGTCCGAACGACGTCCCAAAATTATTTCCTTCGGGTCTGTTGTAGGTCTTTAAAACTCATGCGTTTTAGGGCTATTTCGCATGTGGACTCGGTTCCAAATAAAATTGCTCCTTGCATCGAAGCCGCGATGGCACAACCCACTAATTCGCTGGCTCGGGTACGCTAACTTGCCGGACGGATTTCTGGCTCCTATGACTAGCGCGATAGGCAAACCTTTTTGTATTGCGGAGCAATAGTTCACACAACGCTACCATCGCTACTTTTCAGCTGTGTGCAGGTTCAGGAAATTCGTCATAATCACGAATTCAATCGCTCGAAACACGCTTGCGCCTCAATGTAGAGTGCTGCGATCGTCTCCGTTTCATTTACATAACTAAAGTGGAAGCCATGAAAAACAGTAGTTTGGTGCGCGAAACATTGCGTGTGGGATTTTGGCTTGGTGGAGTTTTGTTCTTGAGCGGGATTGCGGTAGCTGAGGACCATCCTGCATTTCAACCGGTTAAAGAACTGTTTGCCGCGATGTCCAAACACGATGGCAAGGCTATGCGGGAGACTTCAACAGAGGACTTCCAATTGCTCGAACACGGTGAAGAGTGGACGATGCAGAAACTCGTGGATGCAGTCCAGCCCAAGGGCGATCCGTATGATCGCAAGAACTTCTTCCAGCAGATTCGAGCTCGGCAGGAAGGCGACGTGGCCTGGCTCAGCTATTGGAACAAGGCTGAGATTCGTCGTAATAGCGGCTTGCGAACCGTCGTTTGGCTCGAAAGTGCAGTGATTGTGAAAGAGGGCGACCGCTGGAAAGTCCAGCTTTTGCATTCGACTCGTCTGGAACCGGATAAGTACCCTGAAAATATTGAATGGGTTCAGTTTGAAGCAACTCCGTAGCCTCCGTTCCTATGCATCTATGGGCATGTCGTGTGCGCAAAAAGCACTGAGGTGGTTGAAGCCAACTTAAGAAGGCGTGAGATGTTCCAACTCTTGTTTACACTCTTTTCTCGCGTTGGAGTTCCTTAAAGCTGAGAC
>CAUJKA010000306.1 GCA_963204965.1 Planctomycetota bacterium | reverse complement strand
GGTCTTCAACTCGGCGATCTACAATCACAAGCGACTGAACTATGAACAAGTCGATCAGTACTTAGAAGATCCAGAAACATGGCGCGATCGCTTGACGCCCGAAGTGTGGCAGATGCTTCGCGACATGCACACGCTGGCGATGACCCTGCGACGCAATCGAAATCGCAACGGATCGATCGAACTGCACTTGCCCGAAGTCAAGATTGAACTGGACAAGGCTGGCAAGGTCAAAGGTGCGAGGATCGTCGAGTATACCGAAAGCCACCAGATCATCGAAGAGTTCATGTTGGCGGCTAATCAAGCTGTCGCAACGTGGTTAGATGATCTGGAGATTCCATTCCTCCGCCGAGCCCACGCGCCGCCCGAGCGGCGGAAGATGCAGAAGCTGAACGACTTTGTTCGGGAACTGGGGATCAAAGTTCAAAGCCTGGAGAGCCGCTTCGAGATTCAAAAGGTTGTCAGCGCGGTTCGCGGCAAGTCAACCGAACACGCGGTGAACTATGCGATCTTGAAGTCGATGAGCAAAGCTGTTTATCAGCCCGAGTTAGAGGTTCACTACGCGCTGAACTTCCAACACTATTGCCACTTCACTAGCCCGATCCGACGCTATCCCGACCTTCAAGTTCACCGCACCATCAATCGGTTGATCGCTGGTCAAAAAACTCCTGGCGATCCTTTGCCAGTGCTCATTACGTTGGGCCAACATTGCTCTGACAAGGAGCAAAACGCAGAGTGGGCCGAGCGAGAGATTACGAAGATCAAGCTGCTGCATTTCCTCAACAAGAAGATTGGTGAGACCATGCCAGCCGTCATCGCCGGTGTTGTGCCCGATGGGTTCTACGCTCGCGGTACCAAGTTCCCCGCAGAAGGTTTTGTTCCGATCGCATCACTTCCCAACGACCGTTATCGATTCGAGCGGCAGGGGCACGTGATCGAAGGCTTTAAGAGCGGCAATCGCTTCCGTATGGGCGATCAGATTATTGTGAAGATTGAACGCGTCGATCTGCCTCGGCGATCCTTAGTGCTTTCGGTTGTTTCCAACAGTACGGCTCAACAAGACCGAGCTGAATCGTCGGCCCGTTCAGGCTCTCCATCGCATTCAGGCTCGTCAATGCGAACTGCACGAGGCGGTTCCGGCTCGAGCTCCAGCGGTCGAACTGGTGGTGCGAAACGCCCCGTCAAGAAGGCTCGCCGCGGATCGTCGCCCGCAAAACGCAAAGGCAAACGACGCTAGCGTGTTGGGAAAGAAGCCATCAGTTTTGCAAACGTCTGAAGAGCGTCCTACTTTCCGCTTGGAGGTTGTTAGCGTACAAAAAAAGCCGTGTCTTCCGTGTCCAATTCCCCGATCCTGATGATTGGACACGGAAGGCACGGAGGACACGGCGAAAACCAATTGGTATTTCTTTTTGCCCGTTTCCCCAATGCGATTCTGGCTAGTTTTTTGGCGGCTGGTCAAAATCCAAGTCTTCAAGATTTGGAGCGTCCTCTTCGCGAGGGTCCGCAAAAAACTTCTCCTTCACCTGGTCACCTAAAAGCCAACGAGAAGTGATGACAAGCTCATGGCTATTTCTGTCCGACGAGTGCTTCAGGGCCATGCGTTCAAGCACTCGTGTGTTCCTGTCGTGTTGCTTCCAAGTTAGATCAGCCTCAAAGCTAGACTTCGATTCTTGAACCAACCGTAAAACTTCCTCGCTATCAAAGTCGCCCTTGATACTAGGCAGGCATTTCACCTTCGCCAGATCGCCTTTTGCGTCAAAGAAGATTCCGGTAACTCGGTTAAGTCCTTTAGTTTTCTTGTTTGCCCAATAGGAGCCAGTCAGTTTTGCTTCGCGAGCTATTCCCACACAGTCTTTACCACCAAGCAACAGTAGGGAAGTGAATTCGAACGAGTCCATCGTGTTGGGCCAAGCATATCCCGAATAGCGTGGATGAATCATCGCGAACTTCAGGTTATTCTGGATTATGTTGGCTGTATGCCACTCTTCGTCTTCAGATTGAAACTCAAAAGCTCCATCATCTTGCTTCATCCAGAGAAATTTATTATTCCAAAATGCCCAAGCCTTAAAGTGCTCACTCTCTTTCCTAGTTCGATTGATCTGGCTAGTGTTCTGTGCTATCCATCGATCCTGGGCCTCGTCGACAACGATCCATTGCTTGGCCTTTGCATTGTAGGACGATTTTCCATTTTGGGTAAATTCGATCACTGACTCAACGGCATATCGCTTCGGAAAACTTTTTTCGCGATCCAAGAACTTCTGTAGTTGCTTCTCAGCATCCGCAAGATCCGCAGCTTTGATTTCGTCTTGAAACAGGTCTTGGGGACAACCAACGCACTCCGGCGGAACACATATACACGATAACGAGAAGAATGTAATGAGGATGCAACGAATCATGGGCGTTATTCCAGAGTTAGTTGGTAGAATTTATGGCGTTGAGCGTACGATAGTCTAGCCGATGATTGCCCAATGTTTCAACGACACACTTGATGAGTATTACAGCCCGGAGGGTGCCACATCTATGCCGTTGAGTGTCAGCCACCGGAACCAAGAAAGCCCGAACCTAAAGCCCTGAGGGCGACACAAACTTGCTACAGATCACCCTAATGATTTGCACATCGCGGGATGTTGGTAACTGAGTCAAACAATGCCGCATTCTTTTTGTGGCCTTTGTGAATTTTCGTGGCTAGAAAATTCGTGGCGAGAAACCGTCTTGTCCATTGGGGTCAAGATTCCCTTGAGTTGCCGACTCGAGTAACCGTTCTCCAAACTCCGTCGCCTTCTTGTTCGATCAACATTACCTCGCGGAGGGCATACTGAAATGACGAGACGTTAGCCGTCATGTCCGCGAAGATCTGATCCGTGCATGTACCGTTGCGTGGATGAATTATCGTGACATGAGGCACATGCCTCCGGGCATCGTTCCCCAGAATTGCGCATCGAAACTCATGGAACTGATCACTCCCTTCGACGACAGGCAAGAAGGCAAAGTTGTTTTCTCTAACGGGCTCGCCAAATCGAAGTACGATTTCAAAAGGGCATAGAGATTCCAATCGAGCCCGCAATGCATCCCAATCCGCCACTTCGTCCTCGCGGCAAAGTGTAACGTGCGCGGGAATCAATCGAGCTTGAACAGGATTGTACCGAAGACGCAGCGGCTCAATTTGGAACTGATCAGGAAGGAATAGACTGGCTTGTCGGCGATTCATCGATTCCCTTCAAGTTGTGGTTAGTCGTGTAGCCAAAGTAATTTTGCCGATGAATTGTATCGCACTGTCGATCCGCAAATGCGTAGAGGAGATTCAAAGTTGACGAGAACCATCCACCTCGACATCAGAACCGGGGGAACGAGTCGCGGCCTTACCTAGTCTGTTTAAGCGACTCGGCCCACACGATAGTAGGTTTAGCTGTCAAACCTGACGTCTCCGCCACACACTTCCTCTCGCTATGTGCTGTGTCCAGCGACTAATTATTTAAGACTATTTTAGACTTTACTTGAATTTACAACCGCCGTTTTCTCAATCCCCAATTCACCATTGTGATGATTAGACAATTGGCAGTTAGGGCAACGAGCGACACGACGTGCTCTTTGGGATTCGTGCTAATCTCGAACACAACAACATCCGAGCGTTTCTGAATCAAAAACACTGGCAAAAAGAATGCTATCCATTGTGCAAACACGACGAGACCTGCACTAGTTGGTGCCCAAATCGGGCGAATGAATGATGCAATCAAAGTCGCAAGTGGGATCATTGCAATGCAATTCACGTGGACCCAAAAATGAGCCCAATGATTCGGGTCGCCCAAACTATTGATCAATGCCCAAGATCCGACAAATGCGAGTACCGCACCCCAAACAACAACTGGGTGCGAGGCCAATCTTTTGAAGTTTTCAACTGGATCACCGGTTTCACTCCACTCGGCGAGAGCCATTGACCTGACCAAGTCGGCAAGTCCAGTGGGATATTCTGCTAGGTCGGAGAAGCGTTTATTCGTCAGATGTTTGGGTAACCGACACTCTTCTATTCGGACGGGAAGAATTACCGTCTGGTTCCTCTCGATTTCTTCCTGATGTTTGTACTTCCATTCACGATCAACCCATTCCGAATCGGCAGCGGCACGAGACAGCACGACAATTACGAAGCCCGCCTGATCGATCCCTTCTTCCAGCTCGTTCAGAATATTATCGCCAACTCGCAATTCCCACTGATCGAACCACACTTTGTAGCCAAGTTTCTCCAAATCAAGGGCAAGCTGTTTTACGACCGGCTTATCAACGGAAGAATGTGAAATGAAGACACGGGAAAATGCACCCTTGGGACGCCTACCCTTGATGCATACATAAGGAAATTCGCCGTAAACTCGCCATAGAATAGCGATAGTAGCAACATAAGCTCCCGAACCGAAAAAGGAAAGGACGATGGCGGAGAGAGGTGATCCGACAAAGAAGAGGAA
>CAUJKA010000305.1 GCA_963204965.1 Planctomycetota bacterium | reverse complement strand
AACGGTGCGGATATTGATTGCGTGGCGGTTGCTGGAGAAAACTACGGCAATGGAAATCAACGTGGCCATTCCGACTATGCCCATCACGACATTCACTAGCGATTCTCCTGAAGTAGACGACGGCCGAAAGAATTTAGGTTGGATGACAGAAAAGTCGGCTGTATTTATACTGCATTGCCGTTCCCACAGTACCCAGCTTAGGCTATTTTTTGGCACGACTGGTCCAACTAGCTTTAGCGGAACCGCAAAGGCCACTCTAACGCATCGTTGCGCCATACCTCAACCATAGGCGTTAGACTGAACCCAGCGAGACGAGTCCGACACGATAACAAGTCTTGGCAACAAAACACTCGCCCGACTTGTTCTAATTCCAATACTCCTCAAGATAGATTTGCGATGAAGGCAATTCAGCTCACCGAACCCAAGCAATTCACCATGATCGACATGCCATTGCCAGGAGATCCACCGGCAGGCATGGCCCTTGTGAGAACGCATCGGATGGGTATTTGCGGCACGGACTACAGCGGCTACCTCGGCAAGATGCCGTTCTTCAGCTACCCACGCATCCCTGGACATGAACTCGGAGTTGAAGTACTTGCGATTGGTTCGGGTGTAACGAACGTCAGGGCAGGGGATCGTTGTAGTGTTGAACCGTACATGAACTGCGGCGAGTGCTTTGCGTGCCGACGAGGACAAGGCAACTGCTGTCAGAGTCTCAAAGTCATCGGTGTGATGGTCGATGGAGGCTTGCGTGAGCAGTTCTTAATTCGCGCCGATAAACTTCACGTATCGACGAAGCTCTCCTACGAACAATTGGCTTTGGTCGAAACACTTGCGATTGGTTGTCATGCTTGCGATCGAGCTAATCCACAGAAAGACGACCAAGTTCTGATTATCGGCGCTGGTCCCATCGGGCTTTCTGCGCTAGAGTTTGTACGCTTGACGGGTGCACAAATCACAGTGATGGACATGGTGGAGAGCCGACTTGAGTTTTGTCGGCAAAAGTATGGTGTGGCAGCGACGATTCGATTCGACGGGCAAGGCAAAGAGCTCGAGAAGGCGCTCGAGATTACCAACGGCGATAAGTACGTTGCGGTAATCGATGCAACGGGAAGTCCCAAGTCGATGTCGTCAGCTCTTGAGTTCGTAGCTCATAGCGGAACGTTGGTTTACGTGGGTATAACTACCGATGAGATCAGCTTCAAGCATCCGATCCTACATCGCCCAGAGATCACCTTGAAGGGATCTCGAAACGCGCATCCAAAGGACTTCACTCGGATCATCAGTCTGATCGAAGAGGGAACGATCGACACAGAGCCGTGGGTCACGCATCGGACTCATTTCGATGAGATGATCGGCCAGTTCGAGCAGTTCACGCGTCCTGAAACTGGCGTCATCAAAGCTGTCGTCTCGTTGGACTGGTAGCTGCGTTTTTCGTAGTGGGACTCGCCAGAATTCCTGTATTTTCGTAGTGGGACTCGCCAGAATTCCTGCTTTGCTTTCCTGTAGTGGAATTCGCCAGAATTCCTTCTGCACGATTCCCACCTTAGATTACCCGCGCCACGAGAATTCGCGCATCAGAGGAATTCTGGCGAATCCCACTACGATCCACTAAATCGTCGTCGCTGGCTCCAGCAGTTCAGCAGCTAGAAAGAACGAGCCAATCGAGAGAATGAGCGAATCCTGGCCGCCAATCTGCTCGGCGGCCTTCCAAGCTTCATGTGGATTGTCCACTATATGGATCTTGGCAACTTTGCAGGCGTTATTGTTGCCGTTGTTGGACTCGCTTAGATTGGCAGCAACTTGGCTGGCTGCGGCGTAAAGGTCCGCAGGCAAAACTGCTCGAGGGTTCTTTAGGAACGCGGTGCAGATCAGATGATCGCTCTGCGAGATGAGCTGACCGAGCATCGAGCCATAATCTTTGTCTCGGCTGGAAGCAAACACAACGACGCGTGGCTTCGATCCAAAGTGATCGTTCAACGCTTGTACGGCAGCAGCAACACTAGCCGGATTGTGTGCTGTATCGACAATCTTGAGCGGTTGATTGGAGACGATTTGTAATCGCCCTGGAACTTGCGTTTGGGATAGTGCATCACGAGTGAGAGCAGGATCGATTTTCCAGTTCGCCTTTGCGCGCAACCAGTTTAAGGCAGTGATCACACCGGCCAAGTTAGTTGCTTGATGCCGACCTAGTAAACTAATCGGCCAAGGCTGTGAACCAAGTTCAAAAGACACTTGTTTCGAAAGTGAGCGATACTCGACTTCCGCAACACACGGCGCGTGCTTCGAACCGTCGTTAGCAGTTTTGTCCAATTCGTCAGCGTCTTGGGCTACTATCTTTGGAGTCCATTGAACCTGAAAGTCATGGTCTAGCTCCAAGAGCTCAGACTGATTGGCTCGAGCGACTCGTTCAATAACCATTCTCGCGTCGGGATGACAAGCGGTTGATATAACCGGAATAGCTGGTTTGATGATGCCAGCTTTTTCACCGGCGATTAGCTCGATCGTCGAGCCCAATTGTGCTTGATGGTCCAAGCTGATTGAAGTGATGATCGTGAGGACGGGGTTGCAAACGTTCGTACTGTCCAGGCGTCCGCCAAGGCCAACCTCTAGCACCACACTATCGGCTCCCGAGCGAGCGAAATGGAGGAGCCCCATGGCTGTCGTGATTTCGAAAAAGGTCGGTCGACCAAAGTCGCTACGATCCAGCGCAGCCTCCGCCTCCATGACGATTTCGACTAGCTCAACGAGCTGTGCGGGTGAGCAGATCTGCCCGTCAAACTGAAAACGCTCTTCAACTTTTAAGAGGTGAGGCGATGTGTACAAGCCCACCTTGCGGCCGTTGGCGCGTAAGGCATCGTAAAGCAAATGGGCTGTAGTGCCTTTGCCTTTGGTTCCAGCAATGTGAACAATCGAGTACTTCTCTTGTGGATTTCCAAGGCGATCGAGCAAGCGACGCATCCTATCTAACCGATAGTTTCGCGCCGTGTAGGGTGTGTGACTACTGCGTTCGTAGTTGATTCGATCGTACAGCAACTTAATTGCTGATTGGTATGCAGTTTCATCCATCAAAGTTTAGTGACTTGCAAGATGCGGATGTAATCAGTGGCTGGATTCCCCTGCCAATCTGAATTTGCATCCTATCGTATCTCGTCACACTTTCCTACGCTACCTCGCTCGCCAGTGAATCCGCTACGAATTACGATTGTGTAGGCGCTTATGGACCGGCTTGCAGGTTCACGCTTGTTGTGCAGAAATGCCGTCGGGACTAAAATCATCGCTCTCGTCTTCGTTCCGCCCGTATCCCTTTTCGAAAGAATCTCCGATGCTCAGAACTACTTCCATTGTATTGGCAGTCATATTCGGCCTAAGTGCGGTCACGCTCCAAACTAAGACTCAAGCTCAGGATGCCGCCAACGATAAAGTTGTAATCCGTGAAGCTGTTTATGGCGATCTACCTGATGGCAACAAGGTGACAGTGACGGAGAAAGTCGCCAAGCTGCTTAAAGGCGGAAAGCTCATGGTTGAAGTTGGCAACGATCTTTTCGGGGATCCTGCTGAACAGGTTCAAAAGAAGCTTCGTGTCAAATACGAACTTGGTGGTAAATCGCTCGAAGCCACAGTCGAAGAGGGCGAGACGCTGTTGTTGCCTCAACCAAAGCTTGTTGGCGAGTTGAAGATTCTTTCAGCCAAGTATGGCGATGTTCCCAATGGAGACACTTTCGACGTGATTGACCTCGTTAAGAAACACGTGAAGGACAACCGCTTGGAAATTGCCGTCGACAATGACACACTGGGCGATCCAGCTTCGGGCGTCTTCAAGAGACTGCGAGTCGAGTATCAAGTTGGCGACGTCAAGCTCTTCAAGTCGGTCTATGAAGGTGGCAAAATGGTAATTGCAGTGGCCGCGAAAGAAACCAAAAAAGAAGACGCACCTGCCAAAAAAGAGATTGAGTCACTCAAAAAGTAATCTGGGTTCTAACCCGTGATCAAATTCTCCCGCGAGAACTTTTACCAACTCGCGGGAGATTCGTCGGGCGAGTCTTGAGCCTAACTAAGTCATCAAGGGGATGTTGACTTATCCTTTTTCATTCAGAATTCGACGGCGAATCAATCACTGCTGATACTGGCACAAATCGTTCGAGTAAGGGTAGCAAGGCTACTGATGCGATGCACAGGAATACAACGATCAATAGTAGAGATAGCGCTGTAACATACTCGCGTAACACTCTCGAGTTTCGGATTCGGCCTTCGATGGAATAGTCCTCTTTGCCGGGTTCTAGACGAAGTTCGGCCAACTTCCGCTCGTCAATTAGATTGCGGGCCTTGAACTCCGCAAAATCGACATCCCCCACGCATCGTGATAAGCGCCAATAAACCGCGGCCCAATCCAAGACAGTACAATTCCAATCGCACAAAACAAAAGGATTAAGGCAGATTGTTTTGTCGTCATGGTTATTCGCCAATGGGTTTTAGGAGCGGAGTAGGGCAGTGTGCCAAAAGGTGATTGATGCGTTTCTGGCGAGTTGAGATCGATTTTGGGAGAACTATAGATTAGTCTAATAACTCAGTCTAATACGTTCGCTCGATCCCAATCTCCTTGCGATCAGTTAACAGTCTAGTCTTAACTTTGAACGGGTCAGTGCGATTTCTACGTGGATGGCTCTGTCTGCAACCTATGATTCCCGACACGCGATATAGCTTAATTACAAGACTAGCCGATGCGGCGGACCAAGATGCTTGGACTGAGTTTGAATCGGTCTATCGCCCCGTCGTTTATCATGCGGCTCGCGCACACGGATTGCAGGACGCAGACGCTCAAGACTTGGTTCAACAAGTCATGATTTCAATCGCGCGGGCGTTGAAGCAGCGACCTCATGATGACCAACGATCCAAGTTTCGGACGTGGCTCTTCAGTGTTACCCGCAATGCAATTATAAATTCGGTTCAACGGCGACCTAGCGACTGTGGAACAGGCGATACGGATCAGATTAAACGATTGCAGTCTGTCCCCAATCCTGTAGACGACTCGGCAGTGATCGAAAGCGAATACAAGCGAGCCGTTTTCAATTGGGCAGCAGGCAAGATCAAGCAAGAGTTTTCTGAGGAGACTTGGCAGGCCTTCTGGTTCACAATGATTGACGGAATGAGCTGCGAACAGGCGGCTGCTAAGCTGGGTAAAGAAGTCGGGTCGATCTATGCAGCCCGAAGTCGTATTGTTCGACGCCTCAAGAAAAAAGTCGAAGAATTTGACGAATCGAGTCAAATGTTCTGAGCGGCCGTGTATTACCTTTGTGACGAGGGTTTTGGGCGTTGGATGGCTTGTGGTTAGCGAGTGTTTAACCGTTAGCCGCAGGCGTACGCGTTCTCGAGTTCACAGGGGGCGAGTTCTGAGAAATGGGCATAGATTGACCAATAAGCCACGTACGCCTGCGGCTAACGGTTAAACGTCCTAGTGGGATGCGAACCATGCGCGGAGGATTTGACTAAAATGTCTTTCGCGGTCTCGGTGACGATGAAGCCAAAACGAGAATTATTAGGGAGCCAATTGGTGTGAAGACTCGATGCTGTAACGTTGAAAGCCTGCAACGGTTGCTCGACCACCAAATGAGTGTCTCCGAAGAGTCTGAGGTTGTGCTGCATCTTAGCCACTGTCAAGATTGTCGAAAGCAACTGGAAACGCTCACCGCGGAACCAGAGTTTTGGCAAGATGTTGGCGAAGGACTGCGGCCAACCTCAGACGGCTCGGACTCTTTTTCGCCGCTACCTTATGAGCGTTCAGATGCACTTTCTGCGCGGGCCGGAGATGGTGACCAACGACCAAACAACACTTCGCTTCATGATTTGGCTTCTGCGCGCGGCGATCAGAATCTGGGACCGAACCGAGAACTGAATCCAGCAACAACCCCGGATGCCGAGTCTGCTGGGCAACCGAATCATAGTGATCAGACTGCCGCAATTCAGTTCATTCGACAGTGGCTCGCTCCGACCGATGATCCTTCGTTTATCGGTCGACTGGGAACCTATGAGATCTCGGGGATCATTGGTATTGGCGGAATGGGAGTTGTACTGAAAGGCTTTGATCCATCGCTACACCGAAGTGTCGCGATTAAAGTTCTCGGCAACCATCTCACGACCAGTGGTGCTGCTCGTAAGAGATTTGCTCGCGAGGCGCAGGCCGCGGCTTCGGTGGTTCACGAAAACGTCTTAGCGATTCACGCAATCGATCAATGGCAGGGAATCCCGTATTTCGTTATGCCGCTAGTGCGTGGCGAGTCGCTTGAAAGACGGCTGAAGCAAAACGGTCCTTTCGATCTGATCGAAATTCTGCGAATCGCAAGACAAGTTGCTGCCGGACTGGATGCTGCTCATCAACAAGGCTTGGTGCATCGAGATATCAAGCCAGCGAACGTGCTTATGGAACACGGATCTCAACGGCTGACGATCTCTGACTTCGGATTGGCAAGAGCCGGCGACGATGCCAGCTTGACTCGATCTGGCTTGATCATGGGCACTCCGCTTTACATGTCGCCAGAACAGGCAAAGGGCGATCCTGTTGACGCGCGATCAGATATCTTTAGCTTCGGCGCGATGCTGTACGCTCTTTGTACTGGCCATCCGCCCTTTCGCGCCGAAACACCTTACGGAGTTATTCGGCGACTATGCGAGGAAGATCCGCGTTCGATTCAGCAGTACAATCCATCGATTCCATTCTGGTTTAGCGGTATCGTGGGCCAGATGATGCAGAAGGATATCCAACGGCGCATTCCAACTGCGAGCTCGCTTCTAGAGATATTCACAGTTGCTCTAGCGTACGCTCAGCAACCCTTCGAATCAGAGCTACCAAAGTTGCTTGAGCCGTTTTCTCGACGGCCGCAATTGCAAAAGACAGTTCAGCAAAACACTCGACTTCTCGTGGCAGCACTTTTTGCCGTCGCATGCACTGTCCTTCTAGTAACGGTTGTCGTTGTTGGTTCATTTCTCAAGTCCGACGGTGGCAGCGAAGATCAACTCGCTCAATCCGGTTCGCAAGTCCAGCCAGGCAATTCACAGTCGACCAGCCCTGATAAACCTGAATCCGCAAACAATCAAGCTGAATCGAATGACTCATCTACAAGTAACTCATCGACTCTTGGCTCCTTGGCCATGAAAGATGAAGGATTGGATCTCCAGAATTCCACAGGGTCCCCGGCTTCTAGTTTGACTATTCCGAAGCTGAACACGGAGTCTCAACAATCGCCTGAGAAGATTAGTGTTCGCCCTGAAGAGCAGTCTGAGAATCGCGCAGAGGTGAATTCTCCAGCTTTAGATGCAATCGCCAAAGAACAAGTTAGTAATGCCGATTGGCGGTATCGTTTCAAACTGGATGAAACACTGCGTTACCGCTGCAATCTGGAGCTTTATTCCAAATCAAACGTCATGCAAGTCACGGCAACTATCGATCTTGAAACTGTTGAGGTCTCGGCGGACGCGGCCGAGTTCAACTATGGGGTTCAGATCGAACATAAGTTTCGACAACGCAATAGTGACGATCCCGAGCTATGGTCGGCCGAATCATCGGGCGCGAATAGTAGAGCCAACTCAAGCTCAACATCCGATCTCAACATCGCAGGTGTTGAAGTTATTGGTCAAGCTACTGGAAGTCAAGCAATCGTTGAAAATGGGCCGTTCCATTTTTCGGCGCGGGAACGAGCGTTCTTCCCAGGTGTCTTCATAGCTCCGCCGATGGCGTTTCCGTTTTTTGGCGATCACTTTGGCAATTCAAGAACACAGGGTCCATTTGACTTCGAACTTCGTGAGCTTCAAGCCTGTGAACCATCGGGGCGTATCAAAGTCAGTGCTTTAGGTGGAGTTCTTGGCAGTAGCCATCAGTCGAATCTCCCAGGGCAAATTGGACCGATCATCGAGTGGATCTTTCCAGCACTTGGCGAGCTAGATCGCGATTCCTTGTCGCGCTATCAACGTGATCTGCAGCTTGTTGCCGCCGATTCAGGATCTCGAAGTGCGCGGGAGACGATCTTAGCTAGACGTTCAGCCGAGTTTCAGCAGAAGACTCCGAAGACTGATGAAGCCAACGATCTGCAGTTGGAGTTTGTGATTTCCGATTGGAACAAGAATCCAAGCGATTCTTCACAGTTATCACCACTTCAGACTTTACTTGGGAGCATTTCGCTCGACAAATCTAGCGGTAAACTAGAACAACTTTCGATGTCCCGCTCACCCGTGGAACTCTCGGCGGAACTGCAAACGACAAATGTTCACCAACTTCGCTTGAACGTTGAGCGTGTGAGTGACCGTTGAGAATTTTCGACAACTGAGATCGAGTTGCTCTGATGGCGTCGTGCCCATCTATAGCTTTAGACGCAACCTTCAACCAAATCTGTTACGACTTCAATAGTTATCATGACGATTCGAAAAATACTCTCACTATTTCTTTCGTTTTTGGTTCTCTGCGTTTCCATGGAATCGCTTGCTACAGCTTCACCAAATCTAGGTGAGGAATATCGCAAGTGGAAAGATGCTAGCGGCAAGTTTGAAATCGATGCCAAGTTGGTCTCAGTCACTGATGGCAACGCAAATTTGGAGCGTCGAGACGGAAAGCTAGTTGCCGTTCCTGTTGATAAGTTAAGCCCTATAGATCAAGGCTATATCGAAGGCCGCATGTCAACTTTAGGAAAGGGAGGAGATCCAGACAATCCCTTTAAGGAAGTCGATGAGTCTGATTCCTCTATGAACACATCTAAGGGTACATCGGGAAGTGGTTCTGAAAGTGCTGATTCCAAGGGCAAGTCCAGCGGCGACTCATCCGAAGGTATCAAGGAGTGGAAGGTTGTTTGGGATGACTGTGTCGAGACGCCCCTCGATATTGCCGATTGGAATCCACGGATTCCCGAGCAACCCAGTGACTTTAAAGTGAAGTCTCTAGCTCTACCAAGCAAGGGTCACTTCTTCGAGAGTCTGGTTGAGTCCACCTTTAACTCAGTAGCAAAGCGAGCTGTCATTACCTATCACATCGCGCCTCCCGGCGATGTCGCAAGAACGCGCATGGTCATGGTGGATCTTGAATCCGGAAAAGTGTTGTCCAATGCTATCGGTCCCGGAAGGTGGATTGCTATGGCCATACACGATGACGGCCAGCAAGTTTTGGTACGTAATGACACCGATAAATTCGAAGGTCAGATCGGGACCGTCAAACTCAATGGAAAGACAATCGTTCCCATTGACATTTGGACGCCCTACGATGCTATGACCGATGCGGCTAAGGAAAAGGTTGTGCGGTTCGCTGCCTTCATTAACAATGATCGACTTGTGACGTTGAGCCAAAATGGAAAGGTTGTGATTTGGGATTTTGCAACGCGGACGCCAGTTCGTCGCTTCAGTTATCACGGAGCGGCGAAGCCCGCGTTAACGACCGATCGCAAGTACTTTGGCTTTGCCGGAGGCGACTTGGTGGGCTTTGTGAATTTGGATGACGAGAACGAAGCTGCCTCAGTGAAGTCTGCCAAAGGTATGAACTATTGGATCGATAGCTGCTTCAGTCCTTCGTGTAAACGATTTGCGGCGGCCAATATGGGTAAGCTCATGGTTTGGGATGTCGCAACAGGCGAGACTCTATTTGATGGAAACATTCCTGGGATGCAAACTTCAGGCAAGCTGATCTTCCCAGACGAAGATTTTGTCATGATCAACGGTGACAAGCTGATTGAGATCAGTACTGGTATCAAGCTG
>CAUJKA010000304.1 GCA_963204965.1 Planctomycetota bacterium | reverse complement strand
ACGACTTACAAGTCTCGGCGGAGGTCGTCGACGGGCTTGGCATGGATTCTGGCGTACCAAGCAATCCAAGCAGCTCGGTCGTAACCAAGTGCACCTTGGCCGGTAATCTGAGCGAGCGCGTTGCGGACTTGCTCGTTCTTTGCTTCGACGGTTTGTGTCTTGGGTCCACCGGCTGTAAATGCATCAGGGTTGTAAGTATTGTTCTGCTGAACTTGAGTCGTGTGCTTGGTTACCAGAGCGATAATCAGCGGAAGTATTGCTTCGGACGCTTCGAGTTTCCCCAATGCATAGCCAGCAAAGTTAACTCGATCATTGTCCGGGCTCTTTAAGCCAGTGATCAAATAACCTAACGAGGCCATGCGGAGTTTTTCACTCTTGCTGAGCACATCCAAAGCCGCGTTACGAACGGGCGGATTGTTGTCCATGGCACAAATGCCTAGAGCCCGACCTGCGTAAGGATTTTCTAGTCGGCCAAGTTGTGCGATGTAGTAGATCTTCAATTGATCTTGGATCTTGGTTGTGTTGCCAGTCTTATCCACCAACTTGTCGGCAATCACCTCGGCCAACAGCGGGTCATCAATTGTACTAATGTCCTTTTGTTTGTTGTTGAGCTCCTTCAATAGCTCCTTACGTCGTTTGTCGTACTCCTCTTGCTGTTCGTTCTCTTGAACCAGTTCTGGATAGACCCACTTGCCTTTGACGTAGGACTTGCCCAACCTTCGCATGCGATCTTCGACACGCTCCCAAGTTCCCGTGTTGTTCGATACGTGTTTGATTCCAGATCGGGCTCGCGCGTTATCGGCGTCGAGATCAAGGATGCGTAAGTAGTGAGCCTCGACGAGATCGGCTAAGCTGTTCTTAGCGCAAAACTCAAGTAGCTCGAACTGCGATTCAACGGTATCCTTCGCTTTAGCGGCTCGCAGTGCATACTCTTCGCGTCTATTATCCGCGGGAATATGCCCATTCACCTTAAGCTCTGACTTGCGGATAGCTACTTGTACGTCGGACTCGATCTCCACAATCATCTCTTCGTCGGTGGGAGCCGACTTGCGGTCAGGATTGGCAATTTGAATCGTCTTTTGAGAGACTACCTTACCGGTAATCACTCGACCGTCTTTGAATAGAAACTGATCCGCATGAAGCGGAGTTTGACATGCCAGCGCGCATGCGCCGAAGAGGAGCGTTCTGGCGAATTGATGTCGACGATGATTCTTAGACATAGTTACAACCTCTTCGGAGTGAATTTGCGATGAGACTCGAAAGCCACTCTCGTTCTTGTAGACTTCTCTTGGCGACAGTTTAAGTATAACCCACTCTTGGGGTTTAACGACAATATCGATTTACGAACATGTCGTTTTCTCGTGGAATCGGCTTGTTTTCGTTTAACGGCAAGCCGCAGGCGACTGTTCCTCCGCGACTATTTGCATCTGAGCGGTACGTTGTGGAACTCACCCACTTGGTACTATGACCGGGATGTACAGCTCCAGTGGGTTTCGTTTGCGAATTTTGCCTCGCGAGTGTACTTCGGGGGAATCGGTTGGCCCTGCAATTTTCGACGGCGATGTAATGTCGAACGACTGGTAAAGGCTGGGGTACAGAGCACCGCGATAGATGCTCCATCCGCTGGGACTTCCGAGAGGGCTGGCACATCGAAGCTCGAAGACCTTTTCTGGTGAATTCCCTTTCGTGATCTCAAAGATCCTGGCCCATTGCCGCTGACCAGGCACCATATCGAACGGCTGGCCATCATCGGTTTCGATATGGCCGCCATCAGTAATCAATAGGTTACCAGTCTTCGCAAGCTCTTCCGCTTCACCGTAGAACGGACTGTAGAACCTCTCGCCCTGCCCTGCACCATAACTGTAGGCCTGTTCGACCGTTCGCGATGCTTCGTTGATCTGAAAGGCGACGATGCGACTATCATTCTCAGTCGCTTTAATGCCGGGATTCGGTGGAATCGCTCGGTAGTTACTGTTGTCGAACATCAGCAGTCGCCCTGATCGAGCGAAGTGTGGGGTATGCTGATGATAGGGCCAACGCAACGATCTCGACGGCTTGAGCAACAGTTCCTTAAAGCTTTCAGACCAACCCGTTGGGTCGCCGAGTATCCAGTTGAGCTTCTTCGCTCGCCAATCGAGCTTGACGATACAGTCCTGGTGGCGAAGCGAAATCAGCAGAGCCTGATCTTCGGGCAAATACTGAAGTGCATTGGCGTGGCTCCAGTCTCGACAAGGCGTGTCGATAAAGTCGTCGTATTTGTCTTTCCAAAAGCCGTTGTTGCACAAGTAACCGAATCTCTGCGTGTCCAGAAGATCGGTGAGCGAAAGTCGTTGAACGATGTCTCCGGAATCGGGTTGAAATTCGACCACTTCATCGCAGACCGCCCAAGCCGGTCGAAACGTCGTAGCTGGATCAAATTCATCTTTCGGATAACGCTCAAACTTGCGAAGCTCGGTGGCCAACGCGAGAAAGTTACCATTGGGCAGTTCGACTAAATCATGGTGTATTGTGTCGACTTGAACCGGTATCGATTTAGCATTGGGCGGATCCACGCTACGAGCAGCATACCAACTGCGATGATCGCGACCGAGCATGTCGATCTCGTAGAGATATCGATAGCTGCCATGTTGGTAGATTAGATTTCCATTCTTGAGCAGCTTGACATCAGCGATGCGATCTCCCGTTTCGCAGTACCATACAACTTGCCCAGAGGTATCGACGGCTATAAGGAAACCATAGTCCAGAAGACTCACGTCGTCAGTCCAATTGTTGACTGCAAACAAGCGTACGCCTGGCTCCATCCGATCGGGTTGAGCGATCAGAGTTTGTAGAGGCGGAAAATTGGCGGGAAGCGGTTGAGTCGTAAACTCCAATGGTCCAAAAGACTCTTCATCACCGCCTTGTGACTTGAGCGTTAACCGAATTTCATGAACACGGTCAGCGACTAAGCCCATCACGACGATGGAGTGCGACGTAGCAAAATTCTCAGCCGATTGTTGCCACTGCCGTGAGCCATCCGAAATGTCGACCATGCAACGCATTGGCTTCTTTGTTTCGAAATCGACTATGCAGATCAGTGGTGCGCGTTTGACCGGATTGGGACGAACCGTCGGTGACGTGACGAATAGGGACGCTTTCGAATCGTCATTACTTGTCGTTGAAGCCTCGGAAATGAAGACAGGGAAGATGACCCCCAGCGTCAAAAATACGAACGACACTACAACCGAGCTTAACCGTCTCAAGCGTTCACGCTTTGGCAACAGAAGTTGTCTCCAACGATCTTGTTCGAACATGTTTTTCCGCTGGAGAGTCATTCGGATTTGATTCAGAAACTGTAGTTCTCCATCTTACCAAGATTTGCGCAAGTTGCCTCTTTTCAATAGGCAAGGGTAAGACGGCTTTGCTAGCCAAATCTAGCTTTGTCGAACGCTGGAAATTTCTCGCTTTTTCGCCGGTTTTCCTTGCAACCAAGCTCAGCTTCCGCATCTCGGGGCCGATGACTTGAAGTGGACAACGCGAGTCGAGTCTGCCGATTAAAGCGGATATAGCGGCAGCAAGGTGTATCCCCCAAGTGCTTGTCGATTCTTCCGACCGCTGGACGGCGCTCGCGATTGACTCGCACTAACCCGGCGGCATGTTCTCTAAACGTTGTGACCGGCTCAAGCGACTCCTTGGATTTGTATTCATGCCTTCAACCACTTCATCGAATGAGCAAGCAGTGCGAAGCCATACTGAAAAGCCTTCCCTGGGTACGTCCAATACATCGAATTCAGTACGCTCGACTGCCGCAATCGAATCGGGGCTTCACCAGCTTTCATCGCTGGTCGAATCGAATCTCGATCAAGAGGTCATAGAACTCTCGATCGTCATGCCGTGTTTAAACGAGGCTGATACGCTGGCGACGTGTATCAAGAAATGCCAACAGGTCATCCAGCAACATGGATATTGCGCCGAGATCCTCATCGCTGACAACGGCAGTACTGACGGGTCGATCGAGATCGCTCAGTCTCTGGGTGCTCGTGTCGTGCATGTTTCTGCTAAAGGATACGGCAATGCTCTGCGAGGCGGTATAGCTGCCGCGCGAGGCAAGTATGTCATCATGGGCGATGCCGATGATAGTTACGACTTTTTGGAGATCCCCAAGTTCGTCTCGCAGTTACGCGAAGGAAGTCAATTGGTACAAGGTTGTCGCTTGCCAAGCGGTGGTGGGCAAGTTCTACCGGGAGCCATGCCGTTTTCGCATCGCTGGATTGGCAACCCGATGTTCTCGGCAATGGTCAAGCGAATGTTTCGCGCGCCGATCAACGATGTCTATTGTGGGATGCGGGGATTCAGTCGCGAGTTCTACCAGACGCTTGATCTACAGTGTTGTGGTATGGAGTTTGCCACCGAGATGATCATTAAGTCAAGCCTATTTGGAGCATCGATCGCCGAGGTGCCCATCACGCTGCATCCCGACGGACGCAAGGCTCACGCGCCTCATCTGCGGACAATTCGCGATGGTTGGCGGACACTGCGATTCTTCTTGGTCTACAGCCCACGTTATCTTTTTCTGGTGCCAGGATTAGCGCTGATGATCTTAGGCTTAGTGGCTTACGCGCTAGCGATGCCTGCGACGACATTGTTCGGCGCAACCTTCGATGCACACACACTGTTGTTTGGGACGTTGGCACTGCTGATGGGATATCAAACAGTGCAGTTCGCAATCTTCAGTAAGATCTTTGCTGTCCAGCAAGGCTTGATGCCTGCGAAACGATCGCTGGATCGATACACGAACTGGTTCACGCTCGAGCGAGGATTGGTCTACGGATCGCTCTTATTGATTGCCGGAGTTTCGATGCTAGTGATCGCCGTAGATTCCTGGCGACTCGCTAACTTCGGGCAGTTGGACTATGCTTCGATGATGCGTTTGGTGATCCCCGCGATGACGGCTACGGCAATCGGATTTCAAACGATGGTCTCCAGCTTCTTCCTTGGCGTACTGCGACTCGCGCGGCGGTCCGAGAGCTAAGTCATGTGGGCTCGAGCGCCTCAGATCAAGCAAGCCTTTCGCAATCCGGTCAAGTTGGTCGCCTCGGCTTGGCTGGCTTCGTTTTGTATCGCAGGCTTGATTACGCTGGTGATGGGAGTTCCCGTTCCGCGCGTGCATGACGAGTTCGCATATCTGTTAGGTGCTGACACTTATGCATCTGGCAGACTAACCAATCCTACGCATCCGTTGTGGCAGCACTTCGAGAGCTTTCATGTTCTATCGCAGCCGAGCTACATGCCGAAATACCCGCCAGCGCAATCCCTGCTGCTGGCACTCGGCAAGATTATCGTATCAGCGCACTTGGGTGTATGCCTTTCCACGTCACTAGCTTCCGCCGGTTTAGTTTGGATGTTAATCGGTTGGCTGCCTAAGCGTTATTGGTGGCTCGTTTGGTGCGTGGCGGTGTTGAATCCGGCTTTGCAGCTCAAGTGGGGACACAGCTACATGGGCGGCGCCATCGCCTTCTTCGGAGCCTGTCTTCTCCTGGGCGCATTGATTCGATCACTACGACGCGTTCGTGTGAGTTGGTCGATGGCTGCGTCGGTTGGCATCCTGATCTTAGCTATCAGCCGGCCCTTCGAAGGATTTGTGCTCACAGTTTGCGTGACGATTGCACTGCTACTGAAGGTCGTTCCACCGGCGATCCAAGTTAGCGGTCAGTGGAAACAATTGGTTACCAAGCTGATCGTGCCAGTCGGTGCGATCTTGATATGTGGTGGAGCGTGGATGCTCTACAACAACCACCGTGTTACAGGCAGTGTGTCAACGCTGCCCTATCAACTGTACGAGTCGCAGTATGGTCAAACGCCGCTGTTTCTATGGCAACGGGCTAAGTCTAATCCGCCTGCGTATAACCACGTGATCTTTGAGAAGTACTACAGCGGTGAAGATCGCGAAATCCAAGAGAAGTTCGGTTCGCTGGCTTCGATGGTGGTGGAGAAGTCCAAGGCGCTGCTGGATGTGGTTCACCTGTTTTGTGGCGGCTGTGAGTTCTTGATCGTGCTCGCTCTGCCGTTCTTGCTCACGCACAAGCGGACTCGAATCGCTTTGTTAATTGCCGCTCCTACTCTATTTGCTGCCGCAGCTACGCCGTGGACATTGACTCATTACGCTGCGCCGGTTGCACCACTATTGATCGCTCTGACGTTAGCTGGTTTGATTGCAATGCTGGAATGGCTACGACGACGTTCTATGGTGACGATTCAATACGGCTTGTTGGGCTTTACGATTGCTCTGTTTTCGTCTCATTGTTGGACGCTCGCTCGCAGAGACTACCAAGCCAACGAGATTCCTTGGGCACTGCGTCGACAACAGATGCAAGTCGAGCTCTCCCAACAACCCGGCAAGGACTTGGTAGTGGTGCGATATTCGGAAAGGCATAACCCGCATGAGGAATGGGTTTACAACCAAGCGGACATTGATCAAGCCGAAGTCGTGTGGGCTCGATCGATCTCGCCGGAGTCCGACCAGCGGTTGATCGAGTACTTTGCCAACCATAAGCTGCACTATCTGGATGTGGATTAGGTCACGATATTGCAAGTTCAGCCGCAAAAGTTCTTGGAAATTGGGTTTACCATGGCAGAACCCGTAGCAGAACGCGGAACGTCGTCGATAATAGGAGCCGATCGGCGGCACATAATCCGGGGCCTACATTGCGGGGCTCACATTACAAGGCTTGGTCGACTCGCCCCCCGATCGACTCCACCTGATCCAAATTCAGATTGCCAACTTTCAGATTACCAACCTTCAGATGATATAGTGCAGCGATGATTTCTCCCATCAACACTCTTGAACCGACGCGAAGTGCCTCGTCACGCACTTGGCTGACCGTCGTGATTTCAGCGGGCCAAAGTCGAAATCCTGAAAAGCGGGAACTCGAACTGGCGATCGCTGAGCTGGCTGCGAAGATGCCGGGCGTCGAGGTTCTGCAGATTCCGCATCTCTATGACCTCACCAAGAACAGCAAGTCCTACCAAGCTATGCGCGATCGCAAGCATGCTTTGGTTGTTCTAGCCTGGTTGTTCGATCGAGCAACACATTGGGTACTCGATCGCAACGACGTGCGCGGTATCGTCGGCGAAGTCCTTCTGAAAGAGGCCAGTGAAGAGGACGAAGATGAAGACGCGACTGAAAAGGACTCCGACGAGACTAACGAAGAGGTCGTGATTCACGCGCAGCCTCGCCCCGATCGTCCTGTCTTCTGTATCGACTTGCGAGCCAGTAGTAAAGCGCAAGAGTTTGCCGATGAGATTGCTCGGATTGCCGAGCTGGTCCAACCGCCAAAAGCAACTCCCCTGACCCTGGAGATGTTGGAGCGAGCGGCGAATCCAACCAACGACACGTACATCGGTAGCTCACACCTGCCCATCACCACCGTCGAAGATACACCAGGTAGACGATGGTACCCCGTGATCGACTTCAGTCGTTGTACCAACTGCATGGAATGTATCGACTTCTGTTTGTTCGGAGTTTACGGTGTCGATGGCAACGAGACGATCGTAGTCGAACAGGCCGACAACTGCCGTAAGGGATGTCCGGCGTGCAGTCGAGTCTGTCCGCAAAATGCGATCATGTTCCCGCAGCACAAGACTCCTGCCATTGCTGGGGCACCCGTCGACGCAGGCAGTATGAAGATCGATCTGTCCAAGCTGTTCGGTGCACCGGAAACCAATGAAGATGCAGCCATCGTTGCCGCTCGTGAACGCGATGAGCAACTGTTGTTGGCTGGTCGCGCGGCGGTGGGATCGACTGAGTTCGAAACTCAAGCGACAACGAATACTCAAACTTCTAATGTGGAACCCGTCGCTCCGAAGCCGCAACGCCCATCCGACAATCTGGATCAACTGCTCGATCAACTAGACTCGTTAGACTTATAGGTCGATGCCAAGCAATACTCGCTGTTTACCCGAACCGACAGAAGCTTGGCAGTGGACTCGTCCGCAGATCCTGCAGTGGCAACTCGACCAGTTCAATCGCCAGCTTGATATCATCCTGCCGGCGAACAAGTTCTATGCTCAAAAGTTTGCTGCCGCGGGGATCGATGTCCGCGAGCGACTGACGGACTTGGAACAGCTCAAGCAATGGCCGCTAACGACCAAAGCTGAACTCAGCGAAAGCAGCCTTGCCACGGGCATCAGCCAACATCAGACATTTGAAGCCAGTCAGTATTCTCGTCTGCATCGCACTAGCGGGACTCGCGGGCAACCCTTGATGATTCTGGATACGGCCGATGATTGGCATTGGTGGGCCGACACGTGGCAACACGTCTTGCAAGCCGCTGGGGTGAACTCGCAGGATCGAGTCTTTCTAGCTTTCTCGTTTGGCCCCTTCATCGGATTTTGGAGTGCTCATCAAGCCTGCGAAGATCGTGGCGCGATGGTCATCCCAGGTGGTGGACTATCGACGTTAGCGAGACTCGAATTCATGCGCGCATCTGCGGCCACTGTTGTCTGTAGCACGCCAACCTATGCTTTGCATTTGGCCGAAGTCGCTCAGGCTGAGAACTTTCCGCTGGGCGATCTACCCGTCCGTTGCTTGATCGTGGCAGGCGAGTCAGGTGGAAGCGTTCCTGAGGTTCGTCAACGCATAAGCCAAGCATGGAACGCAGATGTCATTGATCACGCAGGAGCCACCGAAGTTGGTCCGTGGGGATTCGGCTGGCCAGACCGATGCGGCTTGCACATCATCGAAACCAGCTTCATCGCCGAACTCCTACCGATAGATTCAACTGCGTCGAATTCCGCGGAAACAAACCCTGCGCTAAGTCATGACCAGACTGATGACAAAATCGGCGAGTTGGTACTCACCTCGTTGGGACGCTTCGGAGCACCCGTGATACGCTATCGAACAGGCGATATCGTTCGCATGTCGGAAAGTAGTCCACAGAGCGATTGCTATAACTTTACTTGGCTGCCCGAAGGAGCGATGGGCCGCGCGGACGATATGGTTACGATCCGTGGAGTCAATATCTTTCCATCGAGTATCGAAAAGCTGGTTCGTTCGGTGGAGTCCATCGGCGAGTATCAAGTTCATGTGACTCGTCAGGGTCACTTGGATCAATTGAGTCTGATGGTCGAGGCAAACGGCGACGACTGTGTACAACTTGAAAAACTACTGCTACTTAAGACCGGCTTGCGAATTATCGTGCAACCCGTTACATCGGGCTCGCTGCCCAGAAGCGAAGCCAAGTCAAAGCGTTGGATCGATGAACGCAACTAAATACAAAACAACTCGGCGTTGACCGAGGCTAGAGAATCCTAGAGCGAAATCCTTTGGAAAGTTTAGTCGAATGAAGATAGCTAGAATTTTTGCGCATCGCGTTGACCTGCCGTTGGTTGAAGGTTCCTACAAATGGTCAGGAGGCAAATCGGTCAATGTCTTCGATAGTACGATCGTCGGCGTGGAAACAGAGTGCGGTCTTGTTGGCTATGGCGAAGTCTGCCCATTGGGGCCATTCTATCTTCCGGCATACGCTGAAGGTGTTCGAGCCGGATTGCGCGAGTTGGCTCCGCATTTGATTGGCTATGATCCACGCGAGCTGGCCAAACTGAATCACCGCATGGATGCAGCGCTCAAGGGACATCCTTATGTGAAGTCTGGAATCGATATCGCCTGCTGGGACATCTTAGGCAAAGCAACGAACTTGCCAGTTTGCGTTTTGTTGGGTGGAAGGTACGGAGAGAGCATCCGGCTTTATCGAGCCATCTCACAAACGCCGCCGGATGAAATGGCTGCGAACGTGGCCAGCTATCGCGAGCAGGGCTACACTCGCTTTCAACTGAAAGTCGGTGGCAATCCTGACGAAGATATCCAGCGAATTCATGCTGCGCGTTCGATCATACAGCCCTCGGATCGCTTGGTCGCAGATGCCAATACCGGATGGACTCAGCACGAAGCGGT
>CAUJKA010000303.1 GCA_963204965.1 Planctomycetota bacterium | reverse complement strand
GGTGGAATGGGTGGCGGTGGCATGGGTGGAATGGGCGGCGGCATGGGCGGAATGGGCGGCGGCATGGGCGGCGGCGGCATGGGTGGCATGGGTGGTGGTATGTTCCGAGTTGCCACTGACAAAGAAACCAAGCTCACTGTTCCTTGCGTTTGCCTAGAGCACGGTAAGAAAGATCCTAATCCTCACATGGAATACAAGATCGTTCCAATTGAACAAATCAATGGTGATCCTCGCGTAGCCGAATTGTGCTCGCTGCTTGGTCAAGGCAAGTTGCCTCAGAACACTGCCCAAGCTGCTGCATGGCACATGGCCAACGGACTGAGCTGGGAAGAGCTTTCCCACAAGAACCGCGTTGAATCAAAGTACACCGGAAACATTCCATTCTTCAATTCAGCCGAGTTGCAGAATGCATTCCAAGTCTCTGGCACTATCGAACGATTCTTCAAAGAAAAGCAAGCAACTGCTCCATCGGTAAGTGATTCCCTGAATCCTGCTGGCGAGTAAGACTTTCCCAAAACATAAAGCGTTTCAAAGAGCTATCCGAGTTGATCGGGTAGCTTTTTTTGTTGAGCTAACTCGCTGATTGCCAACAAGTCGTGATTCTGCCGCTGTCTACATTTGACCAAATGAACTTCTCTTTCTAGAATGAAGCTTAGCGACAATCGAAGTCGCACCCTCCTATTGATAACGCCGAAGATTTGGTTCTGGCAGATTTCACGCGTTGTGAAGTTTGACCCGCTTTCGCCAACTTCAGCAACTTGAGACAGCTTCTCTGTCTAAGTCTCCCCATTCCAAGTGATGTGACACATGTTTGGACTAGGTACAACTGAGCTAATCATCTTCGGTTTGATCGTATTGGTCATTTTCGGCAGTTCACGACTTCCCAGCCTCATGCGCAGCCTTGGTCGTAGCGCGAATGAATTTAAGGCTGGTTTGAAGGATCCTGTTGCCCCCGTTCAGGACGAAAAGCCCGAAGATAAGAGCAATTCATAGTCAAGTCGTTACCGCGATGTGATCGATTTGCTTCAATTCTGCAATGCTAGGCGACTAACATGTTTTCCGGCTTGGGCTATACGGAGATGTTCCTATTTGGGATCATCGCACTGATGTTGTTTGGTAGTCGACTACCTGACGTAGCTCGCAATTTTGGTCGTGGTTATCGCGATATTCGTAGGCGTATTGACGATATCCAGCGAGAGTTCCGCGATTGGGACAAACCAGATACGTCCGCGCCCTCCAAGCCGTTGTTCACGCCTACGGAAGACGAGCCCAGTAAGCGTTCTCCATCTGCACCAAAATTCGTTCCGCCTGCCGATGATGATTAAGTCGGGCAGTCAGGCTTGGAAGACCAACTTCTATTACTACTCGACGATAAGATTTGAAGAGTAGGACTTTCGTTGCTTTAAGGCGTATCTAACGCTTGATTTCTATTAGTCCATCGCAGATCATGAACTTATGGAGAGGGCACGACCATGAGCGACGATGACAGATCCGAAAAAGCGAGCGTTGGTGGCGAAGATCAGAGTTCTGTTGATCGATCCTTGCCTCCGCAATTGCCTTGGAATTTGCAGCTCGACGCCAATCGCTACGCTCCTCACGCTGCCCCGCCCCTAAGCAATGTAGTCAGTGACGTTGATTTTTGGAAAGATCTGAAGAAGCTAACCTATGGGGATGGTTCAAACAAAGCCTATGGGGCTCCCCGCGTATTCGACCTCTTCACGCTTCTAGCAATCACGCTGTTCTTTGCAGTTCTCTTCGCGTTGCTTGGATTGCTCGCGCCGGCCTTGGATGCATCTGCAACCGATCTTACCTTCGTGATCAGCGGCTTTGTAACAATCGTGGGAATCTCGCAGATGTGGTTGTTCGGCTCGAACAATCCTCGTCTTGCATCCCTAGTAAGTGGGCCAGTTGCATTTAACTTGATCTCTTGGATACAGATGACAATTGCCGGAAGAGTTGGGTTTGAAGGACTGTTCTTCACTCTTTGTGTTTCAATTTTCCTCGGACCGCTGTTCGGTTACCTAGGCGGCGCGGTGGTGGCTGGCGTCTTCTTGGTGGCAGATAAATTTCGACTTCAGTTCATGAAGCCCACCTCGGACGAAAGTCGAGATGCGAGCTTTGACGAAGTTCAATAGCTTTGCCAGTCTAGACGCTGGCAGGCTTCTTCAGTGATGTTTGTGACGAGTCTTGCTTGACCACCAATTGGCCGCAAGCAGCTTGAACATCCGAGCCCATTGAGTAGCGAATCGTAGTGTAGATTCCTGCATTGCGAAGTCGATTAGCAAATTCACTCCGGCGCTCTCGTGAGGTTGGATGCCAGTTCTGCACGAACGAATTCGAGTTGTACGGAATTAGATTGATCATCACGTACATGCCCTTTAGGTACTCGATCAGCGCGTCGGCATCTTCATCTGTATCGTTCACGCCGTCAATCATGATGTGTTCAATCATGACCGGACCTTGATGTCTATGCGTCTTGGGCTTGGTAGCCACGTACCGCAGAGCTTCTTGAGTTTCCTCCCAGCTATATCGTCGTGACCAAGGAACAATTCGGCCTCGCAATTCCGGTCGGGCACTATGCAGACTAAAAGCCATTTGCAGACCGGGGAACGTGTCGATCAGTCGAATCATCGCATCAGGTACACCCACTGTAGATACACTAATTCTTCGCAGTGGCATGTTGAAGGTATGGTGATGGTTGAGGAATCGAATCGCCTCGTACAAATTTTCCTCGTTGTGTAGTGGTTCACCCATTCCCATGAACACAACGTTTCTTAGAGGCCGTTGATCGGCTCGGGTGATCTGCGCAGCCAAAAGGACCTGCTGAATGATCTCTGGAGCTTTCAGGTTGCGGTGCAATCCCATTCGCGCAGTAGCACAAAAAGGACAGCCAGCTTGGCAACCGACTTGAGTTGAAACGCATACCGAAGCTCGCGACTCTCCACATCGAATCAAAACAGTCTCAACGCGGTGTTGATCAATGGTCTCTAGCAGAAGCTTGAACGATGGATCGACAGTCGAGTCATGCCGCTGGAGCACACGCATGACTTCTAGATCAAAATGTTCACGAACAATCGCTTGATGTCGTTCTTGCCCCCAAACCGACATCGCCGAATCGATTTGGCGATGTTGGTTGTAAACGAGGTGCCGAAATTTACGAACCATCGCGGGATCGATGCGATACTTTTTTCGAAAAGCCTCAACTGCTTCCCAATCATGAAGAGATGGCTTAGCAGGTTTCGATGATTCGCTAGGAATAATGTTCAGTTGCATGTTCATCGACTATCCGTCCATCAGCGGCTTGAGTTTGTCGATCCACTTGGGAATCGCTTCCATCGGCTCGTCGGCCGACTCGTACTCCAGAGCTACCCAACCGCTGTAATTGACATTGCGGAGGATGCGCACAATTCTCTCTAGATCGGCGTCGCTCCGCTTTCCGGCAACCTGCATATCGACCTTGATCTGAGCGTTGACCGCGTAGGGTGCGATCATTTCAAGCTCGGCATAGGGATCTGGTGGATTGTGAAAATTGCCCGAATCAAAGTTGACTCCAAACGCCGGCGTGTTCACCTGCTTAACAATCTCAAGCAGGCCTTCGGCTTTGGCTGTCACGCCACCATGATTTTCCAGAGCCAGAGTCACGCCTTTTTCTGCTGCATAACGACAAGCGGTTTCGCAATGCTGAGCGCATCGAGCCAGAGTCACCTTGGGATCTTCGCCTTTGGGTTGGTCGCCGGCAAAAATTCGGATTACTGGAGCACCAAGCTGGGCGTAATAGTCCACCCACTGTCGCGTGTGTTCCAAGTCTCTCTCACTCTTCGCAGGATCATTGCTGCAAAAGTCGTTGCGAACTGCGCCACCGGAAATCGTCACTCCCAAAATGTGGCAGTGTAGTTTCAACTTTGCCAGATACTCGCTGGTTACCTTTTCTGGGAAATAGTACGAAGTTAGTTCAACTCCAGTGATACCCAATTGCTGCGCGAATTCGACGAATTCGAAGAGGTCCATTTTCTTGTCTTGGCCCTTCGCCGCCAAATACTTGCGCATGGAATAGGCAGCTAGGCTCAACCGCAGGCGAGCTGGCTTTTTCCGCGGGATGGGATCCATCGCGCGAAGTGATTGAGTTGAGCTGGCCATAAGACCAGTGGCTAGGAACGCAGTTTGCGCGAGGAATTTTCGACGTTGGATCATTGGAATTCAACCTGGAACGATGAGCCCAAAAAGTGAGACATCATCATACTTGCCCAAGTCGAATCGTGGGACTGCTATTGGGGTTGATTTCTGACCAGATCAATCGAGTTGGTCTACGTAGTAGAATTCGACAGAATTCCTGTCCTGTAGGAATCGATCCGTTGATGAGGCTCGCGGTTTGGGTCGCGGTCTAAATGGCTTCTTCTCCAAGCAAACCGATCGCCGGACGCAGTTGCATTTCCGATTTCTGAACGGGATTGGGCAGATGTTCGTCCAAACTGTAGGGGCGCGAAACGACCAATTGAGAATCTGTGGAAGACTCGCCCTTTTGAGCAAACTCGGAATACGCCAGGGCCAAAAGGCCGCAACAAATTCCTAAAGCAATCATTGACCGCATCAACCAAACGATAGATTTCGACATATTAACTCTCCCCAAGTTAGGCATGGAATACGTCAACAAAGTTGCCGCCAATCACATCTCGTTGCAGTTAGATGGGCCACAATCGGCGCGGAACTAGTCGCGGTTTGCTGACGAATGGTACGCGGACGTCCCGTCCGCGGAGTACAGCTAACCGGGGGAAACACGCGGTTGCTGTTGGCTCGAAGTAAAAGATAAGAAGAAGCGGGCGGGACGCCCGCGCACCGAAACCCCACCGAAAAGAGCCCCGCGCACCGAACCGGGACGCCCGCGCACCAGGCCTTAGTTAAGCTTGTCTGGAGTGGGGGCTTTCTCAACCATGTCGACGATGTTCTCAATCAAGATCTCGCCGGTCATTTCTCCTAAGCTGACGCGCGAGACGTACTCGTATCGCGGGAAGCTCTGAAAGTCGACTTTGGTTAAAATGTAACCGAATGCATCATTGGTGAGACCAAAAAGGAATTGATGCTTGCCGTTCATCTTTCGCTTCAAGTAGAAGCCAATGTTCGGAAGTGCCTCACCAGGAATAGTCGCAATTTGACAATCACCAATGTTGACTAAGTTCAACGGAACCACGAGCTCACGTTCTTGAGGGTTAGCTTTGTAGCCCAACGGCGAGTGTGTGAAGACTTGCCAAAGGATGTCGGAATCGATTGGAAACGGAACTCGACGAACCTGACAGACAACTTGCGGATTCGTTTGTGCCTTGGCTGTGGTCAAAAGTCTTGAAGCTTCACTAGCCATCAATTGTCCAATGCGCAAACACTCTTCCCAACTTCGTTCGTCATTCCATACTGCTTTCAATGGATCGCGAAGCTGATCGAGATTGCGATTGTCTGCAGTGACCATTCCGCCCTGAGCGCTGTTCATGAAGATGCCCATGCCGCCAAAATCAGATTCCAGTTTCTCGCATAATGGACCAATCGCATCGGGGCTGACGATGCCGCGATCGCTTCCCAGTACTTCAGGATGCATTGCATAGTTAACCAAAGTGAAGATCGGCTTACCCGCTGCATCGCTTGCTTGAAGTACGCCCATGCGCTGATCGTACAATGCTGGAGCATAATAGTTGTAAGCGATCTTGCCCTCAGCAATTCCCGACGCGGTCTTAAGTGAGGCGGGCTTCATCGAATCGAGAGCTCCTTGTATAGCCGCAGCCGTTTGATCGACAACGAAATCAATATGCTTCAAATCGCCGGTGTGACCACCTTTGCCATCAGGAAACGCGTAACAGTCGGGAGCGCTATGAGTGTGTGTGGCACCGATCAACACATTGTCAGCCGAAATGCTTTTGAGTTTCGCACGCACTCGATCACACAAAATCGAAGGAAACCCCAACGCATCGACGGAGCAAATGGCCACGGTCGTCTTGCCATCGCTGACTGCAATGGCTCGAGCAGTTAATTCTCCATTGGCTTCGGAAGCCATCGAAGGTGTTCCCATGCCACCTGAGATCGGCACAGGCAACTTGGGTTGAATGGACTGCTTCGCCGCTCCCGCACGAAACTGCGCCGTTGCAATCGTAGTGAAGCTCAGTAGGACGATGATTGCAATAAATTTTTGTTGTAGCTGTTGCATGGTCGACTTGCCGTCAGGTTGGAGCGTTAGAATATGATGACCAGAGCGCTAGCATACGGCAGCACGTAATGCTGAACAAGTAACTTCTCACGAAACTCACATTGCAACTTCGAATATGGGTGATTCAATCGTAGTCGAGCCACGCAAGCCGCCGATCATTGGAATCACTGGCGGGATAGCTTCGGGCAAAAGCTTCGTGGCGTCGTGTTTGGAGTCGCTGGGCTGCGTCTCAGTGAATGCCGATCAACTGGGGCATGATGTTCTTCATGTGCCTGAAGTAATCCAGAGACTGAGGCAAACCTTTGGGCCGTCGATCCTCGCTGCCGAAGGGACCATTGATCGCAAGCGACTGGCAGCAGTTGTCTTTGGGGATAACGATGAAGCTCTCGCCAATCGTCGCAAGCTTGAGCGCATCGTGCATCCGGAAATTCGCAAATTGGCCGAGCAGAAGATTGAACAGCTAAGGTCCTCCCCTACTCCGCCTCGCGCGATCATCGTCGATGCGCCGTTGTTGGTCGAAGCAGGTTGGGTCAATCTGTGCGACTACATCCTCTTCATCGACACACCCGACGAGGTTCGTATGCAGCGAGCCCTGGGGCGCGGTTGGACTCGCCAGCAATGGCAAGATCGTGAAGCGGCGCAGGCATCGATGGAACAAAAGCGTCGAGCTGCAACTCACTTCATTGACGGATTAATGGACCAGGAGCATCTTCGCCTTCGACTTCGCGAATTGCTCGAATCACAGTCTGAACAGTAATGCGACTTACGATCGCTATGCAACAATCATCTCAGACCACAAGCTTGGGTTGTCAATCGTGGAGATGTCGGGCTGGAGAGTAAGGCTTTGGTAGCCTAGCTCGCGGTCAAGGATGCAAAAGTAAAAGCCGACAACGGGAAAGTCGATCGGATCAATACCGTGAAGCGCTTCGAAATGAACCGCGGCGATTAAGCGATAGCGACCATCTGCGATTCTCGCGCGAATGGCCAGTTGGTCGTCGGGTGGTTGAGGCGAGGACTCGCGAGCTCGATTGATCGGAGCCCATCCAGCGTAGGGCAAGTCGGCTTTGGGGCCACGTCCCATTGGCAAGAAACCAAAGCGACTGCAAAACTTGGTGGCTCGATGCACATCGCGCGAATGGCGAGTATCGATCCAGATGTGAAGTCCATCGCTATCTTCCAAGCGAGAGTCGCGGCACCAAGGCAATTGCTTCTTGCCTTGCACGTCGGCTTGAAAGAAAAGGGCATTCTTGCCAATTGCCACGCGAACTTGTGCGAACTTTGGTACACCTGCAAGCTCGCTGCTCAAACAGGGCACAATCGCTTCGTCTGGTAAAGCTTCCGGGCGATCGCTAAACGAACGATCCAGTCGACACGCCTTCATTCGCAGGCGGATCAACATGGTGGGATCGATGGTTGGGGTTTCTTCCAGTTCTGACACTTCTACTTTTTTCCTTGCTGGCGTTTGATTTGAAAGAAGTGCGAGAGAATTCTCCCGCACTCTTCAGCCATTACGCCTGAGGTAACTTGTCATCGATTATTTAGCCGCGTGTCATCTAACAATCGAAACAGAGAATCTACGGCTCCAGCCTTGGGGTCTGCAGCACCGTAAACAACTCGAGCCATACGAGACTGCAGGATTGCTCCAGCGCACATTGGACAAGGTTCCAGTGTTACGTAAAGCGTACATTCTTGAAGTCGCCAACTAGAGATTGACGCAGCCGCTTGAGTAATCGCAATCATCTCAGCATGCGCCGTCGGATCCTGCAAGCTCTCGCGTTGATTCCACCCTGAACCGATGACCTTGTTTTTGTGAGTAACGATGGCACCGACTGGGACTTCATCGTCTTGCATCGCTTGTTCGGCCAGCATCAATGCTTGACGCATATACTTTTGATCCCAGTCGATAATGCTCGACTGAAAAACTTGATCCTCATAATCAGCCTCGTCAAACGCTTCGATATCGTCTGGCACTTCTTGATCGTCTGGGGCGTTATCGTAAGGCGATATCACGTAAGTTCGCTTTCGTAGGCTAAACAGAGTCGACTTCTAAAACGAAGGCTCACAGTGCCGTGTGAAATTAGCTAGTTGAAATGAGCTACGGAAACTACTTCGAATCAGCTTTGATGGGCCGCCATCGAAAGTTCTTGACTTCGACGCGCGAGGCGAAAACGCACAATCCCAAAGGCTGCGAGGCGTAGACCTCAATGCGAGTCGAGAACTCATGGCCTTCGCGTTCAACGGCGAAGGCCTCCTTCTTGTCTACAAATCCGCGCACAAATTCGTCGTCAACCAAAATGCGAAATTTGTACCACTGGTCATTCTTGAAATCGACATGGCTTGAGTAACTGTTCTCCGAAGCATCAGAACCGTCGACGCTGGAAAGACCCACTAAGCCACCGCCCCAGCCACCGCCGATGAAAGAGGCAAAGCCCTTGCCAACAGGAAAGGTGAGCCCACATAGAAAATCGTTGCCCTTGGTTCGCTGCGCTTCAAACTCAATTTCGAAGTTGGTAGTTGGAAAGTCCTTCTTCTTGGTCGTAATGCCCGTCAGCGGCTTGCCCGGCTCGAGCACCAATAGCTCGCCTTCACGTTTGACTTCGCCGTGACCATAAAAGTCCGTAATCGTCCAACCCTCCAGGCCTTTCTCGGGCAGAAGAGCGATCCAGCCATCTTTGTCGGCCTTTGCTTCCTTGTCTGCACTTTTCTGTGCGGGCTTTTCAAGAGTTTTGGTTTCCTGAGCACGCGAAATCGACCCGCAAGAAACGGTAATCAGGATGGCCAGCGCGAAGTGGAAAGCGGAAAGGCTAGCTTTCCCAGCAGTTCGCGTCGTTTTTGACACAAAAACTTGTTGAACGGAGCGAAAGGTTGGGCTTAGGCGGGCAATCAAGGTGGGACAGGGTTTCATGGCGAGCTTTCCTCTTCAGAGGTTGGGTTATTACGGACGATCATCCTATACCGAGAACTCAGTCTCGACCATGAACCTGAGTCAAAAAAAACTGCCCTACATGGGCAAATCGTGACCTAGTTTTGAGCAAGGCTGCTCACTTTTTCTCCAACGACAATCGTTTTTATGCATACTACCTCCGAGACCACTGCCACTGTTACGCGGCTCGTACCGACCGTCGTCCGAGGTGAATCTATCCTTGCTAGAATGGCGGGAAAAGCCACTCTTACATGGGGTCCTGCATTGAGAATTGCTTCAGTTTGTTTGATCCTTTATTGGATTGCAATCTTTATTGGCACGCATATTCCGGGTTCGTCGGTTCCCAAAATGGGTAACGACAAGATCCTCCATTTTGGCGCTTTCGGAGGTCTAGCGTTTCTCGTGGCTTGGGCCCTTCCTACGCGTGAGGGTCGATCCCACATGCAAGCGATTTGGACTTTGGGTTTGATCATTGGCTACGCGTTAATCGATGAATTGACTCAAAGTTTCATCCCTGGACGCAACTGTAGTTTGGGAGACTTTGTCGCTGACGCTATCGGCGCGGTCATGGGATTAACGGCCTATTTCATTGTCAAAGCCATTCTAAAGCGAACTACGTTAGGCCAAAAACTGATCACATCGCTTTCCCGTTAATTGCTTTGCATGGACGCGTCGTTCTTCGGATTTTCGTACTCGTGCTCAGTCGAAGACGGTGCTCGTGCTCGAATCCCGGCTTTCGAGTACGATTACGGGCACCATTTCATTGAGCACGAGCACGATTCTTGACGCAGCATTCATATGGCGCAACTTTAAAACTTGGCAGCGGATGGCTACTTCGCAGCAAGAGTTTGCACATCTAAGCAGGAAGCAGCTCTACCCGGGTCGGCAGCAACGCGACTTCGGCTAGAATTTCTTGAGCTTTGGGATCACCAATGCTATCGCTTAGAGGATCATAATGTGGAAAGTCGTAAAGTAGGTCGGTTTAGTGGCGAACAGTTCGTAGCCAAGCCGGCTGAGTTTTTGCCACCGGAACCTACGGAGTCGGAGCCGCATAAGCCGAGCCGCCGAATAGTTTGGCTTGCATGGGGATTGGCCTTAGCCACCATTGGTTCGACTTTTTTCGCTGCCGTTGGAGCTTGGTCGCCGCAATCACTTCTGGCCGAATCCGTGCTATACCAGTCGATGTTGCCTGTCCGCCAAGCGGTGCTGGCGAATTGGACTCATGGCCTACAGTTCTCTTTCGGGCTGATGTTAATCCTTGTGGCCCACGAGCTTGGCCATTATGTGATGACGCTGAAATATGGAGTTCCAAGTACTCCACCATTGTTCATACCTTTCCCGCTCTACTCGCCCTTTGGAACCATGGGCGCTGTCATCATGATGCAAAGTGGTAGCGCGGATCGAAAGCAGATTTTCGATATTGGACTGGCCGGGCCATTGGCGGGTCTGGTGGTTGCCATCCCAATCATTGCGTTTGGCATTATGCATCCCAATCCGATCGCATTTGCACCTGAAGGTGCGATGCGAATGGGTCAGCCGCTGATTATTCAGTGGATGGCGGCGATCATTACGCCAGAAAATGCAAGCCAATATCGCATGATCGCCAACAACCAAGCGACGCCACTATTGATGGCCGGTTGGGTCGGACTACTTGTAACTGGGATCAACATGATGCCTTTAGGGCAACTGGACGGAGGTCACGTCACCTTTGGTCTGTTAGGCGAGCGATCCATCATCGTCGCCAGAGCCGCATTCTTAGCTGCGCTCTCTTTCATGATCTATAACCAAGCTATGGTATTTGCGCTCATGATGGTCCTTGTCTTAATCATGGGACTGCGACATCCACCATCCAGCGATGATTCTAAATCGCTTGGACCTGCTCGGCAGATATTGGGTTGGTGCTCGCTGGTTATCCCATTGCTATGCGTACCAGCCAATCCAATCACGATTGTTAGCTAGGTATGAGCTCAGCTTGAGAAGCGTGTCATGCAAGCATTTTGAATTCTGTTGATGTTCGGCAAGGGGTATGGAGTTGCAACCACAATGTGGGTATTCTTACCCGAGAGTTTGCGTTTAGCCAACTTTAGCCCCGACCTCGCCGAGCGTTGCATGCGCAATCTCCTATTTCTCTTGCTTTTGCTGCCGCTTATCTCAGCGTCGAATCATTGCTGGGCAGCAATGACGCTTAGCAACTTCCAAGAAAGTGGAACTGTTCCATCGACCGTCATAGTTTCGCAGGTGACACCCGCTGAGAGTCGTGCTATGGATCTGCTGAAAACAGATCCAACCGAAGCAGCCATTGCTGCTAAAGAGTATCTGGATTCCAATCCAGAATTGCCGACGATTAAGCGGATGCAATTTCTTTGGATTCGTGGTGCAGGACTTTCGATCTCAGAACAACATGCTGAGGCGGTTGAAGTGTTACTCGAGGCTGCCAATCTTGCTCGGCAAAGCAACTCGAAGAAACTCTTGCGAATGACAATGCGCTATCTAGCGGCATCGGCGTACGAGGTGGCGGACTACAAGCTCGCGAAAAGCTCGGCCAATGAGGGTTTGGCTATCGCAGAGGAGTTGAACGACTCGTCACGTTTCACGATTGCATTGCACAACGAGCTTGGAAACATCGAATCCGCACTTGGAAATTTAGACGAAGCCATTCGCCAGTATCGACAATCCGAACTGCTCGCTCAAAAAGCAAATGAAAAGGGTGCTTTGCTCTTAGCACTTTCGAACCTAGCTTCAGCATTGGACCGCGCGAAACAAAGTGAAGAAGCAATTAAAGTTGCCGAAGAAGTAATCAAAAAAGCCGAAGTGTCGAAACATCGCCTGCTACTCGCGGCAACGCGCATTAATCTCGCTGGAATGTTGACACAACATGGGCGACTTGAGGAAGCGGAATGCCATCTTGAGTCTGCAAAAATGATCATGCCTGAAAAGGGTGCCTCCAAGATTTTGGCGCAGGCTGAAGCCGCCAGTGGTCGATTGGCAATTAAGCAGGATCGCTTCACCGAAGGTCAACAACTGCTCGAGTCTGCCATAGCACGTTTTGAAGCGCTCAACGATACGGTCTCTTCGGTAAGTCTCAAGCAAGAGCTCGCCAATCTCAATGCCGTCAGTAATCTTGAGGTTCGCATATCACAGCTTCAAACCGCCATACAACAGACGGAGAGTTTGGGTAGTCCCGAACTACTGCAAGTTCTCCGTCATGATTTGGTCGAGTGCTATCGAAAAGTTGGTCGCTGGAAGGATGTTGCTGAACTTCAACTACTGATCGCCGATACGGATCACCAACTTTGGGATTATGACTTGCAGGAGCAACTGGCTCTACAGGTGGCCGATCAGCGATTCGCGATCAAAGAGGCCGAGGTCAATAGCTTTAAGAAGGCAGCAGAAGTAGATAGATTGCAACGCCAGAATTTTCAACTTTGGATCTTCGGCTTAGCGATCACCGCCGCTATTTTGTTTGTACTTGTAATCGGCGTCACCTCGCACTTGATTATCAAGCGCGGCGCAATGGCTAAGCTGAACAAGGCCAACGAGGAGATTCGCGAGCAGAGAAGAATTCAGTTGGAGATGGAGCGCCAGCTTGGAAAACAGCAAAAGGTTGAGAGTTTGGGTTTGATGGCTTCAGGAATCGCTCACGACTTTAACAACCTGCTCTCTGGTATCACAGGGTTGGCAGATATTGGTCAAATGTCAGATTCGTCGAAGGCAAAGGACGAGTACTTCAGTCAGATTTCGTCAACGTCGATGCGAGCCTCAGGGCTTACTGGTCAACTTCTACAGTTTTTGGGAAAACCAGTTGCTGAGCAAGGCTCTTGTGATTTGATTGCAGCCACCAAGTCCGTGGCCGGCTTGTTAACTTCCATGGCTCGCCCAAGGCAGCTCAGCATATCGATATGTCAGGGAGCTTTGCTCGCGGCGATAAGCGAATCGCAGATACACCAAATCTTGGTGAATCTTGTGACCAATGCTGCTGAAGCAACTAGTCCAGAGGGTTCGATTCATGTTTCGCTCGAACAAAAGAGCTTTACGACACAGGTGCTAGATTCGGTCGGTGTTGAATCTGTTGGGACGATCGGAGATTTCTGCGTTCTCACCGTGAAAGACAATGGCAAAGGTCTCAGTGCCGATACTCGTGACCGACTTTTCGATCCTTACTTTTCGACCAAAGCACTTGGTCGAGGCCTTGGTTTGAGTTCAGTGCTGGGAATCGTTCGAAGCTGCCGAGGTTTTGTTCGCGTCGAGTCGCAGTTGGGCAATGGTTGCACTTTCATCGTGCATATTCCTACCAGCAAAGCCGACACAACTATCTCTTCGTCGGAGAAGCCATCGAAAAATGAGAGCCGCCCCACGAATTCAATGCCGCCTCCTCATTTCCTAATCAATAAGAACCTACCTGCAGTACTTTTAGTCGACGATGAACCGCTTTTGGTTCGTTGTGTCTCTGAGTATCTGACGGCAAAGGGGTACCGGGTCTTTCCAGCGAACAATGCTCAAGAGGCATTAGAGATACTTGAAAAGAACCTAAGCGTTATTCGTTGTATCGTTACAGACTATTCGATGCCAACTCATTCAGGTTATTGGCTTGCGGCAAACGCTCGCAAGTTCAACGCAGAACTCCCCATCATCTTGTGTACGGGGTTCTCGGATGAAAACCTTCCGGACGAGGATACGATTTCCGCACGGCTTGCAAAGCCCTTTCAGCCCAAGCAATTGCAGCAGTTGATCCAAGAATTGCTTGTCAAAAATGAAGGCGACGCCTTTGTCGTAACCAACGAGTCAAAGGCGTCGTAATTAAGGCTTGTCCAGATCAACTAGCAACATTCAAACTATTCGCTACCCGGCGTAATTTCTTCATAGGTTCTACTTTGCGGTAGCCCCGTATTCTTCAACGCGATACCGTAAAGTCGTTGACCGCATTCGGTCGGATATGTGCCCGTGATACACGCCTGACACAATTGGTCTTGGTCAAGCCGGATTGCTCGAGAGATTGCACTCACTGGCAAGTATCTCAACGAATCGCAGCCAAGTTCTGCAGCCATCTTGCGTTGAGCCTCCTCGGTCAGTTCGCCGCCTTCCAAGAATTTTGGTGCGAAGAGCTCATCGACAGTCGACATATCGATGCCATAAAAGCATGGTGCGATAATTGGCGGGCAAGCTACGCGAACGTGAATCTCTTTGGCACCGCCCTGTTCGCGGATTCGATCTAGCAGAACTTTCATCGTTGTCGCACGAACAATCGAATCCTCCACCAAGAAGACTCGCTTGCCTTCCAGGACTTCTCGGAGTGGCGTGTACTTGATCGATGCCTTAGCCACACGAGCTCGTCCGCCTTCGATAAAGGTCCGACCACTGTAACGATTGCGGATCAACCCTTCGCGGCTTGGAATACCCAATTCAAAGGCCATCGCATCCGCGGCAGCCTTGCTGGTGTCAGGAACTGGAACAACGATTGTGTCTTTATCGAGCGGCACGCGGTTTTCGGCGATCTCGATCCGGGCTAGCTCTTCACCTAGCCTTGTACGAGATAGGTAAACGCTTCGCTCATCCAGCGTACTGGCTACGTTGGCAAAATAGATCCATTCGAAGAAACAGTGAGCCGTCTTGGTGCCCCCTGCAAACTGCTTCACCTTAACTCCATCTGGTCGCACGACGATCAAGTGGCCGGGAAGCAACGATCGAATACTCTCAGGCTGAAATCCCAAGTTGAGCAACGCAACACTCTCGCTGGCTGCTGCAAACAGAGGTCCTTCCAACGCGTAGCACATTGGTTTGATCCCCAGTGGGTCGCGTGCAATTAGAAGCTCGCCGCGGGCATTCAGCAGTGCCAAACTGTAAGCTCCATCGAAAAGCTTAGCCACTTCGGTAAAGACTTCAGCGATATCGCGTCCTGGTGCTCCGGCGGAAAGTTCGCGACCGAGCTCATGCATGATGATTTCGGTGTCGGTATCGCGAGCCAAGTGGTGTTCGCCTTCGCGAAGCAGCCGAGATCGTAGTTGAGCGTAGTTAGCAAGTTGCCCGTTGAAGCAGAAGCTGAACCACTTGTGCTTATGGATGTGCTGTCGTTCGAAAGGTTGAGCGTAATTGCGATCGTCTTTGCCACAAGTCGCGTAGCGAACGTGGCCAATCGCTGCTGAACCGGCATACTCGGCCATGAGCGCTTCGCTCTTGCCGCGATGCGATAGTCGAAACACTTCTGCGACTGTTCCAATATCCTTCATCGTGTCCAATAGATTGGGACGGTCCAGTCGATATGTAGTCATACCGGCAGCCAACTGTCCTCGGTTTTGAATGTCTTGCAACATCCGTGGAAGCAGTCGCGAGGTTTCGCCCGGCCCCTGCTCAGGACAAAGCGGACTCGGTTCGGCGCTAGGCAGGTGATAAATGGCGGCGACGCCACATTCGTGATAAAGTTCGCTCATTAAAACTGTTCCTGCCTCCTGCGCGGCGATTGGCGTTGCCCAACTGCCTCACGCACGGATATGCGACGTGAGATTGTTTCGCTTGCTCCCATCATTAGCAGCAAACGATTGATGTCGAAAATGGACATCTCAGCGATTCACTCAGTTACTAAGTTTAACTGGCTCAGTCACTCTAGCAATCCACTCGCCAACGTCAACGGCTTAGAATGGCCTGTTCCTGATCCGCCGGCGCAGGTTTGCGCAAACTTTGCTCACAAGAGCGGGCGAAACCAAGGAACCTCGCGCCGAATGGAGTCGATTTGTTGGTTGGATTGGATTTGCTTGTGCCCTAAAAAGTTTTCGGTTTTGGAGCGTAAGACAAATTCCAATCCCCCCTTGACGTCAAATCGCGGCGACTTCTGATTTAAGCTGGAACCGCTAACCGCTAACCGCTAACCGCTAACCGCTAACCGCTAACCGCTAACCGCTAACCGCTAACCGCTAACCGCTAACCGCTAACCGCTAACCGCTAACCGCTAACCGCTAACCGCTAACCGCTAATCACTCCGACTATGACTGAATCTGAAAATCAACGATCACTACTACTTTCTGCCGAGACGTTAGTAGTCAAAGTTGGATCACGCGTACTTTCCAATACTAACGGCCAGTTGGACGACAGTCGCATCGCCTCGCTTTCCAGCCAATTGGTCGAACTTACCAAGCTGGGTAAGAATGTCGTGTTGGTTAGTAGCGGTGCAGTTGCCTCGGGAGTCGGTAAGCTTGGCCTTGCAAAGCGACCTGCCGATTTGGCGCAGCTTCAAGCCGTGGCCGCTGTTGGCCAAGCTCACCTGATCCAATCTTACGAACGTCACCTATCGCAACTAGGCAAACACGCGGCGCAGATTCTTCTCATCGCTGACGATTTGGACAATCGCACTCGTTATCTGAATGTTCGCAACACGCTGTTGGCCTGCATGCAGATGGATCTGATCCCAATTATCAACGAGAACGATACGGTGGCTGTGGAAGAGCTCCAGACGACATTTGGCGACAATGATCGACTTGCCGGAATGGTTACAGGGCTTCTTGCTAAGAGTGCTCTGATCATTCTTAGCGATGTTGAAGGCGTCTACGATCGCGATCCCAAGCTTCCCGGTGCGACGGTCGTCAGCCAGATTTCTGTAGTCGACAAATCCGTGATGGGGTTAGCAACAGCCCACAATTCCAACGTGAGTAAAGGTGGCATGGCCAGCAAGTTGAAGGTGGCTCAGTTTGTCACGCAAAGTGGAGCTCCGGTGGTGATTGCGGGAGGCCGAGTCGATCGAGTGTTGCCCAGATTGTTAGCCGGCGAGCCCTTGGGGACACTCTTTTTACCGCACATTGAAGGACTGATCCCCAAGAAGCGCTGGTTGGGCTTTTCAACTCAACCCTCGGGTGAAATCGTTGTTGATGAAGGCGCCGCAAACGCTCTTCAAAAGAAAGGCTCCAGTCTCTTGCCAATTGGAGTCCGATCCGGACAGGGGCAGTTCGAAAAAGGCGATGTTGTATCTGTGTTGAACTCTGAGGGGACCGAGATCGCTCGCGGACTATCCAATTATGGCGCGGAAGAGCTCGCCAAGATCTGTGGCCTCAAATCGTCTCAGATCGCTGCTGCTTTGGGCTACTGTCCTTATGAAGAAGTGATTCACCGCGACAACTTGACTTTGGTAGGAAATTAGGGCGCGAAGTCGAGGCATAGAATGAACCAGGATATCAGTCTGCGTTTAGCAACTGCTCGCGAAAATGTTCGTCGCAAAGCAAAGCTTAAAGCGAAGATCCAGTCTGCGAATGTTCAATTGTATGAGGCGAGTGACGAGCTAACGAAGTGTTCTGAGATACTCGCCAAAGAGCATGCTGATGTACTTTCCCTTGAGGGCCTTAGTCTGTCGGGCATCTTCCACTCCTTGATTGGCAATCGAGAGCAGAAGCTGGCCATTGAACAGCAGGAATACATTGCTGCTAAACTCAAGTACGACTCGGCTAAGGAATCGACGCAGCAGCTTAAGCTCGAAGTCAAGCAGCTTGAATCGGAATTGAGACTTCTGGACGAAGTCGAGAGGGAGTACGAGCAACTGTTAGCGGAGAAGGAGTCTTACCTATCTGCCAGTCAAACTCAAGCCGCGCGCGAACTGATCGAGATGGGCCAGCGTCTGGCGGATCTAGACAGTGATCGTCGCGAGCTTTCCGAGGCCATTCAAGCCGGTGAGCAGGCACTAAGCCGGCTCGAAACGATTCGATCAAGTCTTTCCTCTGCCACGAGTTGGGGCATGGCAGATATGTTTGGTGGAGGAATGCTAACCACCATGGCAAAGCACTCCGCCATGGATCGAGCCAGAGATCAAGCGCATGAGGCTCACCAAGCGATTCTACATTTCCAGCAGGAGCTTGCTGACACGGGTCACAATCTACAGGCTTCCCTTCAAACAGATGGGTTTTCCAAGTTCGCAGACATCTTCTTCG
>CAUJKA010000302.1 GCA_963204965.1 Planctomycetota bacterium | reverse complement strand
TGGGAAAGTCGCGCGGACAACTGAATCTTGTTGCTCGCTACCATGGATAAGGTCGTCGCTTGTCATCTTGTAACGTCCCCGGATCCTACGGCCATCACGGATCCCAATCTGTTCTGGCGTGGCAGCGATCTGCACTCCATCCCATGGACCACCAAGTTTTCGAAGACGACGCACAATCTGATGAATTTCGCTGCGAGCGCGTAGAGTTGCGTCTGTAACTTCTGCGGCGTTCGTTGCGTTGACTCCGTACTCGTGGTTCGCCATTAGCAATACTAAATTTCCTTGAATGGGAAACAGACACGCATGGCCATAACTCGGAGAGACTCCCGCACTCTTCAAAGTGTCTCGAAAGGCCTGGGGGCCCACATGGCGTCCGTCGTCCCCCGTGAGATGCATGCAGTGGGCGATCTGCTTGACATCCTTTACGACGAGCAAAGCGTACATCGTCATAGGTTGACATGGACAAGCTTTCTCGCGGCCAATTTCGAATTCACAACCGGCGCGGGCACCCAGGTCCCCATCGCCCGTCGTGTCCAAAAAGACGGGTGCTTTCCATGCTTGCCGACCAGACTTTGATTCGGTAACAATCGTGGAGAGCTTGCGTCCTTCTCGATATGCTGCCGTAACACGAGTGTGAAGCTGTACTTTCACTCCCGCCTCTAAGCAAAGTTCTTCAAGCAGGACCTTCATCTCTTCAGGTTGATAACTGAGGCCATTCATTCCGCCTCCGTTGATTGCGTCACGTTCGCGCAAAAGTCGCACAAGCTCAACATTAAATCCTGGCTTGTCGAAGTCGAGCAAGTAGCCGAGCAATGACGATGTCCAAACACCACCAAGAGCCCCGTGGGCCTCAAACAGCCGCACCTTGGCACCCGCTCGGGCTGCCGTGATAGCTGCTGTGACTCCGGCTGGACCAGCGCCGCAAACGATTACATCTGCGTCATCGTTGAGCGTCAGCGAGTGCGCAGGTTCGTGGAAGACACTCTCCGAGGGCTTAACCAATTCATCTGCATTCGCGCGCACGGCAGTACTTATCGCGGCTGCAGAAATCGCTGCAACGAATTGGCGACGGTTGCTTGTGTTCATCTGGTTGGATGTTCTGTTAGGTTGATCCATTAAACTTAACCGACAATCTGATGTACGATTTCTGGTCGCCGTTCAGGTACGATTTCATTTTGTCGCTTGCAGAGTCTGTTACGGAGACCACTTTGGATTTGCGTTCGGCTTGCGGTGATTTAGCGTCACCCGTTAATCGTGGCTGATCTGAGCTGGTCGTACCAACAGTCTTCGATTGATCGCATCCACATAGAATGGTTGCGATGACCAGAAGCATCGCCGAATTGTTCGCAATTTTCATGTGCATCTGAGCAATCGAGCCACTAAATTCACGCAGTTGCGGCCGAGTGACTTACCTTCGGAAAACTTGCGACCCGCAACTCGCATGAAACCTATTTGTTCGTCGGAGTTTTGTGCTACCGATCAAGTCTCTAGTATACACCAGCTTGCAAGGCTATTTCCCGATACTACTGCTTCCGTGTTAGTGACTTCAAAATTCATCCGCATTTACTTTAAAAATTAACCAGCCACAGGTTTCGGTTTGCCGCTTGGATATCCGCAGGTAGCCTGAACGTTGAGGGCGAATTAGTCTTCGTCATCGTCAAAGCCTTCAGTTGCGAAAACCAGTGCTTCTATCTCGTCAATAGAATCCCATTCAAAAATCTCTGATGCAGCATCGCGATCAATGATCCCCAAAATCTCATTGCCTCGGAAGAGAATTGTTAGGCGGTGTTCGTCATCGGGACCGTCGCCTTCGAGGAAATAGTAAGTTCTTGCTGACTGGTCAATCAAAGGAATTTCTGCAAGATCGAAAGAACATTCTAGGTCTTCGACTTCTTCATCATAATGCTCAGCGATTAGAGCCAACATTTCGTCGTGTTTGCTCGGCGGCAAATCGTTGATTGTTGAAACGGCGTCTATTTGCCTCTGAGTTGGAGCCGAGCGATCTGATGTGGAGTGAATCAGCACGCTAAGTTCACCAAACGCTTTAGTTGTAGTTGAGGTTCGCCATATGCCATGCTCGCTGCCAAAACTCTCCCAGTTGTTTTTATTGGTTTGCATTGGTTTGTGGTCTACTTCCTTAAGTTGGATTACGGCAGGATTCAGTGAACCCAAGCAGCTGAGTCAACACAAGTCAAAACCGCTGATCGAGAGTTGCGTTCGTTAAACTTTGTTCCCCGATATCTAGTCTTCATCACAGACGACAATCAGTCCCACACGCATTGAATCCAATCCCGCGAACCCGTAACTGAACGTTGCATCTGTTAGAGGATTCGAATAGCCGCTTATGAAACGTCCAGTATCGTCGTATTCGTGCTCGAAGTTCCTGTAAAATCTCGCGTCGTTCTGGAATACGTTTGCGAAATCTTGAGCAGCCTGATTGGCGAACTCAACTGGAACGATCCGCATCCCGTACGCGGAGTCATAACCGATCAATTTCGCTAATCCACTTAACAGCTCCGCATGGGAAATCGGAATCCAGTCGTCGCCAATCTGGTAAACATTACAGGCTTGGCTCGCTCGATTGAGATTTTCGAATTCTGACAGCTCTTTAAGTGCATTGGTGAACCCGCCGATAACGCTGCCGTAATGACGTTTCTCCGCTATCGCATCGAAGCTGAATGATTTCATGAGGTTAACTTCGTGTGACGGTGAATGTCTGGAATCAGCTAGCCCAGGCCGCCTATCCGAGTGCTCTGTGAACATTGCCTTGGTCTGTCATCGTTTTGTACTTACTAAGAGTCCCATTGGGTGCGATCCGCTCTATGCGCCTAGCAATCTGAAAAACTGATCTATACGAAAAGAGGCTTCCTCAGCGAAATTGATAGTTCTCACACCGTCAATTCAAAAAGGGAAGCCTCATGGATGTACAAGTTAAGGCAGGAAGC
>CAUJKA010000301.1 GCA_963204965.1 Planctomycetota bacterium | reverse complement strand
TTGTCGAATCGTTCCCGTCAGTGGCTCGCGATTAAGGCTAGACATGCATGTTGGCTATTTGAAGTTGGCGATGTATGAGTCTAGCCTAAGTTTACAGCTTTGGTCATGCAGTTCCAAGAGCCTTTGAAAAAGTAGATCGCGAATTACTTCGCGATCAGTTTCTTCTCATTCCACAGGACAGCAGAGCAAACGACGCGCAACTCTACTCTGGACTTGGTTCCAAGTAGGCCGATACTCGGCGAGCCGAGCCTTCGCGATAGATGACCAGTTCAGCTTGGCTGCCCGCTGGAGTCAGTCCGACCATTTTGACCAAATGACCATCGTTTTCGACTGGCTTGCCATTAATCTCCAGAATCACGTCGCCGACTTTAATCCCAGCATTGGAGGCTGGCGAGTTCGGCAGAATGGATTTTACAAGAGCTCCACGACTGGATTTCAGTCCCAAGCGGCTTGCAGTGATTGCGTCGAAGGCATTTTCCAATTGAACGCCTAAGTAACTGCGACGCATTGTTCCTTTCGAGATCAATTGCTCGGCAACCACAACCGCCATATTGATTGGAATGGTGAAGCCGATGCCCTCACTGCCACCTGAGTTGCTCGCAATGGCAGTGTTAATTCCGATGACTTCGCCACGTAGGTTGATCAATGGACCACCACTGTTGCCAGGGTTGATCGCTGCGTCCGTCTGAAAGAAGTCTTGAATCTCAATGCCTTTGGAACCAAGTTCTAGGTTGCGTCGTCCTTTGGCACTAATGATCCCGTAGGAGACCGAGTGACTTAGGCCAAAGGGGCTTCCAACGGCGAGTACAAAATCGCCAATGTCCATTTGATCGCTGTTGCCTACTTTAGCGGAGATCAAATCATTGCGTGGAAGTTCGAGGACAGCTACGTCGGTTGACGAGTCGGCCCAAATCTTAGTTGGTCGCATCGTCGAACCGTCGCTAAGTTCGAAGCGAATCGAGCTTAGCTCAGCCGGATAAACGACGTGGCGATTGGTGAGCACATACTGTGAACCGAAAAGCTCGATGATAATGCCAGCGCCGGCTTCTTCGACTCGACTGCTTGCGAATCCCTTGCCCGACTCGGCTTTCTTCGTTGCTTCAATGTGTACGATGCTTGGGCTGGCAAACTTGACAATGCGACGAATCAAGCCGAGTTGTCGCTCGAGCGATTCGGCTTCTCGCAGCAAGCCCTCGTATTCTGATTCGCGTTGGACCAAATTGCCTTTGTTGCCCGCAGAGATTGGAGCGGACATCGATCCCCGTCCAGGTCCAGGTACAGATCCAGGCGTTGGAAGGACGTTTCGCGATACAGGCAACTCGTCACGCATTTGGCGTGACGATTCGGTTGGCGATGCTAGCCCCGAGCCCCGTTCATTACGCAACGTTATTTGAGCGTGAGCTTCATTGAACCCTCCCGATAGGAAAGTTGATGCTACGCCCAAGACACAAAATTGTCCAAGCTTTCGACAAAGGCCCGACATTGAATCTCCTCAACCAAGTAAAAGGTTGCGGCTAAAGTTGCGTCCCGTCATTCCAATCCACGAAACTCCCTCCCGTGGAAACATAATCCTTCGAGCTCGAAGCTCGTGAAATGATTTGTGGCTGATGCTCTGGATCAATTCCGATTGTGCCGCCTTAACGCGGTGCTTTTCGGTAAACCCTATTCGCTAGCACTTGACGTACTACGGTGAATCGGCTGAGCGTTTCTAAACCGTAGCATCAAAATGATCTACTTTGTTTGATTGCATTGAACGCTGACCACCTGTGCTGTTATTGCACGCGTTGTGGAAAGGTCGGGTTATGCAGCAAAGGACAGTAATGCCTAGGATGCATCAAAATCCAAGACTCCATAGAGCGGGACTAATGCCCCAGCACATCACTTCTCAGTGCTTCTTTTCCCAGCACATCGCTTCCCAGCATCACTCCTAAACATCACTGCCCAGCAATAGTATGAATGTCCTATCTCGCAGAGAAGGGACTTTGCCGTAGAAATCGTCTATTCGCTTGTTGGCAGAATTCTGGTTGAGCAGCCAGAGTTTGTAGCACTGCTATTGCCAAAGACAATGCGTTCACAGCGTTTAACGATGTTAACAGGGCAAAGTTACATGCGAGTAAGTCGGAATGCCCACGTCAAGCAAGTTCACCGTAGGCGATATCTCAACTGCAGTTGGCGTTTCCGATTGTAGCGATTGTCGAGCCCAAAGAGTCTGACCGCTTTTTAGTGCAGCTCTGTTGTACAGTTGCTCAACCAAGCTTTGGTATCCTTCGACCATCGCTTCTAAGCTCCAATTGCCAACAACTAGGTTTCGTCCATTCTGCCCTAACTGCTTTGCAAGTTCAGGACTGCGAAGCAAATGACAGATCGCTCGACTGGTTTCTTCTGCATCTAAGGGTTCGGTTAGTATTCCTGTTTCAAGTGGAAGCACCGTTTCGTGGATTGAACCCACATTGGGACTAACAACAGGCACGCAACAAGCCAACGCCTCCAAAATGGAAACGGGATTTGCTTCGTTGCGGCTAGTCAAACAGAACACGTCCAATCCAGCGACAATCTTTTCTGTGTCACTTCGCGAGCCCAATAGATGGAAGTGATTCTGAAAGCCAGTTTGTTGAATAGCTGACTCTATGGTTGGTCGTTCAGGTCCATCGCCAACGATTACAAAGTGTGTGTTGGGATGCGATTGCAGTACCTGTGCTGCCGCGGAAACGAACTGCAAGTGGTTCTTTTCATGCCTGAGCGCTGCAACAATTCCAACTAAGTTGACCGACGAATCCAGCTTCAACTCTTTACGCAACCAAAGTCGCTGAAGTACGTCTGGCTTAAATCGATTGGTATCGACTCCGTTTGGAATCATGAACACCTTGTTCTCTGGAAACTTCTCCCAGGAAACCATGTGCTTAGCATGCTGACTAGCCACGGCGATAAAGCCGCTGGTGATCGGAGTCAAAAGGCGATTCAACCGTCCCACGCCGTCGGGCCAGCCGGTGGAATGTAGAGCACTACAGATTACGGGAACATTGGCGAGCTTAGCTGCCAATCGCCCCCAGAACATTTTGTCACCGGCGCCAATAGTGATAACCGCGTCAGCTTGACGCTGCCGAAAGTGTTTCGCTAAACGCCAAAGAACGCGAACATCCCACTTCTTACCGATGAAGTCGCTGTGTACTGGAACTTCAGCGGCCATCACGGCGCCTAGCTCGCCTGGATCTTTCAGGCAGACAACTTCGGCAGCAAAGTTCAGGCGGTCCATCGTGCGAACCATGTTCAGCAACAGAGTCTCAGCGCCGCCAATTGGCAAACTGGTTAGAACAAATTGAATTCGAAGCGGGCGAGTTGACATAGCAATTCCGAGTATCAATGAATCGAAGGGGCGGAGTCGCCCACATGCAATTCGGGTTCGGGTTCAGATTTGAATTCTGGTTCGACAAACGGCAAGATCGATGGATCCACTAGATGACGATGATCCAAAGTTAGCCAGTTCTTCAGACGTTCCAATCCTGGGTCACCGTGGATGCGGCGAATGTGAAAGCCTTTCGCGCCTGGCCAATTCAGAGCGCCGTAGGCACTGCACATTCCTTCGATACCATGCTGTTGCAACATGTCCAAGGCAGCTTGAGACATGTTATTGGGACGACCGTAAGGAAATGCAAAGTAGCGGCACTTTGTATTCAGCTCGGATTCGACATGCTGAATACTTCCGATCAGTTCTTTGCGCAATAGGACCTCATCACGGATCGCTCCCACATCGCAATGCGACTTCGTATGAGCACCAATATCAACACCCTGGCTTGCGAAGTATCGCATCTCGTCCCAGTTGTTGGTAGGCAAAGTCAGACCCAATTCGATATCGTGTCGAAATGGACGTTGCTTGCCCATGAAGTCAGTTGTGACAAAGTAGGTCACGGGCAGATTGCGGCTGACCAACTCCGGTAATGCCGTTTGACAGTTCTCTGCGTAGCCATCGTCAAAAGTGATCGCTACAGTGAATTCGTCGTTGCTCTTGGCTCGTATGCGACGCTGAGCCTCGCCCAACGAGACGATCTTGTAGCGTTGCTGAAGCCAATCGAGGTGTCGCTTGAAGTCGCTAGAACTGATCGTCCATGGAGTTGCCCCATGATCTGCAACGCGGTGATAGAACAAAACGGCAATTGGCATTTGTTCCTGGGCTCGCAATTGCTCCATCAAACGACGGCGCGACCGCGCAGTCATCTGTCGATAAAGCCAAATTGCAGAGTTTCGCAGCGGCATAGCTGAGGACCAACACGGGTAGTCGCCATCAAAAGTTGGGCAAAGCAATTTTGCTCCATGTCAGCTAAACGTTAGGACGCAACAGGAGGTAGAAGGGCTCAAAAACAACTGCGGACTTCCGCAAGAGGTAAAAGGAGAGACGTTTGAACTGCCTGTAACGATTTCTCGGCCTACGACGTCGGTAAATCACGGCAATGCACTATCTGTAAATCGCGTTGGCTAGTTCTATAGCGATTGTGCGGTCAACGAAATCGGAGCATTCTTGGCAAATGGGAACTACATCAAGCGATAGTCAAACTGCGACCTAAGATTTCAAATCTGATGGTCTCTACATTGCTGAACATTCACAAGCCTCAACTATGGAACTGCTCGCCCTAGCTCTATTCCCTGCCATTGCAGTGTGGGGCGGTATTGCAGTTAGTCGAGCTTCGGTGGTAACCGTGGCAGTCGTGTTCTTAGTGGCGACATCTTGCCTTCCGCCCGAGTACATTTCATTTCGTGCTGCGGGATTAGCCATCACAGTAGATCGCGTCACTATCTTGACAATGGCAGTTACGTTTCTGCTAGCCTACAAACAGGGCAAAGTTCAGCTCTTGCCACTTGAAACAGTCGACTATATTGCTCTACTTTTCTTCCTGTGGCTCACCGCTCGAACGCTGAATCAACCGCTTGGTTCGGTTCAACCTTCACAGCCACACACGCTGATGCATTTGGTGAACGGCTACGGGGTTCCATTGGCCGTTTACTTCATGGTTCGTAGCGCCAAGATTGAATTCAAAGATCTGCGACCATCGTTTTGGATCATCGCAATCGCCAGCTTGTATCTGTCCGTTACTGCAGTGCTTGAAGTCGCCAAGGTGTGGAGCTTAGTCTTCCCCAAGTACATTAGCGATCCCACGTTGAGCATCCACTTTGGTCGAGCTCGCGGTCCCATGCTTCAATCTGTTCGACTGGGAGTCTGTCTGCTGGCCAGCTTGATCGTCATCTTCGTATACACCATTTGGTTGAGGCCACGGTGGCACACGCGTTGGATCTTTTCGCTGGCAACTCTGCCGTTGATCATGATCGCAGTTGGGGTCACCTACACGCGAAGTGTATGGATGGGCTTAATCGCAGTTGTTGGCTTGGTTGTTGTCTTGTGCTTGAAGGGGACAGTTCGACGCGGCTTGATTGTCAGTGGTGCCATGGCCGGAATTTTGGGTGGTCTGATTCTCGGACCACACTTGGTCGCGTTCAAGCGTGAGTATTCGGCCGCCGAGACGCGAGAGAGCACCTACATGCGTGCTGCCTTCGCGTATGTTTCAATCGAGATGATCAAGCAGCGTCCAATCGCTGGATTTGGTTTCAATCAATTCAACGTAGCCAACCAACCGTTCTTGAGCGACCGATCGACCGACATCCGTTGCGAATCGATTCGTAACTACGTGCATCACAATAGCTATTTGAGTCTGCTAGTCGATCTTGGGATCGTCGGCTTTACGCTCTACGGTGTCTTGGTGATTGCTTGGTTGCGAGAGAGCTGGCGAGTTTGGCGAACGACGAGCATTCCTCCGTGGGCTCGCGGCATCGGGCTCATAGCCATTTGTGTAACCAGCGTTCACCTCATCCAAATGGCCTTCCACGAAGTGTCGTTCTCGTCGATCGAGAATGGCATTGTCTACACAAGCTTCGGAGCAGTGCTAGCCGTTCGCCGCCAATTCATCGGCTCGTTTGCCGCTAACGGCCAAATGATCGTCCCCGAACCAATTAACGCTTAGTACAGAATCAGTAACGCCTTGAACAGCGTTACATTCAGTTTAGCAAACTGCTGTTTCACAATACGCAAGTTCTTTGTCTCTCTCGCCACTACAACCAAGTGGAGAAAGAGGAGAAGCAAAACGCAGAGGCGCGTAGTTCGCTGAGAAAGATGATGAGGTTACTGAAGAAACTGAATTTGGCTTCCTTGTTGACGCTGTAGGTTGAGTTCGTCCAGAATATCGCGTGACGTTAATTCTATGCGATCTCCGCGCCTCTGCGTTTTTCTCTCTTTTGGTTCCTGGGATGCCTATTTAGGCACTACATCTTTGCCAGTGCGAGTGCGTAACGCACTTGCTACAAAAACCTCTAACCGCCGAACTGACGCTTGTAGATCGATTGCAGCAACGATTCGACGTCTTTGAATTTTCCGCCGCTAGCTAAAGCCGATTCGATCAACTGCCGCGCATCGGACTCGGCGTGACCCAACGCCAACAGCGCTTGGTAAGTGTCCTCGATGACTCCGTCTGCCTGAGTTACTCCTGCCGGTGTTTCGCGGCGAACCATCAAGGCGAACTTGGGCATCTTGCGACGTAGCTTGGCAATGATTCGTTCGGCCGTCGCCGGGCCGACGCCGGGAAGCGTCGAAAGTCCCTTGGCATCCTGTTGTTCGATCATGATGGCAATGTCTTGCACGGGCTGTGTCATCGCTCGCAGCGCCTTCTTCACTCCAACTCCGTCTACGGAGCAAACCAATTCAAAAAATTCTCGCTCGGGAATGCTCAAGAAACCCACGAGCCGCGGAGTCAACCGGCCTCCGCTGGTCACGTTACCGTCCATGTAATGTATGGTGTGCAATTGGATCTCTTTGTTCATTTGGCTTTGCAAATGCCGACGCGCGTAATCGGCAATCAGCACCTCATATTCCATCGGAGGAATTGCCAAAGTAGCCGCTTCGTCGGACAGTTCGACAAGCTTGCCTTGAATCTTGGTGATCATCGTTGCAATTGAACCTATAAATCGAGTATTGCGTTGACTGCGCGGTGGTGATGATGTGTGAGTGCGATGGCTAGCGCGTCGGCTACGTCAGCCGGCTCAGGAAACTTCTTCAGATTCAACTGCAGTTTGATAGCCATTTGCATTTGAGCCTTGGGAGCATGCCCATTGCCAGTCAACGTCTTCTTGATTTTTGTAGCCGGATAGGGAAAGACTTGAAGGTCACGTTTAGCCGCGGCTAAGAAGATCGCACCACGAGCGTGACCCATGAGGATTGCGGTGGTTGGTCGATCGTAATGCGAGTAGAGCTCCTCGATCGCCATGCAATTGGGTCGCAGGTCGTCAATAATCTCACAGATGCCGTCAAATATCTCAACCAGCCGCATTTCGAGCGCTGTCTTCGAGTCACTGCGCACGACACCTGCATCGATCAGTCGAATGGCGGTGCCTTCGACTTCGATGACTCCGTACCCTGTCGTTCCTAAAGCTGGATCAATCCCTAGTATTCGCAAGCTCACCTAGACAAGACTCCCTCCATCAACTGCCTTCGTGACATGAATCAGCCAAGATTATAGTGCATTTGAGTTGTTCAGGTATGACCCCGATTCGAATACCGGCGCTGGACTAATTTCAGCAATTGCATCGTAGGATTACCGCTCTAACCCCTGGAGAATGTCGATGAGTTCGTTACAACAATAGCTAATCGGCATCTGCAAAAAACGCGACTGCCAATCTGCGTTAGTCGAACATCGACGACGCTTCGCATTCAACCTTCCACCCACTTTTCTCCTCGTTAGATCCAAGCAGATAAACATGGCGCAATTTCCAGAAATCACCCGCATCGAATACGAAGGCCCCAAGAGCAAGAACCCACTAGCATTTCGATGGTACAATCCTGATGGATTGGTAGAAGGCAAGTCGATGAAGGACCACATGCGATTCAGCGTGGTCTATTGGCACACAATGCGAGGAACCGGTGGAGACCCCTTCGGACCAGGCACAGCAGTTCGACCTTGGGACGACGGAAGCAATAGCTTGGACAACGCTCTACGACGAGTCGAAGTTGCCTTTGAAATCTTCACCAAGCTTCAAGCTCCCTTTTACGCCTTCCACGATCGCGATGTAGCTCCTGAAGGTAACTCACTGGCCGAGTCCCACAAGAACTTTGATCGCATCGCTAAGTCGTTGAAGGAACATCAAGACGCAACCGGAGTGAAGTTGCTTTGGGGCACTGCAAACCTATTTAGCAACCCACGCTTCATGCACGGGGCAGCGACTAGCTGCAACTTGGATGTGTTTGCCTACGCTGCCGGACAAGTCAAGAAGTGCTTAGAAGTCACCAAGATGCTTGGCGGCGAGAACTACGTTTTCTGGGGCGGTCGAGAAGGTTATCAAAACTTGTACAACACGGACATGAAGCGCGAGCTCGACCATCTGGCTCGCTTTTTCCACATGGCCGTCGACTACGCCAAACAGATCAACTTCAGTGGTCCGTTCCTGATCGAGCCGAAGCCGAAAGAGCCCACCAAACATCAGTACGACTCCGATGCGGCAGCGTGCCTGAACTTCCTACGAGCGTATGACCTCAAAGAACACTTCAAGCTGAACATCGAAACCAACCATGCGACTCTGGCTGGTCACACCATGATGCACGAACTGGACTACGCTGGTCATCAAGGTGTGCTTGGATCGATCGATGCAAACACCGGCGACCTACTTTTGGGTTGGGATACTGATCAGTTCCCAACAGACTATTACCTGACGACGCAATGCATGCTGGCGATTCTCAAGCATGGTGGACTGACCACCGGTGGCGTGAATTTTGACGCCAAGGTCCGACGCGAGAGCTTCGAGCCTGTTGATCTATTCCACGCACACGTCGGCGGAATGGACGCATTTGCTCGTGGTCTGAAAATCGCTGCCGCGATTCGAGCCGATGGAGTCCTCGATCAATTCGTCAAGGAACGTTATGGAAGCTGGGACACCGACCTCGGTCGCCGTGTTGAAGCTGGCCAAGAAAGTCTTGCATCGCTCGAGAAGTATATGCTCGATAAAGGTGAAGCAGCTCCTAACGCCAGCGGACGTCAAGAATACCTTGAGAACCTGATCAATCAGTATCTGTAGTTCGATAAGGCTTTCCCCGAACATTTTCGCTTCGATCGGGGATTTAGTAGCGATCGAGAATCGCGCGGAGGAAGTATCATCCGCGCGATGTGGCGTGAGCGCTAGAAACGAGTGATTTCGATTTCTGCTGTACCTACATTGTTCTCGTAGATCCAGTCGGCCGGTCCGTCGTTTACAAAAAAGTACAGCCGACCATCGGCTTTGGCAACAAAGCTGTTTCCATCTCCTATCGGGACTAAGATTGAGTTCTTGGGACCGATTGAAGCCATAAGAAAAAAGTAGGGATGAGGAATCGAACGTCGTACCGGAACGGATATTCCATGCACCCAACTTCCGTGCAAGGTACCCGTTGGAGATGCTGGCAAACTACCATCTTTCCAAGGCACAGACCGTTCGATATTCACTTTGACGACATATCGCTCGCCTTTTAGAACGTTGAAACCGCTGTCGTCCATCGGATCGCGCGTATCAAATGTGAACTTGCGACTGTCCATAGAGACTTTTTCAACAGTCTTGGATTCAACCTTTGTCGAATCGGTGCTCTTGGACTGAGTATTTTCTGAGTCGAGTTTTACTTCGGCTGCATTGGTCGTTTCAGAAGCCAGTCGCATACTCCAAGAAATTCGGAAGCCTGCTACAACGAAAAAGAGGATTACGATGAACCAAACAATTTTTGGCGCGAGAATCCAATTGAAGAGATCGATCCATTTATCAAGCCACCTAGCGCCAACGAGCTTTACTAACTTAGCCGCCGCTAGATGAACACCCTCTGGAATCCAGAACAACTTGACGATAGGCTTCCAAATGAAACGCATTGCCTTTCCAACTCCGCTCGCGCCTTGGCTACTATGCAAGTATCTCTTTAGGAGCGATTCCTTCATGTCTTGGGAAAAGGGTGGAACGCTGATGACTTCGGGGGCCAATCCAGAATTGCTCTTAAAACTCAGATTCCAAGCGTCCCAATTGATCGACTGAATGCTCTGGACAATCACGCCGCTCCAAGACCATAGGAACAGCAGGATTGCAAACGCAACGGAGACACTACCAGGCATATTTCGAAACGAGTCGATTCCGGGGGTTATGAAGCTGGGCGCGATGGCGCTTATGAGGTCGAGAATTGCGGACTCATACGAATGAGACTCGGGGAGTATTGCGTTATTCGGCCGTAGCGCTTTGCCTTTGCCCCACCACCCCATGAAGATGATGCTTATGAAGAAAATAACAAATAGCCAGTACTGCCATCGCCCCACCATCAGATGATTCTCTGCTGACTGCTGAGCATTATAGCGGCTCTCTGCCACCACTTTCACTTTTCCATTATCATCCGTTTTCTCCGCATCCTTTTCCGCAACCTCCTTTAAACTATCAACGGATGGCAAAACCTGCTTTTGGGAAGTGAATGCAGGTTGCTCGGGTACTTCAATTTCGTATACCTTTGGAATCATCGATGGCAGGTAGTGGTCAACGCGCGCCTTGATGCGTTCAAGTACAGACCAGTGAATTCTAGGCTCGCAGTGGCAACCGTAGCTCTTGTGCAATTTCTCAATTGAACGGGGTCGATACCGATAGAACAAACCAGTACCAGTTCGCGAGTCGTAAATTCGGCCATGTGGATCGGCGTCGCGTTGATAATCTTCGACCAAGTTGGTGAACCTGAGTTTTTCACCTCCCTCCGCCGACTGTTCAATCCTATTGAGCATCCACTGCAATGAAACTAACGAAAGCGAGTCTTGTGGATATCCGCCACCAACGTTGGAGTGCATACCTGCAAACCAGACTTGGCGTAACTTAGGATTATCACCAGCAGCGATTGGCTTAAGCTCTCCAGCATTGCTACAACCAACCGGAAAACGATCTTGGAACAACATCGGATGAAATGTATAGCGTCGATCATCGATGGCCATCGCATGATAGGCATGCTGAACGAGTGGGTGCAGATCATCTTCATGAATCTGCTCGAGGTCTTTGTCATCATCGCGTGAACGATGCATACTTTCGCCTAACCGCAAAGGCATCAACCACGAAAAGGCTTCCGTCATTTCATCAAAGGGCAGGCCAACCGCATCGACCGTGTCCCAAGCGCCGATAAACCATATCGGTACATTGGAATGCCCTCCGTCTTTAGTAATCGCAGAGCGCAGATCGCTGGGTTCCCCTTTCTCCCGATCACCCTGGACGCGGTTCTTGTAGGAGCTGATTGCTAGTTTAGCGGCATTACCTATCCCGTCCGGTGTCAATCCATTCCGACTAGGCAATCCGCAGTACCAGAGAATATTTGAGAGAGTGCGTATCGTGAACGCGCCTCGACTGAATCCGAACAAATAGATACGATCGCCTGGTTCGTAATGGCGAATTAGAAATCGATACATTCTTTCGAGATTGGCCGAGATCCCCCAACCAAATGCGCCTCCTATGATCTTTAGCGGCTTGAAGCTACTGGTGCCAACACCATCGTCGTAGAGCGCTATCTGATCCCAGTTATCGGATTTAGCATATGTCTCAATGTCTAGCGTGTTCGTTGGGGCTGAGGTACCAACCTTCTCAAGACCATCAGCGGTTGCCGAAGTGGAATTGACCTCCAATGCTTCGAACAGACGCCAAACGTTAGTGCCGCGAAACTTTGCCCCGCTATTGCCAGTACCATCTGAGAATATAACGATGTTTTTTGGACGACTCATAGTTGTCTCGATGTATGTGTTTCTTGATCTCTTGTAGCTTTTTGGGTAGGCAACTCACTCAATTCGATGTGAGGGATGGAAAAGAGAAAACTGCCCGGGTTTAGCTCGGGAGATTCTCTGGTAAGACGACAAGACAAGCAACCATGCACACGATTTGCTTTCATATCAATTCAAGACATTGATATCCATGGCAGGGTTAGCTAACCACCCGTTGGCGACAACCAACCAGTTTTGCACCTCGCCCAGCAAGCCAAAGCGAAACGCTAGCGTTGCGTCGCATTCGTTCCCAAGCGATTTTCATCGCAAACCCTCGCCAATTGAGTGGTTTTACTACGGTCGAGTGTTAAGTAATTCCGATTGCAAAGTGTGTAACGATAAAATGGGAGAAGGATGCTTATGAAGACTGCCCCAAAGAAATTGCTCACGCGTTGGTGCCTGATCGTTTTGGTTGGACAGGCGGCAAGCAATCTGTATTCAGCCTGGGATGGTAACGGACTAAATGATGTCCAAATCATCGAGCCCGGTGACTATTCAGTTCAAAGGGAACAGTTGCCTCAACCCTTTACATTGTCATGTAGCCTTGCATCAAGACTGAAGGTGCCTGGCCAACTACCAGTTTATCCATTGGCTGACAACACCCCCGCGTCGATGCTGGCTACCAATTGCCCAACTCATGTTCACAATTTCTACTACAGTGGGAATTCTGATTTTCAATGTCCGATCATCAAGGGCGGTCGAACGCGAATTGTTACTGTACACCCCGTTACGGCAGAACCTGTTGAGTTCTTCGTGATGCTTGCCGCTGGAGCGCCGCGAGTTGAGTATCGACGCAAACATTTCGCGTACGTTTATAAGGACCACCGCACTGAGATTGCCTTCCCTTCGATCGGGCCTTACATGCCTCGTGTCGTCTCGCGACAAGTTAACGGCAAGTCCCTTTCTCAGCGTTGGGAAAACGTCGAACAGCATTTTGCCGAGACAGCCGACAGCTTGAACAAGACTAACACCGCTCAAGCTTTCAAAGAGGTTGCCGAGGATGAAAAGAAGCAGTTTGCAGGATTGGGAGTATTGGTGGATCGTGGTATCGGCACAACGATCAAAACAACCAAGTCCATAACCAATCTGATTCCAGGCAAACAAGTGCTCCGTTCCTTGCAAGAGCAGCGCCCCGAGGATATGCGCGATGCAGAAGCTCTACAAGCTAAGCGCGACACAATCGGTCAACGAGAGTTCATCAAGGCGCCGGAATAGCGTTCTTTTGATCTCGGCAATACACCACCATCGCGCCTGCTCCGTCGAAGAGCACCTAGTCTTCGCTAGTACTAGTTCAAGGTAAATCAGCCCATGCCCAAGTTATTCACGATCTTCGTGCTGTTCATATTAGGAATGCTCGCCATAAGCCAACCGGCAAAGGCAGACACGCTAACCTTGAAAACAGCTTTGGTAGATGGACAGCTTAACCTAGGCCAAGCTGCTCTTAAATCGGATAGAACAATAACTATCTCGCTCGACTTAAACCTCAAAATAAATGGGCCTCGAGAGCCGAAGCTAATTTTGGAACTTGCAGATGCTCGGCAATTTGTCTTTGGTGCTTTAAACAAAGCAGGCACTTCAACACCGATCCCTGCTGATTCAGATTTTAGCTTTACCGGAAAGTTTGTTGGTTTACCGGAGTTCTATAAGGGAACAGCACGATTTCTACTTGTAGGCGAAGACGGTGCCTCCCGAACCTTTTCTGCTTATACCAGTTCTTTTGGTATCTTTGTAGACACGGAACCGCCGCGTGTCACTTCGGTCCGTCCAATTGAAGACGCCTTTGGTGCCAAAGAGATATTGATCACTATTGCTGATCGACAACTGCTCGCCAGCTACCCCAAGGGGCACTTTGGTGTCAAGAAGTACAATGACGAAAGCACGGACCTTATCAGCGGGAACTTACCAACCCACCTCGCTGCGTCGAACGGTGAATTTCGCATCCAGCTCAAGGAATCAATCCAGGGAACATTCAAGGTCACCATCGGCAGGAATGACACAACTGAATTCACAGATATAGTTGGAAATGTGCTCGCCCCAGTCACCGTTGTGGTGAGTGCTGGTGGTCAGCGGGCGATTGGGCCGGCCGTAGATTTTCCGCCCAACGTCATTCCTCAGAAAGCTGAACGTCATTCGGAAACTAACGACATTCGTCCTTCAAGTCGAGTCGTAACCCGCGTGGTACGGCTGTACTACTATCGAAATGCTGAACGTGTGGCTGAGATCATCAATCGTAGGACTCAGCAGTACAATGCCGCTCAAGCCAACGCACGAAAGACTCTAGCTGAGCAGCTCGGAGAGCAATCTGAAGCCGCTACCGCAGAACGACGCGATGCGGAACGCTTAGCTGAACAGGCGGCTCGAAAGACTCGCGTGGCCGAGGCCGAGCTTCAAACGCTACAGGTCGATGCTGAAGAATCCAAGACGTTACAGCGAAGCCTTACCGGATTTCCAGACAATTATCTTTTGTACTCGGATGAGGCAGGAAATGTGCGAGCCCTCTCACCTGCACAGGCAACCGCGAGTGGTGTCAACGCTGGTGAGTTAATGACCGTTACTGCATTTAAGGATCAACTTCAAAAGGTCATCGACAAATATCAATCTCAGCAAGACAAAGTCGCGGACCTGAGAGCCGCCGAGTTCGAAGCCAATAACAAAGCCAAGCGCAACGAAGACACCGAGTCCCGACTGATTCGATCGCAATTCCTCAAAGAGGTCGAAGCCGCTGAAACTGATCCCGCTACCTACGCGAAAGGCGAAATCGACTCAGTGGACCCAGTCATGCAAACTAGCGTTAGTGTGATCGGTGAAGGGGTGATTCAATTGCGTGGTCCAATTGGTGGAATCAATCAAATCCGACGAATGATTCACCAGATCGATATGCCTGTTGGGCAAGTCAAAGTTGATATGGAGACCATTCAAATCAACGGCGAGAAGGGCCCGGAACTGGAAAAGACCGTTCAATTGGTCGAAGGCTATATCAACGTCGGTCGCTTCTTAACCAATCAATCCTTAGTCTTCCTTTGCCGTAGCGTGACCGAGATTGCCGCTGAGGTCGCCCAGGAAAACGGCGAACCGTGGCAACGCGATCAGTTGGGTCGCGACATGCGATACCTGTACGGCTTCTTCGGCCAAGACTTCGTAGACACACTGCATCGCATGGATAGCGAGTTCTTGCATTCTGAGAATCAGATTCTCTCATTGCACTCGATGGACGCTATCTCACGAAATCGCGCACTGCTGCTCATTGGACTTGCAAAGAACTCGGTTCGACAACGCATTCTTGAAAGATTCCAACAATACGTTGGTTGCACATTGCCACAGATGGAATTCAACTACCGCACAATCAATCAATCTATACCTTGCAAATACTTGCCAGACTGTTGCGAGGAATGCAAAGAGTCGGTGTGGAAAGTCATGCATGTTGGACATAAGGTCGAAGTCATTCGTTACACGCCAGAGATGGCTGCCGAAGACGCTCAGAAAAACTATCAGTTCCTCAACTTCTACAACTTCTTTGCTCAAGGTATTTGGCATGACGCGTCCTTAAATCCTGTTCAACGCGAGTTCATTCGTCTAGCTCAAGTCTTCAAAAGCCAACTCATATCTGAAATCGAACTAAAGCAGCGAGTGGTCGAGCGCGGATTGATGGACCAGAAGAACTCAGATGACAAGATCGCTGACGAACAGGGGCTATTGGAAATCCGCAAAAAAGCCGTTAGGCAGAAGAATGATCTATTGCTAAAGAACACAGAGGCTACCAGTCAAGTGGCCAGCACGATTGTCCAGGCAATGAGTAGCATGGAGCAGATTCGCGAGGAACTGAATAAGTATCGCGATCTGTACCAGACCATGCACGAAATGCTCGACCAGGACCAAACGCCGAATACCCCAGATGACCCAATACGGCTAAAGGAAGCTGTTGCAGCCATCTTCGATACAGCCAAGACGATTGACAGCTACCTAGTTCGATCAAAAGAGTCTATCGATCTGTTCAACTCGATCCGTGGCAGGCTAGTCGGGAACACGCAAGTCGCCTTTGCCGCGCGAGCAATTCTTGACGCCCCGATCGTTGACAAAGGTCAAATTGCACTATACCGCAACAATTCCGAATTGCAGAACGAGCTAAATCAACTGCAACGCGACATCCACAGCTTCATAGACTCGATCACGGTGACCAACCGCTATGTTGAGCGACAGTATGACCAAGTACTGCGAGAACTTGAGTCGTACAAGACTGACTGGAAACCAGTTTTCCAAGTCATGCAGAATCTAGAACCCTTCATCCCTGTTAGCTCAGAACAATGGCGTCAAAGACATCACCAAGCAACCGGTGCGATCCGCGAGATGATCGTCGGACAAATAGCACTTAAAGCCACCCAAGACTTCCTAGACCAAAATCGATTATCTCTGCCACAACTCAAGTTGCTAGACCACTTGATTGATGAACATGAAGAGAAGTCGATGAACCTACTAGAGGGAACTCGAAGTCACATCAGTGCAATCGATAACTTCTTAAAGCGAATGACCTACGCCCTCGAAGACGACTTCCAAGTTCAATTTTACGATCCGTCGCTAACCTGCATCCGAACGGCATCGCGACAACGTCGAGTCACCTTCAGCCAAGTTGAACGAACGACAGTGCTTGGTAACAATCGTGAATTGCTGAAGGTATTGCCACAGGCGACGATGGAATTCGATTTACCCAACCGGAAGTTGCGAGTCACCGAGGCGATGAAGGGTGCCAAGGCTCTTGTGGACGACTACGGCGCGCTATTGAATGATCCAACCTTCCTTTCTGCCTACCAAATGATGGGCGGTGGAGCGCCAGCTGAGTCTGTTCGAAAAATCCTTCCAGGGTTACCCTCTGATCCAAATCAGAAGTTTCATGCGTTGCCTGCATCACAAAGCGGTGATCGCCTAGGGGCTTCGCTACAAGGTTTAGTTCCTGACCCCGAAATCTACCAGATTGAAACGGGGACTGGTTTCGAAGTGCGCCCCGTCATTCAACCCGATGGCGATTCAATGGTCTACGACTTGAACTACATGTATCACACAGAGATGCGTGAACCGGTGCGAGCCGATGAAAAGCACTTGGGACGCATCAAGCGACATCTGTTGCACACTCAAGTTCAAACAAGCAGCTTTGAATTGCGAGAAGTAGGACGCTATCAAGTTGCCTTGAAAGTTTCGCGAACTGCCCGCGGTGTTCCTATGCTAGAGAATGCACCCGTCGTCGGCGCACTCTTTCGTCCAGCACCAAGCACAGAATCGAGCATTCAACAGAACATATTGCTCGCCAAAAGCGTTATCTACCCGACCTTATACGACTTGATGGGGTTGGGCTGGGCACAGCATGTTGCCGAACTGGGATACGACGATATTCGCAACGCGGGCCACGTTTCACGCGGTCGACAACAGATTATTCAACAACATGTGTTTGACAGTTCCAGTCGGAATGTCGACGACTTTCTTCAGATCAACGAAGATGCACCTAATCATCGCCCCGATCTTTACCGCGAACATTCGATACCATCACCCTACCATCCCAACGGTTTTGTTTATCCCAAGGTGCGCGATGAACAAGATCCGACTCGTCGCGGCTTCCGCGTTCCAGAAGCAAGGCCTGAACAGTATCGCTCGGGAACGGAAATTGGCGTTCCTGCTCAGGAGTTCGACAATCGCTTTCGGTTACCTGTACCACAGGAAAACGGCCCAGCATTAATCGAAGAGTATCAACCATCAGGCTCCTACAATCCGCAATTGCAAATACAACAAAATCAACTGCCCGCCCCGGTTCCGATGATTCGAAGGCCGGGAGCATTAGAATCGGTTGAACCAGTCCCGCAGTCCTCGCGGCAGCGACCGAACAACATGAGTTCACCACAGGGTGCGCCAGTTAAAATCACTCCGTCCTCTGGACCGATGCCGGTTCCAACACTGCAACTGAATTCGATGCGTCAACAACAGCCATCATCAAATGCTTCTGCCGTTGTCACAGCGAGTGCTACTGTGGTACAGCCCTCGACGAAACCAATGGCTACCCCAACGGCAAACCAACCTACCACCAATCGAAGAGCCACTATCAATCAACCTCAGCCGAAGCTAACGACTGGCAATCCCGTCGTCCCCGCCAACTACCAAGTTGAGCAATTGCCTCCACCACCTCGACGTTAGGCCATAAACGGGAAAGCTCATCCTACTATCGTGTCGTGAGATTCAATTTCAGCGTAAACGGCGAAATCAATAGACCATCAACAGCAGCGGTTGATTCCTTATCAAATCGATTGTTGTAAAACTCGAGCTTCACGTTGGTGAATGAGCATTCAATCGGGCCACTTTTCGTGGCAGAGCCAACATACTTGGCGAAATCCGAGCTCCCATTGAATAGGCTACAGAAATTAAACGTGCAGGCAATTTCAGCCTTGTCTGGCGAAGTCCCCAACAATCTACCGCCGCCAAGTTCTCCTTCAATTTGTGTTTTCGGAAAGGGTTTATGGACCTCCACTTTTCTTTCAGTATCTAGATACACAACATTCATATCAGCCTTTAGGCGAATATTTGGTGCTAGAGAGGAAAGCATCCTCGCCCCTGCTTGCAGTGAAAAAAGTGATCCACTAGCTGGAGCTACATCCCACTGGCTACTGGAATTGGCGGTCAGTGTGATGTTAGGCAGTGTTATCACTGGTTGAATACTTGAGAGCTGATCCGCCTGAGGAGTTTGATTGGCTATGATGGGGGCACTTACCATGCGAGCATGCCCATCAGAGTCAAAACCTGCGTGCGACATCCGACCGACTCGATCACGCTCACTTTTCGAAGGATTCTTGCGAAGCTGTTCACCAAATTCGCGAGCATAGTCAAACTCAACCGTCTGCCCGGGCACTAAGAGTATCGATTTTGACATGCTGGATTCACTTTGCCGAATCTCGCCAGGGCTGCTCGCAGTTCGAATTACAACACTTGGTTGAAAGCTGCTAGGAGTGATTTCGAAGTTCACACACACATCCGTGGTGTTATTCAACGACTTGTGTTGATACCAAGCTCCTTCGATTTCGATCCACGCTCCGTAGGGAACGTGCAATAGCTTGAGTGGGCAATGCAAGTTATCACCGGCTCGATGAAGCGAGAACGACATCGGAAGTTGTCCAACTTTTCCTCCTGAGTGCATCGCTTGTGGATGATGGGGAAGTTGATGGAGACTCGGCAAATCTGAGGCTGAGGCGATAGCGGTTTCGGGCCCAGTCAAGGTCGCAGGATGCGTCAAAACACCAGCATCACCGAGTGAGCCTGGCGACATATTGAGAACGAGCGGTGGCGACTGAATTTCCCCGACTGGTTCGGTGATGTAGCTCGACCCCGGTAGAAGTTCGTGAGGGACCGGTCCTGGCACATCCGTTTTATGGGCTACGACTTGACCCCTTACCAATGAACAATCAATCGAAAAGCCCACTAATAGGCATGTTATCATCAAGTAGCGAATCATGATTTTTTCTTAATTCTATTTTTGGGGTTCACCAACTTGTCTCATGATTTAAGGACCATCGTCGCCCTTTTGTCGCTTAAATCTATCCATAGAAGTCTAGCCAAAGACACTTCGAATTTAAGTACTTAGTCTAGAAAACTACCTTCAATTTGCACCGAATTGGCTCGCATCGGCCCCCAAAGGCCCACAATGCCGCGCTTCCATAAATCGCGATTCGCGTTCACCCAAGGGCTTCACCGCTGTATCCTGCCTCTAAACGAAAGGGATTGGTGCATTTCGGTGCTGAGTTCCTAGCGTAGCTACGACAGCTCATTACGCTTGTACAGTGAATAAGTTCCAACAATAATCATCGTATGAAATCACCGCTAATTGGAGACTGAGACATGACTTGGGACACTCCTTTAGGACACAGAAAGCTCACTGGCATTGAGCAGGATATTATGCGTGGTGCAATCTGCCATTTGAGCCGCGAGATCATCGAAGATTTGGTAAGCGATTCCGCTCAGTTGGGCATAGGCGTTTTTGATGCGTTGACCGGATGTCAACAGCTGGTGATGCTTGACTATGTTCGCAAGTACCTTCTTGAGGATACACCCGAGCCGAACGAGATGTCGGCAGTCGTCGAAGGCACTGCTGCAGCGTTAATTGCATTCGTTTCCGGCAAGATTGACTTCGAGCTTGACTGGGAAAAGGAGTACTTTGAGTCAGAACCTAAGCTGCTGCGACCTCAGCGGTTCTGGCGAAAACTGGTTGTTGAAGCCTCGAAAGAACTTGGATGGGGCTTTGATCCAAGAAAGAAAGAGTTCGGCTGGGAAATCGCTGTCGAGATGCTCCACAACAGAATTCTCCACGATACCGACTACTTAATGGACTTTACCGATCATCCACCAGAAACAAGCAAATCCATGAACGCGGCTCTAGGTATTTCGCGGAGCTACTATAGAGCAATTCCACCACCAGAGCCTGACGGCCCAGAGATGCTAGAGGTTATCCGCCGCCTGCTGACTTGAATTCAAACAGAGTTAGCCGCGACGAAGTAGTTCATAAAGGCCTGCCAATACCAGCCTGTCCACGGGTTGGAGCACAATAGCTTGTCGCGCTTCGATGCCAAAACAGCTTTCAGGTTTGGTTGCACGCGAATCAATTTGGACCCCGACCTCAACTTTGAGGTCGTGAGCTAATGACGAAGATCTAAGTCACATAAATCGAGCGGCTTGTTGGAGATCACTAAAAGTCATCTTTGAATTTCGCACGTCCGAGTTCTTCAGAATGCTTGACTTGTGACATTAAGCCGCAGATGATGTACCGAGCTAAGATCTTGGCTCTAACGATCACACCATGCGAATCTTACTGAATCACGAAACAACTTTGGCTGACGAGTTCAGCCCAATCCGCCGACCAATGTTGGTTGCGAGAGCTTCGTTTCTAATTCTTCTAGCATGGGGGCTCCTCTTTATCCCTTCTCAGTTAGCGATGGCATCCTGCGGCGACTACCTTCAACACCGTTTCTCAACGCCAATCAACATCGCAAAAACCGAATCGAGCAATTCTCAATTGCCTATTAAGTGCGCACATTGCAGTAGCCGTTCCGAAACTCCTGCTCCGCTGCCTTTGAAAACCTTCGAGCGAATGGAAAAGACTCCTGCCAATCTCTCTAAACAACACTCAGATCGCTTGATTTTGAGCGAGTTCTATGTCGACCTCCACCTTCTCGCCGATACGCAGTATTTTCGCGAGGTTTCTACACCGCCTCCCAAACAATCTCTCTAAGAGCGCCAAAGATCGATCGGTAGTTTCCTATCGCAATCGACAGAATGCTCCTCCGTCTAAACTTCGCGCTCGGCTTCAGTCAATATTCAGTGTGCTTGCAAATTGAAACAGAGTCCATTCGTTTGGACTCTTGTTTGTGAGGGCCATTGAACGAGACTTTTGCTGGGCTACTCAAGATCCTGCGTTAAAGAAGCTGCTATTCCCATGACTTTTGCGAGTCATCGACAGGTCTAAGTGCACCCTCTCAGACTGGAGAGAACGTGAGTATTTCCTCAAGAACAAAGGGGCCGCCGCATGCGTTCCGCAATGCAAGTGTGCTTATCGGCATTCTGGTTATCCTTGCGAATTTCTCCGAGTGCACCTATGCAGAATGCGGAGACTACCTCCACATGCCGCATCGAGATTTTTATTCCCAACCTCATTACGAAAACCATTCTGAACATGGACAATCACGTAACCCATTCGCTCCCCAAAAGCGCTGCGTTAGCTGTGGATCCAACGCAATTCCGGTAAGTACAACTTCTGTTTCAGTTGACACGAATTTTGATCTACACGGCGTTCTTAGCGACGCAGGTGATGCTAACCCGCTGACCACTTTGGCCTTGAATCAAGACAACCTCTCCAACCATACAGTGGGACAGTATCCCTCTATTCTTAGACCGCCAATCTCTCGGTAGTTCTGGACTTCTCTGCTTTGCTGGGAACGCAAGTAGTTAGCACGAATCTCCAAATCTGAAGGCAATCGTTGTGTGGCCTCAGCAGTTCGACTTCGTCAACTGTTGATGAGGCTAAGACACTTCGTCTGTCAAAACCAGGCTAGAAGTCGTCGCAATGGATCGCTCGTTTCCGCGCGCACATTTCATCTGTGAAGTTAACAACAACTTTACGAGTACGAGGTCGACTTCGAGTTGACCTCTAGATATTCAAATTCAATTCATTCTGAGGACAACTAATATGAGATATACACGATTGCACATACTTTGGCTGCTTTTGCTTGGCTCATTGTCAATTCTGACAGCGAATGGATTTTGCGACGAGCCTGGAACTACAAGAATGGGTTGGCCCCTGCCGATGAGTAGCGAGAAATGCTGGCAGAAACTTCCCAAGGCCCTCGATGGAAATGGTCAAGAGCTACCGACCTGGGCGCGCATGTTGGCACAAGAGATGCCGAAAACAGCTGCCGCCTTTTTGGAACTAGATTTGGCGCAACGCACACTAAGCCCGGTTGAGCCAAAACTGCGAGCAGCAATGCGTTGGATTGCAGCACGAGACAACTGCTGTAGTTACGCTATGGCCACGGCTCAAGCAGATGCAAAGCGGTCCGGTGCGACAGTAGAGCAGTTTCTATCGTTGGCTACCGAAAGACAAGCTCGATGGAGCGAAAATGAACGAGTTGCACTCCTGTTCGCTCATTTGATGACAGTTGACTCTGACTCGATCACCGACGAGCTATTTGACGATCTTGTCCGGCGGTTTGACAAGCGACAGGTTGCGTCCATGGTGCTACTACTGGCTTACTCCAACTTTCAGGATCGCTTTTTAAATTGCTTGGGTGCACCTTTGGAAGAAACTGGCCCTATGCCACCAGTAAAACTCAAATTTGCACCAGACGAACTTGTGTCCAAAACCACACCGCCTTCACGAGGAACTCCTAAGGTTCCTGGAAGCGAAGCAAATGGCACCGCAGACGTTATTGAGGATGCATCGGGCTTCACGTGGCTAAGCTACCCTCAACTGCAAGACCGATTGAACAAACAAAGGCAACGTAAAACGCGTCTCCCAATACCCGAATGGGACACATTCTCAAGTAATCTTCCGAAAGGCTTGATGGATAAGCCAAGTGACATCGTTTGGTACCGAATTGCATTCGGCTACGCGCACGAGCTTGCGGTGCCTTTTGAAATCTATATGAGAACCGCGGGATCCGAAGTCGCAACAAACTGGGATCGACTGTTTGGCAACTGCATCTTCTGGATGGTAACTGATGCAATTAAGTGCCCCTATTGCATGGGGCATTGCGAGATGAACTGGGAAGTGGCTGGTCTAGAACAGAATCAAATTGCAGAGCTTAGTCAACAGTTGGCCGGTAGCGACTGGTCTAACTTCACCATTCCACAGCAGCATGCACTAGCATTCGCCAGATCTCTCACTCAAAAGCCATGTGATGTCAATCGACATCATTTGGATTTATTGCGAGAAGGATTTGGTCAACAACAGGCCTTCTTTATCGCTTTGAACGCTAGCCGCTACAACTACATGACAAGAATTAGTAATGGGTTTCAACTGACATTGGAATCCGAAAACCCTTTTTGGGATTACTACAAGATGAAAACACCAGACAGCACTATTCAGAAGACTCAAACGACGGGTGACGCTAAGTAGATCAACGCAAATCGATCGAAGCCAAACCAATCAACTTCACTTAATTGACGAACCATTAAACAAACAATTGATCCTAAGGGAAACCACTATGACTTCAAATCACTTGATACCTATAACCCGTATTCACCGACGCGTGGCCTTCACGCTAGTTGAACTGCTTGTCGTTATTGCAATCATCGGCATCCTGGTTGGTTTGCTATTGCCGGCTGTGCAAGCAGCTCGAGAGGCCGCCAGAAGAATGCAGTGCACGAATAATCTAAAGCAACTTGGGCTAGCGCTTCACAACTATCACGACGCGCATAAACGATTTCCGTTCGGCAGTGGCGGCACAACGCCTCCATCCGGCAGCCCCGGATACTCGGCAGTCAGTCTACTTCTACCGTACATAGAACAGGACTCACTGCATAGCGCGATCGACTTCCGATTGCCCTTAACGGCTGCAGCGAATTCGCCCGCGCGACTGCAAGTGGTCGCTGCCTTTTTATGCCCATCGGACAAAGAAAATCCGCAACCGCAAGCTGGTGGCGCGATCAACTATATGGGGAACAAAGGAAGCTTGCATTGGTGGAGTGATCCGAGTCAGACCGGGATTTTTCTGCATTCAAAATCGCTAAAGTTCAGCGACATAATCGATGGCACCAGTAACACTGCCGCATTCGCAGAGCGACTACTTACCGACGGCAACAATGGCATCGTGGACCTGAAAGCAGATGTCTTCCTTGGTATTGGCGATCCGAACAGTCCCGATGAAGCGATCCAGATGTGCTACGCTACCGACACTACGAACCTCGCCAATCAATTCCCATTGTTCATGGGCGCGCCGTGGATGAATGGTCAACATACCTACATGCATGTCGATGTTCCCAATCGAAAGTCGTGTGGATTCTATCCCTTTAAAGCCACGATGCCAGCAAGCAGTCGACACTCCGGTGGAGTGAATATGGCGCTTTGTGATGGCTCGGTTCGATTTGTGGCTCAGAGCGTAGATCTACCGACTTGGCGAGCCGTGGGGACTCGCAATGGTGGCGAAGTCCCTGGTGATTTTTAAGCTCGAGTGTTCATTTTTTCTGCGCTCAATCGTTTGCGACACATCGATTGAGTGCCGTTATTCTCGTGAAAATGGAGATATCGAATGAAGATTCCAAAATCAAATGGCAGGTACTTTGGGTGTATAGTTCCTTTACTACTTGCCATATCAGCACTAGGCGGCTGTCGAAGTAAGTTGGCGAACGAGCATCGGGTTGAATCATCTATAGCACGCGAAACCCTACAGGCTGTCTTGGCTAGTTGGCAGGAAGGTGAAACGCCCGAGTCTTGGCAGAAAAAGTCTCCACAGGTTGTCGTTCAAGATATGGATTGGAAAACCGGTGCAAAGCTCAAATCGTTCGAAATCTTGGGCGAGGGGGAGGCGATTGATGCCAACCTTCATTGTCAAGTCAAACTTCGATTTTCGCCGCCTCATAACGGCCAAAGCGAGTCTCATGTTACCTATCTAGTTGGTACGAGCCCAGTGCTAACAGTCTTTCGGTCATTTGGGAAATAGCCTCCCACAGCAAATCGAGACAATTGCATTCACATAACAACAAACAAGGTCAATACAATGAGAAAATTAGGAATGAAGATTGCTTTAGCAACGTTGCAAATCCAACAATTTTGCATTGCGATTTTGATGGTACTAACAAATTCCATAGCGTATGGTCAGCCTGTCCAAAAGAAGATTGCTCCTGAAAATCAAGTTACCAGTTGGGCAGCTTGGGAGCGTTTGAGCGATGAACAAGCTTGGAAAATGCTTCCTGAATTGGCAACTGGGGAGAAGACTCCATTGCCAAATTGGATCAAACCTTTCGTCTTGCAGATGCCCCGAACTGCAGCGGCAATGCTAGAACTTGATGCAGCTTTTAGAACACAGGGTCCACTCGACGCAGCGCTAAGAGCAAAACTAAGATGGATCGTTGCTCATGCAAATCAAAGTGCATACGGTGAAGCCTTGGCATTGTTAGATCTTCGAAATGCGGCTGGCCCAAATGCTCGAATAGCCGAATTCACTGGTACTCCTGAAAAGTGGCCCGATGAACTTAAAGCAGAGTTCGAGTTTGTTCGTACTTTAACGCTCGCGGCACCAACATTATCGGATTCTCTTTTCGAAAAGATGCGAGTCAAGTACGGTGATCAAGGCGTAGCCGCGATGGTTCTTTTGACCGCCTATGGAAATTTCCAAGACCGCGTTTTACTGGGCTTAAATGTGCCCATCGATCGAGAAGGAGTGTTGCCACCATGCAAGGTCAAGTTTGCCGAAGGTGCGATTCAAGTATCGCCACTCACACCATCAAACAATGGTACAGCAACATACTTGAATCAAGGTAATTCAATTGCCGCCGAAAATAAGTCTTGGTCGGCGTTACCATATCTTCAGTTGCAAGCGAGATTGGAAAAACAACGAGACCGCAAGCCACGACTTCCGGTCCCCATATGGGATGAAATCAAAGGCAAGTTACCTGCTGCAATGGCCGCCCGCCCAACTGCAATCCGATGGAGCTTGATGAACTACGGCTATGCAGCCGAACTCGCCATTCCTTGGACTCTGACGACACGAACACACTGGGCAGAAAATCCCTGCGATCGGATCTTAGAAGAGAGCCTGTTCTGGATTCAAACGCGAACCATTGAATGCAACTACTGCATGGGTCACTGCGAGATGCTCTTGGAAGTTGCCGGGCTGAGTAAGGACGCTGTTGCCGAGCGAACTCGTCTCCTGGCAGATACCGACTGGGCTATGTTTCCCCAAAACGAGCAGCGAGCTTACGCTTACGCGAGAAAGCTCACTCAATCACCTCACCTGCTGACAAAGGTTGATTACGAAACTCTCGAAGCTGATTTCGGTGCGAAGCAAGCAATGTCGATTTTCTTTTGGCTATGTCGAGGCCTCTATATGACTCGAATATCCGATGGATTTCAGTTGCCGTTGGAAAGGGAGAATGTTTTTGCACCTCCAACCGTAACAAATGAACCCAAAAAAGAGTCCGCGGTAACAGTCGTAACCGAGGAGCTAACTCCGGAAGTCGTAGAAATCGTTGCTGAGTTGCGTAAAACCTATGACAAAGAATCTGAAGCAATTGCAATGCTTGATGATATTCTAAAGGGAAGCACACTTGGCCCCGAAGATGGATGGTTTCCAAAGGCCAAGTCAGAAAGTCGCTTTGATTGGCAATACTTGCTTCAGAAGTATGACACATCTGCAGATTCAAGCGTTTCACTCAGTGAATTCGGTGGCAGTGAAGCAGATTTTAGCCGCCTGGACAGGGATAACGATGGAGCGATTGGGGAGTCCGATTTTGATTGGTCAAAGCACTCGCTGGTTCCTACTCCAGGTTCGACCATGTTCTTTCGCTCAGATACAAATGCCAATGGCAAGATTACCAAAGAGGAGTTTCTCGCGTTGTTTGAGCAACTGGCGTCGAACGATGAGTTTCTGGCTATGGATGATCTTCGCGACGAATTTTCGCAATCGGCACCGAAGATTCGTCCAAAGCGAACCGACAGTCCAACTCCCAATACTCTTGTTAAGGCGCTTAGTAGTCAAGAGTTGGGGTCATTGCAAAGCGGTCCCCGCCTTAACGAGATGGCCCCCGACTTTACGCTAAGAACGCTGGAAGATCAAACGATAACGTTGTCGAGTGCTATTGGGAAAAAGCCAACGGTCCTGATATTCGGTAACTTCACTTGCGGTCCCTTTCGAAGTCAAGCAGGAAATATCGAAAAGCTCTACGAACGCTATAAAGAGCGTTGCAATTTCTTCTTGATCTATGTTCGAGAAGCACATCCAAGCGACGGTTGGTGGATGCAAAGTAATCAACGAGTCGGTATCGATTTGAAACAACCCACCGAAAACGATTCTCGAAGAGCGATTGCTGAGACCTGTCAAAAACACCTCGACTTGAGTATTCCATTCTTGGTCGATACCGTCGATGATCGCGTCGGTAGTGCCTATAGCGGAATGCCAAACCGGCTGTATTTGATCGATAATCAAGGGAGAATCGCATTTAAGAATGGGCGAGGACCTTTTGGATTTCATCCTCGGCAACTCGAGCAGGCGATGATTCTCTTGATGAATGAAAGCAACGCCTCTATCAAGTAAGGATACCCAGAGTTAATGCACGGCGTTATGATCTGATCAACTCGTTCGTAGGACTTGGGAACCGTACCCAAGTCCTGCGAGCGAAATCCGACTAAAAGTACTTTCGGCGTAATGGGCTTGGCCGCAGTGGTATCGAAAGTATCCTCCAAATAGAATCCCTGCCAGTAAATGCATGATCAAATTGGATTACTGGGCAACCTTGCTATAAGCCTTGTACTGGCCACAGTACTCGGGATCATCGCAACCAAGCTGCGTCTTTCAGCAATCGTCGGCTATCTCTTAGCTGGGATCATCCTGGGACCACAAACGCCGGGGTTTGTGGGTAATTACGAAATGGCCGCAGAATTCGCCGAAGTTGGTGTAGTGCTCCTGATGTTTGGCGTGGGTCTGCATTTCAAGCTGAAGGATCTAATGGCCGTCAAGCGTATCGCCTTGCCTGGTGCGATCGCTCAATTCATTGTTGCCACAACATTCTCATTGTTTATGGCAATGGCTTTGGGGCTCGATCTACCAAGCGGCTTAGTACTTGGAGCGTCCGTATCAATCGCTAGTACCGTTGTGGTGACTCGAGTCCTTATGGATAGTAATCAACTGCAAACGCCAGTTGGCTTTATTGCCGTCGGATGGCTCATCGCCCAAGATGTGGTTACAGTCTTGTTGCTGGTAGCCATGCCAGCGTTGGCATTATCTGAAGCAGTTGACTCAAGTACATCTTCTAGCCTAGTATGGACGCTCGGGTTCGCATTGATCCGAGTGATTTTGCTATGCGCGGTCGTAATCGTCTTTGGAAATCGCGCTGTACCGTGGATTCTGCGACTGGTTGCCAGCACGCGATCGCGTGAACTTTTTACACTAACGATTCTTGCGCTGGCTCTGGCCATCGCAGTTGGATCGTCGATGCTCTTTGGCGTCTCCATGGCGCTGGGAGCCTTTTTGGCGGGAATGGTTGTCGGCCAAACCGATGCCAGCCATCAAGCTGCCGCCGATGCGATGCCGATGCGAGACGCCTTTGCTGTGTTGTTTTTCGTTTCAGTCGGAATGCTGTTTGACCCGCACGTCTTTGTAGAGCTACCGGGTGTGTTCGTGTCGCTGACGCTCATCGTGATGGTGGTCAATCCTGTAACTGCATTTTTGATCGCTTGGCTACTCCGCTATTCAATACGAACTTGCATCGCCTTGGCTTTCCTACTTTCTCAGATTGGTGAATTCTCGTTCCTGCTGACCGCTCAGGCTGTTGAAGTTGGTTTGCTTTCTCCGCAACTTCGTAGTGTGCTAGTTGCAGTTTCGATTCTTTCCATCGCCCTGAATCCGCTGATTTATCGATTGAGTGGACGCATAGAACGTGAGTTGTCTAAGAAGCGTAAGCTCTGGAAACTCCTCAATCGTCGCTCAAACCTTGCCGGAGCTCAGCTCAATATCGGAGCTACTGCCAGCTTAGAATTGCAACAGAACATCGATCGTCCGACAGCCATCATCGTAGGGTTTGGCCCCGTAGGTCAGACTGTTCGCAGACTTCTGACCGACTTTGGAGTTCAGCCCGTCATTATTGATTTGAACTTGGAGACGGTAAGAGAGTTGAGAAGTCAAGGCGTCGCTGCGATCTACGGCGACGCGGGCAATCGTGAGATCCTTGCTAGTGCTCAAGTGAAGTCGGCAAAGTATTTGCTCATCACTATCCCTGAGATGATCGCGCGGTCTCTTATCATTCTCACAGCCCGCTCGATGAATCCCGACCTACGAGTCTTCGTACGTACGCGTTACATTCGTGACCAAGTCTGGTTGAATGAAGTTGGCGCGACGGGAGTTGTAACCGAGGAAGAAGAAACTGCCGTAGCGCTCGGCTCGTTACTACTTCGTGAGATGGGTGCCAGCGAAGAACGGATCTTGGAAGAAGCAATTCGCATTCACGAGTCACTCAGTCCGCAATCGGGCGATCACCAATGATTCATAAAGGGGATTGAGTATCGCGGAGTCCTGCGATTTTGGATGCTTACGCTTTGTCGGTCTATTGGTGACAACGCAAGGCCGAGGCGCTCGATTCCCAGACCCTTCTAGCAAAAGCACGCACAACCTTTCGTCACAGAACAGCCCGTCGAATGCCAAAAACGAACGCGATCTATGGCGTTTCACTTCTCGAAATTTACAAATCCTTAGTGATCTACAAGGGTTGGTTTCATTTTGGGATCAGTATCGACTACAGGCTCGTCACGCGCTGTTGCGGTGGGGACTTCAGCAAGAATTGACAAATTTTTCAAAATTCGCGTGACAAGTGCTTTCGGGATCGGCCTTGTGGAACAGGTCATCTGTAAAGGCTAAGATATTCCCCATGAAATCAGTTTCCCTAACAGGCGGCCGTCGACTAAATTATGCAATAGCGCGACTAAGTTCATTGCTGCCCACAACATCCCTGCCCACCCAAAAAAATGAACGACTCTTCGACAATTACATTGACCAGTCTATTGGTTGACGCAAAGGCAGGTGATCGAGACAGCTTGGGTCGGTTGCTGGCGGCTTACCAAAACTATCTTCATCTCCTGGCTAGGACTCAGCTTTCGCAACAAGTTCGATCTCGCGTGAGTCCATCGGATATCGTCCAGGAAACGATGCTCGAAGCTCACTGTGGCTTTCAGAATTTTGCAGGAAGCTCGGATGGAGAGTTCTTCGCTTGGCTTCGAAAGATCCTTGCCAACAATTTGTCGCGTGCTATCGAGCAACATCTATTGACGGCCAAAAGAGATGTACGTCGCGAAGTCACGCAGCAATCGATTCATGCGTCCCTTGACCAATCTGCGCTGCGATTGGAAGCGATGCTGGCCGATCAGCGGCCTCAAGTTGAGTCGCAAGCTAGCCTGCAAGAGGACTTGATTCGATTGGCGGATGCACTGGTTCAGCTTCCACCGGACTATCGCGATGTAATTGTCATGCGCCATTTCGAAGACGTCTCGTTTGCCGAGATTGCAACCAGGATGAACCGAAGTAGCGGTGCAACTCGAATGTTGTGGTTGCGTGCCATTAGCCAACTCAAACAATTGATGAAGGAGTTGGCTTCATGAAACCTGAGAGTCGCGACGGTTCGTTAACAACTCTAGACCGAATTGGCATTGAATCGCCCAGCCTTGAATCGCCCAGCTTCGAATCGTTGACTGCACAGCAACAGAACGATTTGGGAGAACTGCTCGAAGGCTATTTGGCGGATATCGAGGCGGGTCGGCCGATCGATCGCGAAGCACTGTACGCTCAACGCCCCGATCTTGCAGAGGTTCTCCGAGCCTATATTCCCAACATTGAAAAATTGCACCTGGCGGGTGCCATGGCTGCAACACCGGAATCAGAAAAAGAGGCTCAGCAATTCGCAGAAAATCAACCGCCAACACACCTTGGTGATTTTCTCATTAAGCAAGAGATTGGCCGTGGCGGAATGGGGATCGTCTATGCCGCCCAACAACGATCGCTAGGTCGCATGGTTGCGCTTAAGACCTTGCCGTTCGCTGCTCTCATGACTCAACAACAGGTCACTCGATTTAAGAACGAGGCGCAGGCGGCTGCAGGGCTTCATCATCCGCATATCGTTCCTGTCCATAGCGTTGGCTGCGAGCGAGGCGTTCATTACTTTAGTATGCAGTTGATCGATGGCCAGTCACTGGATCAAGTTATCCAAGAACTGCGCGGCGAAAGTCCTCAGGCTGGTGTCGGAAATTTGGCACAGCCGCCCGTAAGAACCTCGGCATCCACCGTCGCACAGCGTTTATCTACCGCCAAGTCCATTAACAGTCGCCAGTACTTGCGTTCCGTGGCCTCGCTGGGACGAGACGTTGCTCGCGCCTTACACTACGCTCACGAGAATGGTGTGATCCACCGGGATATCAAGCCTTCCAATTTATTGCTCGACAGTGAGGGTAAGGTTTGGGTCACCGATTTTGGTCTAGCAAGAATCTCAGATTCAACGAACTTGACAGCCACCGGCGACCTGATGGGGACCGCTCGTTACATGAGCCCCGAGCAAGCTGGCGGAAGAGCTCATGAAGTGGACTACCGTAGCGACGTCTACTCACTTGGAATAACGCTCTACGAACTGCTGACATTACGAACGGCTTTTAACGGTGATTCGCGTGCAGTCATTTTGGATCGTGTCGCCAAAGAGAGGCCGATTCAGCCAAGGGAACTGAACTCTGCCATCCCCATCGATCTCGAAACGATCGTTCTAAAAGCGATCGAACCAAGACGAGAGGATCGGTATCGTTCTGCTGACGAACTCGCTAACGATCTTCAGAATTTTCTAGATGGTCGAACCCTCCATGCTAAACGTCCAGGTCTGCGTGAGCGTGTTGTGCGATGGGCCGCCCGCCATCGAACTGCAGTCATGGTGGCAATCGGCGGACTGTTGCTCGCTCAAGTATTTGTAGGTGGCGCCGCATTGATGCTAAGCTTGGAACGCACCAAGACTCGCTCGGAAGCCCGGCGGGCAGAGCTAGAGTCGGGCAGAGCGAAAGACTATCTCAGAGAAACTCAGCGCGTTGTCGATAACTTTGGCGCGATGGTCGACGAGCGCTTGGAGCATCTGCCTGGAACTGGTGAATTGCGACTAGGATTGCTAGGCGAACTCGAGCAATACTATGAGGGCTTCCTGAAAGAGATCGCCAATGATTCTTCTCTGAAAGTCGATCTCGGCAAAACGCAGTTTCGATTGGCAGCCGTCCATCAGCGCTTGGGAGATTTTGAACGAGCTAACGGTGGCTACAAACGTGCGTTAGAAACGTTCAAGGAACTCTCTTTAGCAGACCCTTCGAACGCCGACCGAATCAATGATTTAGCGATTTGCCATAATAATCTCGGTCAGGTCGCGGCGAAGCTTGGCGACGCGGAGCAGGCCGAATCTGAGTACAAAATTGCCATTGAACAGTACAATCGGTTTGCGGAACTCAACGAAGGCAAATTGCCAAGTGGATATTGCCGCTGCTTGATGAATTACGGGTTGATGTTGATTTCAAAGGACAGCCCCCAGGCCATTGAAACACTGAACCGAGCGCAGGAAATTTTGCAGCGGCTTGCCGACAATTCGCCCGAAGACATGTCGTTGCAAGATCAGCTTGCCTTGTGCGAGAACAACCTGGCATCGATCGTTATGAAAAGCGATCTCAGCAAGGCGGAGACTTTATTGCGTCGCGCGATCCAGCGCTATGAAACGATGAACAAGCGGAATCCCTCGTCGATCGAGCATCGAAGCGATCACGCTTTGGCACTCGGCAACTTGGCAGCCATTATGGCTCATCAGGGTAAGTTTCAAGACTCGCTCCAATTGACAAAGCAAGTTGTGCTTACTCGCGAAAAACTTGTGGACCTTGAGCCGAATATGACGTCGAGAATCATCGACTTGGCTGTTTCGCAACAGCAATTGGGCCAGATTGCAATTTCACTGGCAAGCAATGAAGAGGCGTTGGGGGCCATGTTGGCTGCCAATGGTTCGTTGTTGAGATTGGTGGGCAAAGATCCCAAGAACTACCGTCTGCTTGGGGACCTTGGTCGTAACTTCAGCAATATTGCGACCGTACAGTCACGGTTAGACCAGACCGATCAAGCTGTCATTTCATGCCAGCAAGCATTGGACTACCAGCGCCAAGCTTTGCAATTGCAACCAGAAAGTTCTCAAGACAAGGCTCTGCTCAATCACTACACCCAGCAATTGGCAAAGCTAAAGGCGTTGATACCAGCCACAAAGATTCAAACGGAAGATGTCCGATGAAGCGAGTACGAAAAATCGTTCGAGGCTTGAACTGGTCGATTCGTCTGGAAAGGCTAGAGGATCGTTTGCCGCTTGACGGCGGACTTGGCGCAATCGCCCAAGGTCAACTTCAGTCGATCTATTTTGACTATTCACAAATTCAATCTGATTATTCTTCAAACCAATACGCGAATTCTGGAGTTTTCGGCGGTCCTGGTCAGGATCTCTACTCTTTCGAAGCAGTTACCGTGGACCAATCTTCGAAGGGATCTATTATTGCAGCTTATCGTGATTCAGATAATAGTTGGGGCCAAGTCCGTAGCAATGCAGTAGGAGATTTGTTGATTGGCGAAGTAGCATCGGACAGAGGTCATATTCCGATACCAAATCCGATAATGATTCCACTGCCAACTTCGCCGGAATTAGTCGCCATCGCGCAACCGATCGAAGGTTCTTATCCGACTCCAGTCAGGGAACGTTCAGAGCTTGCGAAAGGGCAGGACTCGAAAGAACAAAAGGCAATCGAGCCAACCATGAGGATTGGCGAGCCCAACCAGCGCGCGACAGTCTCAACACAGGGCACTCCCAAATACGTTGGTAATAACACGATTGCGCCAAACTACATCCTACGTGATCGTTACTCGGCTTCCACAGAAACCCCAATCAACGTGCCTATAGAAAATGTGCATTCGGCTAGCTCAGAGCCAATTGCTGAAACAACTGAAAGCCGTGCGAATCGCATTTCACGGGACATGTACTATGGAAAAACGAATGTAGCCAACGATCGCCAAGAACTGGGTTGGACCACCGACGTCTTGGCAAGTGCCACTCGTCAGCAAGTGATCTCGGAGTCCTCAGCACTGCTTGCGATTATTGCGAGCAACGCATCGAAGCCCTCCATGTTCCACAACCAACCGCACAAGGACAAAGTCGAAACGAATCTACGGCTTGTTTCGCACGTTCCTCATCTCGAACCTCGGGTTGAAGCCTTAGAAGATACTCTCCCTCCCGTCACAGACGATTCCAAACGGCAATCTAACGGCTCTGTCGAAGTTGGAACCAACCAGAGCACTAACGAGGGGATGACCTTTTTACATTCCAGTTGGGGAACTTACGTCCTAGCATTGGCAGGTTTGACACTGTCTTTGGCCTCCACTGAAACCGGAGAGATGCCTTCTGAACCAGAATTGCTAACGTCAAAGAAAAGCAGACTTTTTCCCTTTGGAAGAGGATCGGTGTAGAGCGATCGAAAGCTTGTGCAAGCCTGCACAACCTGTGACGTTTAGCTAGACAAACATTCAGTTATCTTAGAACTTCTTCGTGACATCTGATGGCAGATTCGCTCTAAATAGTATGAGCCGAAATCAATCTTAGCTATCGAAGGTGACCCGAATGTTAGGCACGAAAGCAAACAAGCGTTTGGATGACAGAAATCTCAAAAGTTCGCTAAGGCGAGAGCTCCGCCTGGAAACGCTTGAAGAAAGACGAGTCTTTGACGCTGATCCTGTTTTCTATTATTCGCCTGCAACTATTAGCATGGCTGAGCAGCAAGCGCTCTCGGTGTACCAATCCAACAAGTCGATTTGGAATGTAGCTCCACAAGACTTCGCTTTGGAAAAATTCGATTCTGAAGCGGACGCGAAAGAGCAACTTTCGAAATTGGCTGCTGACTACTGGGATGAGATCTTCGGTGAGACACTGAAGCCCGACCGCTGGGTTACACAGGTTCCGCAGGACTGGCACCTTAACTCTGAGGGATTAGTATTCACTTCGAACTTCGCTGCTCTAGAAGGGAACTTCGATTCAATCTCAGCTGTCGGCATCCCACGCATTTCGTCGAGCCTTACGAATGTACAGATCGCTGGCGTTGATGAACATGATGTCGTCGAAGTGTCGAGCGACGGTTTTCTATTCGTCAGCCAGGGCAACAGAATCCAGATATACAACACAAAAAATGCCACCGGGCCGAAACTAGTTTCCGCCATTGTGCAGGACGATTGGAGCAATGGCCTATACGTTGTTGGGAACCGCCTAACTTCGATTTCTGGGAATTCTGTTTCGATTTATGATATTGCCAACAAGGAAGTCCCCAAGTTCGTTTCGGGCTTCAAAATCGGTAGCTGGATTCATTCCTCTAGACTTATCGACGGATCGTTGAATCTGGTGACTCAAGACTCAATCGAAAAGCCTCGCCCCAAAATGATCTCAAACATTCAAGGCGGGCAAGCTACACCAAACTCACTGGGGCGTTTCGAATCTAGAGACGAGTATTTGGCACGGATTTCACCAACCATCGTTGCAAGCTTTCTGCCAAGCATAACAAAGAACTCAGAAGCTTTGGATGCGGGTAATTGGGAAGATTTGATCACGGGCAGCGATGAAATATTTCAACGGTCGGTGAGCATTATCGCCATTGATGTCGATGCCGAGACTCCTAAGTTGCTTGATACGGAAAGAATCATTGGAGTAGCGGCTGACACAATCTATGTGGACAACGATTCTGTCTATCTTGTAGATGGAACAAACGCCAGAATGAATCGCCAGGCATCTTCCGTAGTCTTTCGCGCGAGTATCGAAGATGCAGGTGTGGATGTCGTTGCCGACGCTTATGGGAGCTTCACCGGAACGGTTCGCACTTCACGAATGATGGACGAATTTCAAAACGATCTGCGTTTGATAACGGAGAATCAAAAATGGGATGGAACTCGATCGACGAATGTAATCGTACTTCGCGAAGACGATGGAGTTTTGGAACAGATAGGCAGCCTGCGTGATATCGCTGATGGTCAAGCTGCTTTAGCCGCCTACTTCGATGGTGACCGAGCCATAGTCACAACGGGCGAAGTCCAGGACTTTCAATTTTTTGGCATCGATCCGCTTCATGGTATTGATCTTTCTGATCCAACCAAGCCACAGGAACTAAGCGACTTGGAAATTCCAGGCTTTACGACACATCTTCAGTGGATCGATGAGGATCATTTCATTGGCGTGGGACATATTGAGGAAACGCCTGGAGATTGGAGAAGGCAAATCACGTTATACGATGTTTCAGATCTCGCTAATCCCGTCATACAGAAAAACTGGAAAAGTGATTATTCGATCGTTCCAGAATCGCAATTCAACATGTTAGACCCATTAACAGTGAGTTTTGATCAAGACACTGGAACCCTAGTTTTTGCAGAACGCTCGGTCCGCGGTTT
>CAUJKA010000300.1 GCA_963204965.1 Planctomycetota bacterium | reverse complement strand
TCTCTCTTTTGAACGTGGATACCCGTTCTACACTTTGGCACTTCAGCATGGCGCGTTCAAACCATGGCAGTGGGTTACCTCTCTATTCTTACATTACGATCCATTTCATCTCATCTTTAACATGATCGCGCTTTGGGCGTTCGGATTGGTCGTTGAGGGAAAGGTTGGTTCTTGGGTTTTCCTATTATTGTACGTAGCCATGGGAGCGTTGAGTTCAGGTCTGGCGCAGATCTTAACTATCTTCAGCAGTTCCGAGACCGCTTCGATCGGAAGTACAACTGCAATATACGCAACGCTAGGAGTCGCCGTCGTATGGGCTCCGAAGAATGAGTTTGACTGCTTCTGGTCTTTCGGATTTCGCATGGGAACGGTCGAAATCCCCGTCATGATCTACGGCGCAATCATCTTTGCCGTTCAGGGCGTGTATGGGATTTTGCTGAGCTACTTTACTCCCTCCGCCATCTTACAAGTTCTTGGAATACCGATCGGTTTCGGAGTCGGCTTTGTTTGGTTGAAGTCCAAGTGGGTCGATTGCGAAGGCTGGGACATTCTAAACGTCTGGAAGAACAACGAAGGCAATATTGACCAACGTCTCGACGAAGAACGCGAAGCTCACGAAATGGTCCAGAACGCCTTTGGGAAGTCGAGTCAAAGAAAGTTGGCCCAGGATCAGGCGGAAGATTCGAAGCAAGGCACTCAATATCCCGTTGCGACCGTCCCAGTCTATAGCGATACTTCATCGCCTCCAAATTTTTGGACTCAACCAGCACCAACACAGGGTCCGCCAGAGTTAGCGCCGCTTGATGGCTCGATTTTTGCGTCAGATGCTGCTGCGGATACGTTCATGCCACCGTTGGTAGAGAGTACCGCCGAGGTGGTGAAGCTTATCCATCAGAGCAAGTTTGTTGCGGCGGCGCTCATGTATCGACGCGTCTGGGGCGGAGGTGCAACGCGTGATTTAAGCCAACCCTTGGTCGATCGACTGATGCGAGGATTATTGGCTGAAAAGCAGTTTGACTTGGCGGCACCCGTGATGGCGGAGCATGTCGAGCGATTCACGGAGAATCGATTGTCCATTCAGCTCAACTTGGCCAAGGTTCTTCTACACTTGCAGCGACCGAGCAAGGCAGTCGCTGTACTTAAGAGCATTGATCGAACGAAATTGGACGCGGCGCAAAAGCCAATCTTTCAAAAGCTGGCCAGCCATGCGAAGAGCCAACTTGAGGCCGGTGTTATTGAGCTTCAATAGGGCCCTTTAGTCTTCACTTTTGAATTGCATCTATTGCATGTGAAGATTTAACGACTGCGAGATTTGTTGTGGGTAACACAGTTGTAGGTGAAGCAGATGTTCTGGTTTTACCGATTGCTCTAGTGTTGACCCGATTTAGCTGGCTGAAAATGCATTTCCCGTATAGCAAGCATCGACAGCCTCCGATCGGATTGTAAGAGTGAGCCATTGTAGGCTTTCCCGTGGATTGCGAAGTCGACGCCCAGCGTCGCACGTGACCCAGTTCATGTGGCTTCCCGAGCCACTCACCAGCGTAAAGGATGACGCTATGAAACGCGTAATGTTGTTGGTTATTTTGGCGTCTGCCGTGTTCAGCAGCCAAGGTTGCAATGCAACCAACCGCCAATGCAATTGTGGTGGTCCGATCGGTTGCCGACCTTGTAAAATGGGTTGGCAGCGAGGCGGCACCGATTATCAACGGTGCCTAAGTGGACGTGGCGGAGATTGTAACGGTAACTGTGGACAGACTTGCGGAATCGCAGGTGGTCATGGTCAGTATGCCAATGCTCAGCCTGCCGGAGCCGGTGAAGCAAGCGGTGGTCCAATGGCTCAAGTTGCCTACCCTTATTACACCACTCGTGGTCCACGAGACTTCTTCTTGGATAACCCTCCAACAATTGGTCGCTAGGCTGGCTCGGGCTCACTCCAAGAAATTTGAAATCGAAAAGTCCTGCAGGGTTACTTGCAGGACTTTCGTCGTTTAACGATCCTTAACGAAACAAAGCAGATTGCCGGGGGTTATTGCAGCCAACCTTGCAGACTTCCATCACTCCGGGAAACCCCTCGATGAACTTTCAGCTTCGCAACTCGGCTTTGTCGCTGACTTTGGCACTTGCATTCGGGTCGATGAGCTTTGCTCAGGACGCCAATTGGGAAAGCTGGCGGGGACCGAACTTCAACGGATCCGTGACGTCCGGAAAGCCGCCAATTAACTGGAGCTCGGACTCCCATATCAAATGGAAGATCACAGTGCCTGGTGCGGGCAGTTCAACCCCGATCATTCACGGTAATCAAGTCATCGTACTTTCGGCGATCAAAACAGATCGCGTCAAAGAAGGCGCCAGCGACCAAGCCGCTCCGCCAGCCGAGAATTCTCAAGGCGATCGACCTGAGGGACGACGCGGAGGCGGCGTGAGACGTCCGCCAGCGCCTACCAACTTTCATGAATTCGTCGTGTTGAGTTATGATCGCGCCACGGGAAAGGAGCTTTGGAAAACGGTCGTAGTTGAGAACGTGCCGCATGAAGCGGGTCACAACACAAACACCTTCGCTTCATCTTCACCTGTCACTGACGGGAAGATGATTTACGCAAGCTTTGGCTCTCGCGGAATCTATTGCCTAGATATGAATGGCAAAGTGCAGTGGAGCAAACAACTGGGCACGATGCGAACCGCCGCGGGATTTGGTGAAGGCGCTTCCGCGGCGCTTGCCGGTGACAAGCTGATCGTGCCTTGGGATCACGAAGGCGAATCGTTTATCGTCGCGCTCAAGACCAGCGACGGTAGCGAAATTTGGCGGACGCCTCGTAGCGAAGGAACATGCTGGTCTACACCGCTGATCGTACAACACAAGGGACGAACTCAGGTGATTGCCAATGGTCGAACCGTTCGCAGTTATGATGCTGCCAATGGTAAGCTGATTTGGGAATGTGGGGGTCAAACTTCAAATCCGATTCCGACTCCAATTCTCTTTGGTGAGAACGTCATCTGCATGACGGGATATCGGGGTAACTCGATTCTCTCGATTCCACTAGATTCTCAAGGTGACGTAACGGGTAAATCCACTTGGACTCGCAACGACTCAGCTCCGTATGTTCCTACTGCGACGCTGTATGAAGGCAAGCTGTATCTCAGTAAGGGGAACAGTGGAGTTATCTCTTGCGTCGATGCCAAAACAGGCGATGCCTTGATCTCTGATGAGCGACTTGAGGGTGTCCAGATGATGTACTCGTCCCCGGTCGCCGCCAATGGTCACGTTTACTACACCAGCCGTGAGGGCAAAACCGTTGTGCTCAAAAGTGGAGCTCCACTACAGGTTGTCGCTACCAATCAATTAGACGATACTGTTGATAGCTCGCTGGCGATTGTTGGCAATTCGATCTTTGTACGTGGGCTAACTCAACTCTATTGCATTGAATAGTTGCCGATGTTGCCATCGGAGTCGTCCTCCCAGCCCAATCCCAAACTGGTTGCCACCGCTTATCACGAAGCGGGGCATGCTGTGATTGCCTTGACACTTGGTCGTGCCGTTGAGCGAGTGACGATCGTACCGAATCAAGGCTATCTAGGCGCGTGCCATATGCAGAAGACTCGCGTCAAGCCTACGAAGGATTGGTTGGAGGACGAGATTCTGATTCTGCTGGCCGGCATGGTTGCTGAATCTAGAGTGACCGGCCAATACTCGGCCGGTGCTTCGCAAGACTTGCGTGGCGTTCGGCGCTTGGCTCTGATGCGCGCCGATGGTCAAAAGCAGGTCGAACGGCTGGAGCGTCGTCTGCTCGACAAGACCGAGTACCTTGTGAATGACGACGTTCACTGGACGGCGATTCAGACCATCGCTCGCGAGCTTCTCTTACACCAAACAATCAGTGGTCGCGCGGCACGGCATCATTTCGACCAGGTTTTCAAAGCAGCAGAATGATCCCGCTTGGCATTCCAATCGATGATCGACAAAGGTGGAATAATCGTCAGGGTCGCCGTGATTGATATTTCTTTCGGTCTGTCGCAGTCCGGTTTCAAGGCCACTGTTCGACCGATCGGCTATGGTTGTTTGCAATTTTGATACTTCTGCGTCTGCCGTTTGAAGCTCCTGCCATGCAACCAGCCAGTTTCCATCGACTTACGATGGCTTGTATCGCCACCACGATCTTTGTCAGCGCGTTCTTGTTGTTCCAAGTTCAGCCAATCATGGGCAAGTACATTCTGCCGTGGTTTGGAGGCAGCACTGGCGTTTGGACGACCTGCATGCTGTTCTTTCAGGTGGTGCTGTTTGCTGGTTATGCCTACGCGCATCTCCTGCATCGTTGGTTTACAATCCGCGGCCAAGTGACCACGCATGTGATTCTGTTGGTCTTGGCGATGCTGACGCTGCCTATCGCACCGAGTGCAGAATGGAAACCCAGCGGAGAAGAGTCTCCCATCGGGCTGATCTTATTACTCTTGGTTGCCAAGGTTGGATTTCCGTACTTTCTTTTGTCATCGACCGGGCCTCTCCTGCAGTCATGGCTGGCTAGTTCGAGCTACAGCAATCAACCCTACCGCCTTTACTCGCTTTCAAACATCGGATCGCTCTTGGCATTGCTGAGCTTTCCGTTTGCTTTTGAGCCGATCTTCTCGTCAAGTCAGCAGGCGACCATTTGGTCTTGGGCGTTCGCCGGTTTTGTTCTGCTTTGTATCGTTAGCGGTGTTGCTCTTTCTCGAACATCACTGGGGTCTGTGAACTCTGTGGACGATCCCGTGAGTCGACCGGCAAACACATCTAGCGAAGTTGTGCAAACGATTGAAATGAAGCGACGACTGGCTTGGTTTGGCCTGCCCGCGCTCGCGTCCATGATGCTTTTGGCTACAACGAATCAGATCTGCATCGACACTGCGGTGATTCCATTTCTTTGGATCATCCCGCTGTCGATCTACTTGATCAGCTTCATACTCACTTTCGACAGTTCACGTTGGTATTCGCGTCGCGCTTACATCATGTTGGCTGCAGTCGCGTTTACCGCGTTGTACTTTTTGAAGTTGGTCAAGTTCGAGTCGCCACTTTTGCTTAGCCTAGGAATCTACTTCGTTGGTCTATTGGGAGCGTGCATGGTCTGTCATGGCGAGCTAGTTCGTCTCAAGCCAAACGCCCAGCACCTGACCTCGTTCTACTTGACAATGTCTGCAGGTGGTGCCTGTGGTGGACTGTTCGTGGGATTGCTAGCGCCGTTGATTTTTCGGGGCTATTTCGAATGGCAACTTTCGCTGCTGGCTTGCATTCTTTTATTCGCAGATTGCTACCTGCGAGAATCCGCCGCTTGGTGCCGCATTCCGCTGAGATTCAAGATTGCTTCGGCTGCTGCAATTGTTCTCATTGCGATGTTCGCGTTGGACCTCAGTAGTTCTAAATCAAATCATCAGATTGCGGTCACACGAAACTTCTATGGCGTCCTGAGCGTCAATCGTGTTTCAGATCGAGCCACCGGTAACGCGATGCTCAAAATGGTTCACGGTCACATTGTTCATGGATCACAGTTCGAGGCTGACGATAAGTGCGACTTACCAACGGCCTACTACACATCTCAGTCCGGCGTCGGTAGGTTGCTGAGCAACTTCCGCAAGGATCAGTCGCGACGCGTTGGTGTAATTGGTTTGGGAGCAGGGACACTGGCTTGCTACGGTCGCAGCGGTGATCTGTTGAAGTTTTACGAGATCAATCCGGCGGTGGTTCAGTTGGCTCAGGAGTACTTCACGTTTCTAAAGAGATCCCAGGCATCCTGCGAAATCAAGACCGGCGACGGTCGATTAGTACTTGAGCGAGAGCCTTCCCAGTGCTTTGATGTTCTGGTGTTAGATGCCTTTAGCGGCGATGCGATCCCGGTGCATTTGCTGACTAAGCAGGCGATGGTGATCTATGATTCGCATTTGGCCAGCGATGGTGTGATTGCAGTCCACATTTCCAATCTGTACTTAGATTTGCGAGCCATTGTGGATGGGCTGGCAGAGGAGTTCGGATACCATAGCATTTTGGTTGACGGGCCAGACAGCGACATAGATCGAACGGCTCTCAAAGCTACGTGGATTCTGATGTCCAAGAATCCTCAGTCTCTCGCCGACGCGGTTGGCGGCCAATCCCCAGCTTCAATCGAAGAGCTAGTCGGGAAGCCAGTGCTTTGGACTGACGAGAAAAGCAACCTGCTTCAGGCAATCAAATAGCAGACGGAGTCGGGTAGGAGGCGCTAGGTGCCGATGCGTAGGCTGTGTAAGTGTCCATTGGGACGAACCACGAATTGCGACAACTGCGATGCCGTTAGAGGCTGCACAATCGCTGCAATCCCTGTGCAACAATCGCGATTGGGACTGGCATTCTTGGCTTACCGCCCCCCCAATGCCTTGGCCGTGGCTCGACCAGCGAATCGAATCGCGGACGAGCCTAGGATTGTGGCCTATAATAGAGGTTGGAGTCGAATCAAGAACTGACATCCCGTCTCTCTACTCGCGCATCGAAAGGCAAACTATGTCTGCCACTGCAAAGCCCAACACGGATGTGCAAGAAAAGCCTCAAGAGTCCTTTGCTGAAACCGCGCTCAAGCTTGGTGGAAAGAGCGACGATGAAGCTCGACGAACCGGAGCCATTGATCGCGCCGATGATCAAGTTGAGGAGTTGTTCAAGCCACAGTACCAAACCGTCAACAGTCCTGCTCACCGCGCTGTTTGGGAAAAGCAGGTGCCTGTCGATTTGTTTCGTAGCCATCCCATAACGACACCTCCTGATATTCAAAAGGTGATGGATCAATCGGTGGACTTCGTTAAGAAGCATCGTGAATCACGAACGCTATTGGACGAGCGAGGCAAGATTCGTGATGATGTCTTTGATGGACTGGGCGAACGAGGATATTGGGGCTTGTTAGTCGATCGGGAATACGGCGGAAGCGGTTCGCCTTTTCGAAGTTTTGCCCCTTTCTTGACTCGTATGGCACTTCAGGATCCGACCATAGCGGGAATGGCATCGGTTCACGGTTGCATTGGTGCAGTCGATCCCGTGCGAACCTTTGGCAACGAAGATCAAAAGAAACGATTCCTGCCTGACTTGGCAAGTGGTAAACGCTTGTCCGCTTTTGCGCTGACTGAACCTGCCGCTGGCTCCGATTTGACTGCTCTAAAGACGCGAGCGGTTCTGCAAGGCGATGACTACGTCGTCAACGGCGAAAAGCTGTTCATCACCAACGTTGTCCCAGGACGAACTATTGGACTTGTTTGCTTAATTGAGGATCAACCGTCTGTATTGATCTGTGATCTTCCCAAGCAAGAAGACGCACATTTTCAGCTTCGCAAGTATGGCTTGTACGCGCTCAAGCAAGCCTACAACCAAGGAATCATCTTCAAGGATTTTCGTGTTCCCAAAGAGAACCTCTTGAAAGTCGAACGCGGCAATGGACTCACAATTGCTTATCATGGTCTGAATCTTGGTCGTATCGCCTTGTGTGCCAACGCGGCGGGTGTGATGCGACAGATGCTGGCCAGCATGGTTCCTTGGGCGCAATACCGCGTTACTTATGGAGAGCAGATCGCGAAGCGAGAGTTGGTGCGCCGCAGGCTCGGCAAGCTTGCGGGAATGATCGTTGCTAGTGATGCCTTGGTGCATTGGTGTTCCGATTTGATCGACCAAGGTTATCGCGGCGAGATGGAATGTGTCGTTGCTAAGATCTTCGGTTCCGAGTTTCAGAAGGAGGCCGCGATCGAGCTGTTCATGAAGACTCACGGCGGACGCTCCTTCCTTCACGGGCATATGTTTGGAGATAACGTCCACGAGTTTCTCGCTCCTTGTATTTACGAGGGCGAGGGCGAGATGTTGGGGATGGCCTTCTTCAAATCACTTGTGAAGCAGCACGGGATGCAGTACTTCGAGCCGGTTGGGCAAGCGCTCTACAAGGCTGGTATCAAACAAATGCAACCTTGGAATCCTCTTCACCTCTGGGCACTCCGCGGCGTCATGATGCCCTATGCGAAATGGGTGATCGGTCGAACCCTATCAGGTACTCCTAGTCCCGTTTTGCCCAAGATGCCCGACAAGCTTCGATCGCATGCAGAATTCGCATGCAAAGAACTGCATCGGTCGGCTTTGGAGACAGACGCAACGATGCGAAAGCACCAATTGAAGTTGGCCGATCGGCAATGCAGGATGAGCGAATTGTCGCTAAGAATTCAGAGCATGATTGTCGTGTTATGCACCAGCTTGTACGGCGCGGATCAGGAAGAACTCATTCAAGACGCGGCCGACGTATACTGCACGAATGCAATTAATCAGCATCTCGGCCGACGACCTTCGGATCGAGACTATCGCGCCGTCAATAAACTCGGTGAATCTATCGTCGATGGCGGCGTCACTACCCTTGCAGGCGTCACGCCAGAGGAAGTAATGATGCAGTACTAGAAAATTTGTTCAAAAGGCCGCAACTATCGAGAGATCAAGATACGCAGTTGTCTAGGCTCTTGATTAGCCGCCTTTATTTTCAATGAGTTTGTTCAAGAGGAGGAAGGTTGCTCAACAACATTTTCTAGAACTGCCTTTAAAGTGATGTTAATCACTCGCAAATTATCGGGTGGAATTTCGTTCCGACGTCCTTGCCATCAGGGATTCAAAAGTCGCCTGAAGTGATTCGATGGTGAGTGCAATTAGAGTTTCAGTTGGCGTTACTTCGAGCCCCAATTGTTGCTGCATCAACTGGATCTTCCCAACGATGATCCCGCTCGCAAGACCTTCTTGTCTACCTTCCTGTCTACCTTGCTCTTTGCCTTGGCCATATCCGATTTCAATTAGCTCTTTTCCGGCCTTTGTTTTTTCAAGCGGAGTTAGTTCACTGATTACCATTTGTTCAATCTCACTTTTGCCCAAGTGTTGAAGTCG
>CAUJKA010000299.1 GCA_963204965.1 Planctomycetota bacterium | reverse complement strand
CCGAGGAGCTTCTGCCAGCTACGGCTCGCACAGCCACTACTAATCCAGCGGCTTCGAAATAGGGTTCTTGCCAACCCGCTAGTTTTGAAGTTGCGCTATTTGGTTTTAGGGGCGAAGCCCTGGCCATTTACATAGCCCAGCCTGCAGGGCTGGGTTCGCAATTCGCTGGAAAAACAGGGGCCAACGGACCAACGGTTTGCACGCAAACCGTTGGTCCGTTGGCCCTTAACGCGTTCATGCTTCACGACCCAGCCCGCTGGGCTGGGCTATGTAAACCGCTGGGCCTTCGGCCCGAAATCCCAGAAACTGTGCGACATCAAAACTAGCGACTGCGCTTCATAGGCAACTAGACGGCTACGACAGGCAAAGCCTTGGTGCGTTTGAGCTGCCGATTAGCCTCGATCGCGCGTTGTTGGTCTTCCTCGGGGACTAGTTTGTAGAAGACATCGCGTTGACGAGCTTCATAGCCTAACTCTTCAATGGCGCCGCGAATTTGATCAAGAGTCAAGAAGTGGACTGTCCCGGCTTCGGCGACTACATTCTCTTCAATCATCAAGCTGCCCATGTCGTTGGCTCCGTAAAGCAGTGCTAACTGACCAATCTTCAGCCCCTGAGTTACCCAGCTACTTTGAATGTTGGGAATGTTGTCTAAGTAGAGCCGCGAAACGGCGAGTGTGTGCAGATATTCGTAGGCACTTTTGGCTGGTAGGTGGGATAGATCGGTGTGATCCGGTTGGAATGTCCAGCAGATGTAAGCTGTGAAGCCACCGGTCTCGTCCTGCAATTGCCGCAGACGTTCCAAATGCTCGATTCGCTCTTCCAATGTTTCGACGTGGCCAAACATCATGGTTGCCGATCCGATGCCGCCGAGTTCATGCCAGACTCGCATCACGTTCAACCAGTCATCCGTCAGAACTTTACCGCGGGTGATCTGTTTGCGAACGCGATCGACCAAGATCTCCCCGCCTCCTCCAGGCAACGATCCCAGTCCGGCAGCTTTGAGTTCGCTGAGGACTTCGCGAAGGGTCATCCGATTGATCTTCGTGAACTGGTAGATCTCGGGAGGGCTGAAGGCATGCAGGTTGACTGTTGGATATCGCGAACGTAAATCCGAAAGTAGATCGGTGTACCAATCAAGCTTGAGAGTCGGATGCATGCCGCCTTGCATCAAGATCTGATTGCCACCCAGTGCTATAGTCTCTTCAATCTTGCTGTAGATTGTTTCCCGATCAAGCACATATCCTTCTGGGCTCTTTGGGCTGCGATAAAACGCACAGAAATCACAGACTGCCGAACAGATGTTGGTGTAGTTGATGTTGCGATCGATGTTGTACGTTCGATACGACTCGGGGTGCATTCGCTCGGTCACCTCCGAAGCGGCTCGACCAAGCGAAGCTAAGTTGTGCGAGCTGATCAGCTTCACGCCTTCCTCGGCTGTGATTCGCACACTATCGATGGCTTTATCGAGAATCGTTTGAATGTCGCTGTTTGTGGCCATGGTTCTATATGCTCAGAGCAATTGAATTTGATTGTTGGTGCTAAAGTTGGCTAAAGTCCGGCAACCACAGAGGGCGCTTCTAAAGTCGATGGGATTAAGCCGAGCTTGTTGGCCAGAGTGCGAAATCGCTCAAGTCCCGCACGCTCTGAAGGACCCAGCTGAAAGTGCAGTTGTTCCGTAAAGTATCGCAGGCAATCTTCGCTTGTCAGGTGGTATTTTGTCGCTTCACGATTGGCGATTTGCCGAACATTGGCAACGCCCCTATTGCGACTATCTTGCAACAGTTGCGAGACGGTGTCTTCTTCGTCATGTAAGGCTTCAGTGTCAATGCTACCCGTTGTACTGGCAATCCACATAGCAAAGACAAAAGGAAGTCCCGTCCATCGACACCACTCTTCGCCTAAGTCCCAGGTGGTGACATAACGAGTCGAATCAACTTGCATGGCACGATCACCGATGATCAAAATTGCATCCGCTTCAGCAGTTTCATAATCGGCAGTAATTGGTAACGGCAACAGTCGAGGTCGTAATCCGTAGCGTTCGAACAGAAGTACTTGCGAGAGCGCTGCACTCGTCCGCGAACCTTCATCCAAAGCAAGTGTTCTGACCTCTTCTGGTGGGCATCGAAACAACAATTGCACGCTACGAACTGGTCCGCGGCAAGCGATGCAAGCATCCGAAATGATGGACCAAGTTGACGGTCCGCGAAAGTACTCAACGGACGGGATCAGCGCGACGTCAAGCTGACCACAATGGAGTTGATCGGCCAAGTGACTGGGCAGATCCAAGAACAAATGACCCGGCTCCAAGCGATCCGCCAAGCCCTCGATGAGCGGTTTAGTATTTAGGTAAGAAACAGCTCCAATTCGAACTGACATGACGCTTCTGATTATCCTCAAAACAATTCTTGGCTGGCATTCCGGGCCAACATTCTCTAGGCCAACTCACGACGCCGAACCAGCTATTCTGCGGGGGTAAATTCAATCCAGCAATGCCAACTCTAGCCAAAACAGGCCACAAATCGCAATTGTCGGAGCTTGCCTCCAAGCCTGATCTCTAACCGCAAGACTGTTCGATTGGTTAACTGCCCAGCGTTTGACCGGCTTGGTAAGTTCTTATCTGCCAGAAAGAACCGGAGTGGACTTTCCGACAATTACAGTCAAGCATTCACGGGAAAGACATGCCGAAGGAATGCTGTTCGTCATGAAAGTCCAGATTGTTGAGTAGTCAAATGTGGTCAAATTCGGCAGGAATTTGACCTACCTGGATGCTTTCGACGGCTTGGTAAGTTCTTATCTGCCGGAATGAACCGGAGTGGACTTTCCGACAATTACAGTCAAGCATTCACGGGAAAGACAATGCCGAAGGAATGCTGTTCATTATGAAAGTCCAGATTATTGAGTAGTCAAATGTGGTCAAAACCGGCAAGAATTTGACCTACAAGATTGCCAGCGGATTTCGGGGTTGTTCCAAAGTGCCTCGCGTTACGCCGATGCGATTGTCGGCCTTGAGTTCTTGCCAAACTTTCGCTCCCTCTAAATCCCCCTGCACCAATTGCGAGTACAACTGCACCAGTCGTTTAGTTTGCTGAATGTCCGTATCTCGCAAAAGTTCGACTCGGAACTGCTTTACACCCAACTTAGTGAGAGGCAACACGGCTTCGGCACCGCTTTGCGCCGAGGCATTGTATAGCGTGTTTCGGCAACCGATGTCGGCGTGTAATACGTGTTCGGATCCAACGCGATCGCGCAGCTTGACATCATGGCGATCACAAGGACGACCGCAATCGCTCTTGTTCTTTCCAGGGCTCAATACGCTGCAGAACACGCAATGCTCCATATGGAACATTGGCATGTGCTGGTGAATGACGACTTCCAAGTACCATGGATTGCAATCGCGAGCCAGCTCGATCATTTGATCACGATTCAAATCGTACGAGGCTGTCAATCGGCTCGCACCCCAGCGGATCAAGAGTTCGGCGGTCAGCGGATTGGTGACGTTCAGTGAAAAATCGGCCGCGTATTTGATCGAGTGTTCGCGACAGTACTTCACGGCAGCTAAGCTGCGCACCAACCAGCCAACGTTCTTGCTGCCCGGCATCGATATCTTTCGTAAAGCGTGGAACAGACCATCTTCACCGGGCTTGTGAATGCGAAGTGTGGCAAGTTCAATTTCAGCTTGATGCGACTCTGCAAGCTCAATAGCTTGTCGATATTGTCGCAAGTCGTGAAAGTCGGCGATGACTCGCTTTGCCCCAGCTTCCAGGACTTGTTGCAGTTGCGTCAGTGACCGACAGAGGACTCGCAGTTGAGGCGAGCTGAAATCGTGAGTCTCGTTAGAAGCGTGGTCTGAAGTAGTAGAGACGGCTTTAGCCTTTTCAATCATCGCTGCCGCGACAAGTTGCGATGAGCAAGCTAGCGACGGCGTTTGGCGGGCAGCGTCGAGCTGTTCGACCAAATCGCGGCGCATCTGGCCCAGCACGCTCAGCGGAACCATCGGCGATCCGACAATTTCAGCGCTGAATTCTGCTAGGCGATAGACTGTGCCGCCCAAACGATCCAGTTGCTCACGAAGCTTATCAGCATCGATCGGGTGCTTTCTCGCTGCTTCGGGAATAAACGGGTCAGAAACGTTTAGCTCGATGAACTCCAGGCTGTCATGATCGGAGGGAGTCACTTTCGCGATGCGTGCCTTCAATTGAATTGGCTGGCCAACTTCGACACGAATTGCAAGATGAATTGGAACTCGCTTTTGCGGGTCAGCCGTTTCAAAACTCTTGCGCAGCCGTTTGGTTAACTGCGGATCATCAGTTTTGAAGATCTTAAGTCCGCTAGGAATCTTCGCATCATCCAACAGGCCGTGTTGGAGAGCAATTTGAATGGTGCCCGACTGAGCCTGCTGGATGCGATCGCCATTCAGCCACATTTCATAGACCCGACCGCCAATCTCTTTACCCGCAAGTCGGTCTCCCTCCAAAACGATTCCATCGCCAACAGCCAAAGGACCGTCAAGCGCGATCGTTAGCCGCGGACCGCGATGTTCGATGATATCGCCCAACAGGACACCGCGTTTAGCGCTGCTCTCGCCAGGAACCAAACGTTTGTGGTCACATCCCTCTAACCAACCAGGAGAAAAGCCTCGCGAGAAGCTCATCTCCAATTCGACTTGCTGGTGATGCTTAATCGGCTGGTGCTGATCTGCTGCGGCAAGATCGATAGCGCGGCGATATTGTTGGCATACGTTGGCTACGTACTCCGGCGTCTTTAGCCGACCTTCAACTTTAAGAGAGCATACTCCCGCAGTCATCAACTGCGGAATCAAATCGTAGGCAGCCAAATCTTGCGGGCTGAGCAGATAACGCACGGCTCCTAAGTCTTGATCCTTACCATCGCAAATCAGATCGTAGGGCAAGCGACACGCTTGCGCACACTGACCACGATTGGCGCTGCGACCTCCCAGTGATTCGCTGGTTAGACATTGACCACTGTATGCCACACACAGCGCCCCGTGCACAAAGACTTCTAAGGGCATGGACGTTGCCTGATGGATCAATCCAATTTCGCGGATGGAAAGCTCGCGAGCCAACACCACTCGCTTAACTCCCAGCTCGCGAATCTGTTCGATGGCATCGGCGTTCGTTAGTGTCATCTGCGTACTGGAGTGGATTACCATCTCGGGGCAGATTTCGCGAATCAAACGCACTGCACCTAAATCCTGGACGATCACCGCGTCGACTCCCGCCGCAGCCAGCAGTCGAACGTTTTCCTCCAACCTCGGCAATTCGTCTGTAAACACTAGCGTGTTCAGCGTGACATAGCCACGAACATCCTGGCGATGCAGCATGTCCATCAGCTTTGGAAGTTCGTCGACGTGAAAGTTCGCCGCGCGAGCACGGGCGTTGAAACCGACATCGAGACCAAAGTAGATCGCGTTGGCCCCATTCTCAACCGCCGCACGGGCACAATCCCAGTTACCAGCCGGTGCGAGCAGTTCCAGTTTATGGCCTTGCGACGCGGTGTTAGCAGGCAGCGACTGGTCAGATGTATTCATAAGAAAGTTGACTTTAGGATTTTGTGTAGTCTAGGCATAGCCACCGTAGCCACCACTGCCAAGTGGTGGAGGAAAGTGGATAGTGGGATTGTGGTCGCCAGCTAGGATCATCTGCCGTCTGGCGACGGTAGCTACTAGTTTGGGTACCCAGTATCATCGACGAAGCACTTTTTGAAACCTACAAATGGGGTGAATCTTGCAGATGTAGAGCCTAGCTGGCGAATACCACTACCCCAGCCTTAATCCCGGGGACTTTGGCTGCTAGGCCCGATGCGGTAAAATGGGCGTCGCAGTTGAGTAGCCCTATTCAAATCTCCCCGAGAACGCACACATGGCAGTTAATTCCGCGAAAGTCAAACGTCGCAAACTGCGTTTCGAGAATCTAGACGAACTGCTTGACGAACTAACCCGAATCGAGCAGGCCGATTCGCTGGGTTGTTTACAAGTGATTGGGAATTGGTCGCCAGGGCAAATCTTGTCGCACGTTGCAGCATGGATTGAGTATGGCTGGATTGGCTACCCAATCAAACCGCCACTATTCATCATTCGATGGATGATGAAACTAATGTTGGGCAAATACCTCAAGTCTGGCATGCCCAGCGGCGTGAAGATCCCTGGAGTCAAAGGCGGAACGGTTGGACAAGACGAAGTGCCAATGACACATGCCATAGCTCGCCTGCGAACCAACATTCAGCGGTTGAAGAGTGGCGAGCGATCTAGGTTCGACAGTCCAGCTTTTGGACCATTGAGCCACGAAGATCGCATCGCACTCAATCTTCGACATGCAGAACTTCATTTAGGCTTCATGAACTACGATTTGAGCTAGCGCTTCTTCAAGTCGTATTTTTTGGTAGTGGAATTCGCCAGAATTCCTGTTTCGTTGAATTCTGGCGAATCCTAAAACGGAATTCTGGCGAATCCCACTACATGTTGAAGAAGTCCTAGGGCTCTACTGTGCCGCTAGCTCTAGGTGGGTCTTGGCGAGATCTGTCAGCCCCATAGCTTCATAGGCTTCAGCCAAAGATTGGTGGATCGGTTTGGCAGGTTCTTTGGCCTTCAAAGCAAACTCTAAGTCGAACACGGCGTCCTGGTACTGCTTCAGACGAACCAGAATCTGTCCGCGAGTTTCTCGAATTTGTGGCTGATTGGGAACAGCTTTCAGAGCTGCATTCACGAGCGCTAAAGCTCGGTCTAAATTAGGGTTCTCTTGTTGGTACATAACCACTGCAAGGTTGTTGAGAATCCCAGGTACATTGTTCTTGCCAGCCATCGCCAAGCTTAGATGTTGCTCAGCTTGTTGCAATTCACCGCGCATCAAGTCGATGGTGCCTTGAACAAAGTGTGCCTTTTCGCCATCCAGTTTTCCAACAAGGTTGCCTCGCATTTTAGCAACTTCCGGATCATCACTGTCAGCGCATTTAATCACAGTGGTAACCAAGTTTTCAACCACCATCGCGTGGTTGGGCGCAAGTTCACTTGCACGAGTTAACAACTGAAGCCGCTTGATGAGCGCAGCTTGGCTGTCCTTTTCTGTCACTGCGATTCGTTGTGCCCACGCCACAAAGGCTTCGGCACCTGCGGTCAGCAACAATTCGTTTTTGGTGAGTTTGTATCCATCACTAAGAGTCTTCACAACGGCTTCATGCTGTCCTTGAATCAGCAGCGTCTTGGCCAGATTCAGGCGAGCGTCAATGAGACTCGCGTCAGCCAAAATCATCTTGCGATAGCCTTCTTGAGCTTTACCTGCCCACTGAGCCGCTGCATCGTCATTGTTCAATTGCGAATGGAGCGCTGCGCAGATTAGCTGAAGCTCACAACTATCCTGAGCGACTGACTCCATCAACGATACCGCCTCCGTGGCCGCTCCGATGGACATGTAATACTGAGCTAACAAGACTCGTGAAGCAACAAAGATCTTCTCGTTTTCAGGAGTGCCACAAGCTTTGGCAAGTTGTCGAAAGTCGCTGTGCTGTTGTTCCGTCCAACTGGATACCTCAGCTAAACGAAAGTCTTGCTGCAAAAGCCAATAGGCGGCGACCGAACTCTGGTTCTGGATGTAAAGCGTCTCCATCTCTTTGCGGGCTTGGTCGCTCTGGCCAATCTTTTCTAACAAGAAAGCCTTTTGAATTCGCAGGTCAACTCGTTCCGGCTCTCGCTCCAACAAACGCGATACGGCGATGGTGGCTAACGTATTGTCACCGCTGTTGGTTGTGGCTTGGTTCTTTAGCAACTCGAGATAGACCTGAGTTCGCCATTTGTCGCGACGTGCGACGATCAATCCAAATGCAAGCCCCGCACCCAGCAGAATGACGATTGCGGGCACAGCGGGACCGTAGGCATAGTAGCGCCTGGATGCAACCCATTCGAAACAGAATCCCAACGTCCACACCAACCATCGAATCGGATTGATCCAATCAAACAAGCTAATGCGTTCGTTGGAACCAGACCAGACTCGAACCTGTGTCTTTCGTGCCCACTCGGGAGTTTCAAAAGTGAATGCCAGCGAGCCAAGTCGAAATAGTCCGCGACGAATAGGTCCCAGTGTTAACAGGTCGAAGATCGCGCGAACTCGAGATGGCTTACCGATACCGCGCTCGGCAAACCAAAAGTCTATTACTCGTCGGATCATGCGCTATCGAACCAATGTGAAGAAAGAGAACCAGATAACGGACTAATCGAATCTCAACTACCGCTTACAAAATTCCAACCTCTTATCAACGGGTTATTCCAGCCCGAGATCTCATCGGGACGCGTTGGAGCGAACGTGACAAACCAAAATCGATCTAAAGACAGGGCAAAAAGAACAGCCAACAGAATTACCACTGCAATCGTCCCAGTGTAGGGCCATAGTTGAAACAGATCGTAGTTGAAGTTCACTTTGGCAATGATCACGGCCATCGTGAACAAGTAATTCGCCAAGAAACTGGTGGCAAGTCCACCAGCAAAATAGAACGGAGCGATCCATACCGGTCGATTCCGAAGGACCTGAATTACAACCAATGCAAAGCAACAATTCAGAGGACTCAACCACGCTGGAAATAGATCCTTGACCGAATACTCGAAGCTTTGAAACTTCAAAATGCCTTCCTGCCAGTGATGCGGAATGGACAAGGCATCCAATGTCATGCTGGATAGGTTGGCGGTGAACTCGTAGACCTGACCAATGATGAGCGTGTCGAGATTTCTTGGAATTGGCAGACATAGGAGAACCAAGGGTGCCAAGCCGAAGGGGCTGCCGCTGAGGCGTTTTAACCAAGAGAATTGCTTGTCTTCAGCAACTCGAGAGCAAGAGCTGAGAAAGCTAAGCGTGATCAAGCTCCATCCCAAGCCTCCGAGCCATGGCGAATGCTCCCGATACGAGGCAGCAATTGCGCCGATGCCAGCGAGGATAAAAAGCCAAGCTATTGCACGAGACCATGCAAAGCGGCGATTCCAGCGAATCAACGCGAGGACTACCAGCAGGATCACCAGCAAGGGCAGGAACGGATAACGAGAATCCTCAAGCATTCGCTGCCATACAGGAGCAACTGCGACAGTAGACAGCGAGAGGATCAGAACCCAAAAAAGAATTGCGAACATACAACTAGGGGTTGAAGGCCAAATGAAAAATCAGGCAGACATCTTTCCCCTAGTATAGTCAACTAAGGTCAACTGCCTTAAGAAATCTCTGAGTCACCCGCAACTTTGGACTTCCTGCGGCGCGTATAAGTCAGGGTGATTGCCAATCCGACCAGAGCTAATGAACTGGGCTCAGGCACCGCAGTAATAATGGAGTAAGCCAACGGAGCTGCAACCACAATCGGCAGCGCATTGAAACCTGGGTCCACAACTAGAAGGCTAGACAGATTCATCGTGTAATTGCCAGCCGTCGCACCAGCTGTGCTAAGTGTTAACTTCGCGACTGTGGTTGGTGCTGCTGTGATGGTCAACCCCACGCCCGCGTTCGCGCCAAAGACTTGGAAGGACGAGGGGAACGCTAAAGCGAATCCGCCGTTGGGATCAAAGAGATCGTTTGTACCAGAAACAAACTGGCCGCCTGCGATGGCTGATCCAGTAAAGAGAGGATCATCCGCCTCGATTACGAAATCGACGCCCGCCAAGTTATTGATTGTGCCAGAGTCACTACTGATCTGAACAGTGAATACTGCAGAGCTGCCCAGAGTGATCGGCCCAGGTGTTGAGGGATCTTGAATCAAAGAAAAGACGATGGATGCTGACGCAAATTGTGCAAGACAAAGGGTCAGAATCAATGAAAGGACTAATCGCATGATGGAACTCCAGGTTGACCAAATTCAACTCTTGTGAGGCACAAGTATATTTCGGTTTATGCTCGTATCAACGAAGAATCTCGCTGTCGAGCGGAATTATTGAAGTGAGGAAAAGGGCCGCCGGCGGTACTCTTTTTTGCCGGCAGCCCGTAACAGGCGGCAATATGCCGTAAGGTTGCGTTAATGCTAAAGCTGACTGCCTAATTGCTCAAAAAACTGATCCAAAGCCTTGGCCTTCTTATTCAGCGAGGAAGTCACCGGCTGTTCTGTCGAAACCGGCTTGTTTTCTACCGAAGAGTTGATTGTTTCCAGGGTTTTTCCGGCTGAGCTAGTCGTGTTCAAAACGCCAACCGTGATGGTCGAGCCCAGAACAGGGCTAGTCGTTGAGCTATCCCTGGCGACCGTTCCAGTGACAATCGACGAAGAATTGAAAGTGGTGATTCCGCCTCCCTTTTGGTCGCCACCCAACTTATTGCCTCCCAGCTTATCGCCACCTGGGCCAAACGCTTCCGAAGGGGAACCCGCGGCAGGGATGGTGATCACCCTAAGAGTTAGCCCCGCATTGATTCCGTTGCGAATGATGACGAAGTCCGAGTTCAATATGAACCCATTCTTGTCGACATCACGAATGTTGCTGACACTTCCAATTCCACCTACTGGCAACGCGGCAGTTAGGTCGGCGTTCTGTAGGACGAGCAAACCTCCAGTCAAAACTCCATCGATATCGCCTCGCAAATTACCCAAGTAGTAGGTAGCTGGACTCTGCAATCCAGTGTTTGCATTAGGAAGAACCCGAATCTGCAACCAGCGGTCTTGGATCTGGTTGTCAGGCCATTCAATTCGGACTCGTGATGTACCTGCTGCAGGTATACCGCTAGTCACTGTAATGGATGTAGGTGTCGGCGCATTGCTCCAACTGCTCGGAGGATTGGCGCTTTCATTGAATGCCCCTTGAGGACTCATCTTGAATGTAAAGTCAGAGGCTGTCAGCGTCGCGGCGCTCAGTCCAAGAATATCTAGGACGACTCCGTTGATACCTCGGCTGTAGTTAGTGACATTGGCAAACGATGCCGCAACAGGATTGGCTCCGGCTTGAAGTAGACTCTTGGAAGTATCCAATGCAGCCGCAACATTGGCGCCACCCGCGGAATAAGAAGATCCCTTGTAGTAGGCCTTGGTATTAGTGATTGTGGTAGTTGCCGAGTAAGCGAAGGTTACGAACGCGGAACCGCCATCTTCATCAGTAGCGGTAATCGTCACGGATTGGTTTGACACTGGAGCCGTTGTATTGATCGACCAGTCCCACGTTCCGTTCGCGTTCTTAACCACGGTTCCTGCGGAAGCACTTAAGGTCACAGTGTCTGCCGCCACATCGCTCCAAGTCCCTGAATTGGTGACAACTCCGGGCACAGCCGTGGAAACAGAAGCGTTGTCAACTGTAATCAATGGATTGGCATTGGTAACCGTGTAGGTAAACGTGGCGTTGGTAATTCCACCTTCACCGTCGTTGGCGGTAATGGTCACTAGCGTTGAAGCAGTGTTGTCGGTAGTCGGAAGACTCCAAGACCATGTGCCACTGTTAAACGTGACCGTTCCAATCGAGGCGCTGAACGAAATTGGATCAGTGGGGTTGGGATCGGACCAAGTTCCACCATTGACGACAGTAACACCCTCGCTGACAGAAACGGTCGCGTTGTTAACATTGACTGTAGGAGCCACATTATTCAGTCGTGTTCCAAATCGCTTGTCCTGAAGCGGGGCACCGGCGGCGGTTACTACATGCACACCAGTTGTCGGCAGTGTGTAGCGCCAGCCCGATTGCGACATCAGTAGGACGTTGTGGGAACCAGCGGTAAGGTCTAATGGAAGAAGTCCAGTGCTGGGTACTGCCGTCGCCACCTCGCCGGTGGTGATGATCACCGACCAATTATTGATAGTACCGGTGTCTCCAGCAGCATCGTCTGTAACCTCCAACGTCCAATTACCATTTGGAACTTTACCGTTGAGTGTGTTCAGATTTCCCTCAGGACGGAAGGTACCAGTAAAAGGAGCGGCTCCAGCAGTTATGGCCGTGGCAGCCTGAGTGTCTAGTACCGTATTAACAAAGTTGTCACCAGCGCCCCCGACATCGGTGAACAACTCAACTCGTGTTCCGTCAGGAGCAACTAGAAAAACATCCAAGTCGCCATCGAATGTATGGGTCATGTTGACGCGGACATTCACGTCGGTAATTGTTCCGGTCAGTCCACTAGCGGCAATTATTGAGGTCCGTGTCGCCTGATCGGCAATCGTCACTGCAGTGGAATTAGTCAAAGTTACTGGAGCATTGTTATCGACTACGCCGTTGTTATTCGTATCATCCAGCAACGATCTTCCAGTTGCGGCAACTTCAGTTGGATCCCAAATTCCGTCAGCATCGATGTCATCAAAAACCTGAGCGTAGAAGCGATTGTTCTTTGCGATTCCGAAATCTAAGTTTCTGAACGAATCCGTTGGCGAAGCAACAGTCATCGTGTAGGTCGGACCAGCTGACCAACCGACTGGAGATAAAGATCGAACTACATGCGTACCGACAGGCGCTCCTACGATTCCATACTGGCCATTCGGTCGCACTGTGGCAAACTGCTCGCTAGTGGAGATCGTTAGCTCCCAGTTCAATAGCGATCCCGTATCGTCGGCAGCAAGATCTTCGATTTGCAACGTCCACGTTCCATTTCCAACCAGATTATCAAAGGCTGTTAAAGTTTGACTTGGTCGAAAACTACCTGTAAACGGAGCCACGCCACTTGCGATTGCGACGCTAGCCTCGTCGTCAAACACAGTATTCACAAAATTATCACTACTGCCGCCGATTTGATTGGCCAGTATCACTTGTGCACCGCTTGGCGAAATCAACGTCACTCGCAAATCTGACAACCACGTGTGATTGAGATTCACTTTCACGTTCACATCGAAAATTGATGTGGTCAATCCTGTCACATTGATCGTGGAAGTTACGGTGCCTGCATCGACGAGTGGAGTAGATGTAGTGTTGGCGAAAGTACTGGGCGTTGTATCCAACGAACCATTGTTGTTTGCGTCTACGTAGATCAGATTGCCAACTTGAGCTGTATCAATCAAGTCCTTGATATTATCACCATCCCAATCCTCAAAAACCGATCCGGAAAATGTCGGCTGAATGCCAGTTCCAGAAAGCACAAGTGAAAAGGAGCTTTCGCTTGTGTCATTGGAGCCGATAGAAATTGTTTGATTCGCAACACCACCGGCTGTTGGTGTAAACCTAACAGTGAAAGTGGTCGATTCACCGATGCCAAGTGTGGTCGCCCCCAGGCCCGTGAGAAGGGTGAAGGGGCCGCTGCCAATGTTGACGGAGCTCAACACTAGCGGCAGAGTACCTTGGTTGCGGATTCGGATTGTTGTATCGACAAACTCATCGACATAAGCACTCCCAACGCTTAGACTCCCACCCGACTGTACTTCCGAAGTGCTGGTTACTACGGATATCTCGGGCTTACCCAGATTGGAGACTGCGCTGAAAGCGTTGATTCGTCCATAACCGTACTCTAAGTTCTTGCCGGTGGTCGTATCGTAAGTTCCAGCGATGAGGTCCGTATTGGCTCGAATATAACTGCGTAGCTGAGCTGGGGTGAGGACAATGCCTAACACATCGGCTTGCGCCATCGCTAGAGCTGTGATGCCAGTCGCTAATGGGGTTGCTGATGATGTTCCGCCAAAGCCGGTTGCCCCGGTGCCTGTATAGTCCCCGGCGGCATATCCATCCGCACCAACTCGGTCCGTTGTATCAATCAAGAGATATCCTGATCGTGTATCGTCACTGGGGGCTACCAAGTCGACTGCTGCACCGAAGTTGCTGTAGTCCGAACGAGTGCCTTTGTTGTTAGTGGCACCGACTGCAAAAACACCAGGAATGTTTAGCGACTGTAGTGCGGGTTGTGAAACAGCACCAAAGTCATTTCCAGTAGCAAAAAGAATTGGAGTGCCTTTGCCGAGGCGTCCGTTGGTGGTTCCCCAAGTCAAAGCCGCGTTGATCGCAGTACTGTTAGCTCCACCGCCCCAACTGTTGTTGACGATATCGGACGATTTCCACGTTCCTAATCCATTCGCGGTGCGGCCAGCCGCGTAGTAGAGTGCACCAGCGATGTTGGCATCGGAAGCGACCGATGCACCTTCAAAAATCTTTGCACTCAGTACACTCGACTTGTACGATGCTCCGGCAACTCCAAGGCTGTTATCGCCAACTGCCGCAGCAACCCCAGAGACGGACGTTCCGTGCATATCTGACGTACTCGGCGTCCCTGAACTATTGTTATTGGAAACAAAGTTCCAACCGTTGAAGTCATCAACCCAGCCATTACCATCGTCATCAATCCCGGCCAACCCGTCTCCCTCCGCAGTATTGATCCATAGTTTCAAATCGGGGTGAGCCGCGACTCCATCGTCAACAACACCCACGACTAAGCTGCTCGAACCGCCTTGCATAACATCCCAAGCCTCGAACACATCGGCATCTGCATCGACAAGTCCGCCGCCTTGTCCTGTGTTGTTCAAGTGCCATTGATTCGCGATTCTCGTATCATTGGGCGTGTAGTACTTCTGCCAATTCTGATAGAAGTTGGGAGAAACAAACTGAATGCGCGCATCGTCGTCAACGCGATTGGCAACTTCTAGTGCAGCTGGACCATTGCCTGCTTTGACCTTGGCCACAAATTGATCTGCCGTACCTTGCAGCGGCTGGTATGAAACAAAGTCAGGGTTGTTCTTGAAAAAGGCCTCGGCCGTCACACCGGGCTTCAGCGCAACAATCAATTCGTCCAGCAAGACTGCCTCGGATTGAGTGGCCTGGGCGAAAAAGACCGAGGTACTGGCTTGCACTAGGCCGCTGGCCATCAATGCGTCGTTGTCCACGGATCCGCTCGTTGCAACGTAGACACCGTACTCACTGCCAATACCTCGTTCAAATTCAAGTCCCATCGCTTCGATGGCCGCCGAGTCAACACCATCCTTAAGTTGAAGCGCGATCTTTGATGGATGGATAACAAGCGACACTGGTCCGTCGTCAGCGCTGTACGAATGTGTTGGTGTAGAGACGATGAGTTGCTCTTCAATTGAGTTAATCAGTTTGTCAATCGAACTAGTTTCACCAAGCTTGCTAGAAAACGAGTCTGCAAAGTCGGCCGCCATCAGCTCCCGTTGTTCGAGGCGTTCTAACGCAAGCCATAGTCTTCGGAACTTCGATTGATAAACGGTCTTGTTACGCGAGTGACGCATCAGAATTTTCCTCACGGATGATTTCGAAGAAAGTACTTAGACTAAGCAACGCACTCAACTAAGAATGTCAGTACGAACGTTACTGCAATGAAAACTTGAGTCTGCTTAAGGACCGTAAGAATAGTTTTATCGCGATAGCAAATGAAACTACCTAAGTGCATTTTTTGAGAAATAATTCAAAGAAAATTCACAGTCGATTAAGAAGCCTGTCTGGGCTGCAAATGGGTCCTAGCTATTCAGTCTCCGAAACATTCTGCATCGTGAAATCACAGTCCGTTTGTCAAAATGCCACAATCCTCCAAGGTAGGGCGTTCTCAGTGCCGTAAGCTCGCTTTCTCCGTAATTAGCAATACTCTATGGGTTTGCATTTGCTAAACTGTGTAGCTCGCTTGCCCCTCAACCCGGGCGGAGACGAACCAGCGTTGCAAGAACAAATGCTGGGCATCGTTTTTGTCTCCTCTGTGTTTTCGTCTATGCGCCCTGACGTCATGAGTTCACTCGACATGAGAATTCAATCTCGCCAAACAACCTTCAGGCAACAGGTCCAGAAAAAGTGCGGCAATAGTAGGCAAAGACGTATCGCAGATGACAAATCTTTTCGTTCGACTTTTGCTCGATCAACGTTGGACCGAAGACTCTTCGCTTTTGAGCCATTAGAAGATCGTCGACTGCTTGCGGGGACAACACCAGATGTCTATGAACTGAAGAGCCTGAGTCCAACATACGATTCGAGTTACTTCATCGAATCGCCAAGACCAGTTCTTGCGACTGTTGGCACTGACGGAACGTTGGCCTACGACTTTCGCTCGGATATGCCAGGTGATCAAACCGTGGACTTCATTTCTGGAGTCGACTGGAGTAAGCAACGTTTTCTAGTCGACCCCAACCAGTCCTATCGATTGGGATTTATTAATACGATTGGCGAGGGCGGTATAGGGTTTGAAGCTTTTGATGAGGCTGGCAATCGACTTGGAGTTTACAGCCTGCCTTACCGCACAGAACCAGACAACTATGTTCGCGATATTGGGAACGACGTTGCCATCTTAGGACCAAGCGGCAGAGCTTTCCCTGCTGGGACATTCTCGTTTCACTTTACCAACAATACGACATTGACGGGTGGCGCAGCAACCGGGATACCAGGTGGCATCACAAGCTTTGCCTTCGGATTCCTTACTGACAAAATTCATTGGGTCGATTCCAAAGTTTCAGTGGACCGATGGCATGCCAACGATTGGGTGAAAGTGGATACCAACTCGGCCTATCCAATCTCCTACTATGCGACGTTGCAAAATAGTTTAGGACAACTGCATTCGCTGGGTTACGAAGCTAGCGATGCTGATCGTCTCTTGATCGAAGGCATTCATGTTCAGCGTTATGGCAACGCCGCGGATACTCGCCTAACAAGCCCACTCAATCCAGGCGATACAGTGATTCAAGTTCAGTCCACAGCGGGTTGGGCGGCCGACTCTTTAGACCCTCGCAACCGATCGCTGGCTTGGTACGGCTACACAGATGACCAAGGAACGACTTATTCCGACTATACCTACACCCGCAACGTAGCACGCGACAGCATCAACGGTCTGTGGAATCCCGGCGGTATCGTTGGCAACACCATTACTTTACCAGTGCCGTGGAGTGGTCCTGCATTAGCCGTTGGTACAGCCATTCGAAATGCGGTCGACAGTGATTCGCTGATTCCGGCCTTGCAGTTTCAATCGCCGCTGCGAAGTTTAAAGGCCGTGACTGTGTCGGGATTGTGGCAACAAGGCACACCCACAGCGAGTGCCTTTCCGCCGGGGACTCAGTTCATTCGATTGGCCGCGTCAACCAATCTGAATAGCCTTAGCGTCGATGAGAATGTGGCGATTCGGATGAAGATCGGACAGGACGTTCCGCCGCAAGTGGCTATTCCAAATGCAAACCGTCGCTCGGCGGTACTAGACGTGATGGCCAATGATGAATTCGCCTCGCAGATTACTTCAGTGACGCAGCCCGTTTATGGTTCGATACAGATCGTGGCTGGAGCCGACGGAAGGACGCGATTGCGGTATCAGAGTTCCGATTTTCAGATTGGTTCAGACTACTTTAGCTACACCGTTCAGCTAGTCGATGGAAGTTCGGCCACCGAGCAGGGCTTTATTAAGTTACTTGGCGGAAACCTTGATAGTAATCCCACATTGCAGGCGTCGATAGCTCATGAGCTAGAGGCGGAACTCTATCCAATCGGCAGCATAGCGGCGGTTATGAATCAAGAGCTTATCGTCGACCAATTACGATCTCCAGGATTAGTAAACGCTATTGGGCCTGCCTACCTCTTTGTTGACAAAGTCACCACTACGAATGGTGCGAGTCGAATCATGCCCGATGGGTCCTATCGATTCACCCCCAAGCCGAACTCCACCGAAGCCTACTTCTTTAGTTACGATGTTCGCAGTGGCGCGAACCAGAGATTCCGAAGCTTCAACAATCAGAAAGTCTATGCGAACGAATTTCTTCGAGACCAAGAGCGACTTAAACAGATAGGCCTCAATGTACACAATTTTGAGAGTACGTATCAACGAGTGTTTTACAACTCAGCACTTCCGCTCGATGCGAATGGACGTCCCTTCTTGAGTTGGCGAGTGTTGATGCTGCCTATGTTGACGGGAATTGCAACTATGGAGCTTTACAACAAGTTCAAACTCGATGAACCATGGAACAGCGCTAATAACTTGCCATTGCTCGATCAAATGCCAGATGTGTTCCGCAGCGCTAGTGATGGGCTGAACACGTCACTAACACGCTATCAGGTAATCGCCGATTCTACCTATCCTGGAACAGGTCGCTTTTTCTTGAATAATGTTAATGCGGCTGGCAACAGAACTCGGTTGAATCAAGTCACCGACGGAACTTCCAATACACTTCTGGTCGTGCAGACGGGTGCAGATAAGGCGGTACCATGGACAAAGCCCGATGAATTGCCCTTCGATGCGAACGATCCATTGGCGACGCTCGGAAATGTTGGCAACTACTTCAATGCAGTCTTTGCGGATGGCCAAGTTCGCGCCCTACCGACCGATATTGGGGCTGCTAAGTTTTCTGCATTGTCCCAAATTAATGACGGTGTTTATCTCGATCCAGCCACGGAAACGCGTAAAGCCAAATTGCGTGCAGATTTCCCTGGTGATCCGATCGTTTATGGCGAAGCCTATCAAGCGAATCAGATCAAGAAGTTAGCCTTAGCGTTTCACAACTACGAGAGTGCTTACAAACGACTGCCACCGGCTGGCGTTAATCTAAGCTGGCGAGTGAGTTTACTTCCCTATCTGGAGCAATACACGCTCTACAATCAATTCCGTTTTGATGAGCCGTGGAATAGTGCGACGAACTTAGCACTATTGGATGACATGCCGGACATTTTCCGCGCACTGGGAGATAGCCCCGATACAACCGATAGCAGTTATCGGCTCTTGGGTGGCACGCAAATGGCTTATGCTTCGGGGCTCACCACGCAGGGGCCTCGTTTTTCGCAGTTTACGGATGGAGTGACCAATTCGATATTGTTTGTGGAAGCTGGCAAGGACCTGTCTGTGCCTTGGACAAAGCCGGATGTGCTAGTTTTACCAAGCACTGATATTTGGGCTAATCTGGGGACGCTACCTGAAGGCCAAATGCGAGTGGCTATGGCGGATGGCGCGGTCCGATCAATTTGGAACGGCGTTTCGAACGATGTGATTCTGGGACTAGCCACGACAAACGGTGGTGACAGTGGATGGCCCAGCTACCAACTCGCGATTGGTGATCCAAGAATTGGCTCACGATGGCATTTGAGTAATCAACTCAAGCAGATCGGTTTGGCCGTACACAATTATGAATCAGCTCGTAAATTCCTACCTAATGATTTTATTAGGGATGTCTCTATTTTGCCGACTGGAAGTATCGGGCTGAGCTGGCGCGTAGCCATTTTGCCGTATATCGAGCAAGAAGTTCTGTACAACCAGTTTCGTTTGAATGAATCTTGGGACAGTCCGCACAACCTCAGTCTGCTTCCGCTCATGCCGGATGTGTTTAAGACTGGCCATGACCTACCGGGAAGCTACAGTACAAGGATTCAACGGTTCAGTGGACCAGGAACTCTTGACCCCCGTCAGCGATTAAGGTTTAGCTCGGTGACTGATGGCTTAAACAATACCTTCCTGGTAGCTGTGACAGATCCTGAAAAGGCGGTTCCATGGACCAAGCCGGATGATATCGACTATCTCGGCGGTGAAGGTTGGAGCAGCCTCGGTCGAGACGTTCAACTCATTGCGACGGCCATTGGTGATGGTTCGGTGGCGTGGTTCAAACGTCAGGATGACTACTTCGAGCAGGTGAGTGGCTTTAGTTTTGACAACATGGTCTTACGCAACGACGGTCGAGTTGGTCCTGTTCCTGTCACGCGCCAAGTCATCCTGCGCGAAGGGCAAGCCGTTGAAGCTCTTTGGGTTGCTCAAACCGTCGGCCTGTTTCTCGATTTTGATGACCCAAGCTTGGCCAGTGTTGCCAATGCAATTCAAGCGGGTCCAGGCCTCAACTATCAACGCATCACCCTTTCTGCTAACTCCGATCGCAACGGTTCGCGGCAAACCAAGCTGAATGTTCGAGTCCTCTCCGATCCCAACAACATCAATTCGCCGCTCCGGCTTGTTGAGTCCATCGATGTTATCGTCGTCGATAGCGAGTCGAATCTACAACCCACTATCAATCAGGTAAGTACCATCACAATCGACGAAGATGCTGGCCTGACAACCATACCGCTCACCGGCATCACTGCCGGCGGAAGCGAAGCGCAGCCTCTACGCATGACCGTGACTTCGAACAGTTCACTGACGGGCCCACTCACGGTCAATTACGTTTCGCCATCGAATACTGGCGAGATCAGCTTTACTACCGGCGCCGAACAGTTCGGCAATGCGACGATTACTGTGACCGTTGAAGATGGTGGTCCCGATCTATACTTCGGCACCATAGCTGACAATCAGACTCGACAAATGACTTTTCAACTTATCGTTCGAGAGGTCAATGATGCTCCGCTGATCAACGCTGTTCCAAACGTCTCCGTCGACGAGGATGCGGCTCAGCAAACCACTAGCTTTAGCGGCATCGCGGCGGGCGGCGGGGAAACTCAGCCTCTGAAGATTACAGCTTCTAGCAGCAACACGACTCTGATCGCAAATCCTTTAGTCACCTATACATCACCGAACGCGATGGGTCAGCTCAGATGGACTCCGCTAGCGAATCGGTTTGGACAATCGGTGATCACTCTTACTGTTGAAGATGGCGGGTTTGATAAAAACCTCTCTACCACGCAAGATAACGCGATTCACCAACAGTTCTTTACCGTCTCAGTGAATCCCGTGAACGACCGTCCATTGCTGGATTCCGTCGCAAACGCCACTGTGTTGGAAGGTGCTGGACAACAATCGACAAATCTGACTGGGATATTGGCTGGTGGAGGCGAATCTCAGCCGCTGAGAGTCTCAGCAAGTAGCAATAATCCAACCCTTATAGCAAACCCAGAGATAATCTTTGCGTCTCCTAATTCAACCGGGCGGCTGAATTGGACGCCGATTGCTCGACAAGCTGGTCAAGCAATCATCACCGTCGTTGTGGAAGACGCCGGTTTAGACGGTGACCTGTCGACCGACGTTGACAATGCTCGCGCGCAGCGACAATTCACAATCACGGTCAATCCTGCTGTTAACGACCCGCCTGTGCTAAATCCGACATCCGATTTGATGGTCGATGAGGATAGCGAAGCGCAAGTTACGCAAATCACAGGAATTGCAGCTGGTGATGATGAGACTCAGCCGCTTCGAGTGATTGCCAAGAGTAGTAACCCTTTGCTGATCTCTGATCCCGTGGTGGTTTACTCAAGCCCCAACACATCGGCGGATCTCATTTGGCTGCCCATCGCGAACAGCTTTGGGCAGACTGTCATTACAGTCACAGTCGAAGATGGCGGCTTAGATCAGGATCTTTCGACGATTGCCGACAACGGTACCGCTCAAAGGTTGTTTACCATCACAGTCAATCCAGTCAACGATCTGCCTCAGATTCAAGATGTTCCCGATAAGAGTGTTGATGAAGATGCCATTCAACAGACCACTTTCCTAACCGGCATCAACGCTGGCGGAAGCGGTGTGGGAATTGAGGCTCAGCCGCTGAAGATCACCAGCATTAGCAGCAATCCTGGGCTCATTCCTCATCCACAAGTGAACTACTCATCAGGCAGTTCCACGGGGCAACTCACCTGGAAGCCCACTGCAAACCTCTATGGAGAATCGGTTATCACCGTCATCGTAGAAGACGGCGGTCTGGATCAAGATCTCAACACGGTTGACGATAATGCTCGGATTCAAAAGAGCTTTACCGTAACCGTCAATCCAGTGAACGATGCGCCAAGTTTCGAAGCTCCATCGAACCGGCTAGTACAGGCCGGCTCGCCGCTCCAGATGACAGACGTTACGCTCATCAGGGCTGGTGCCTTTGAGCAACAACCATTGATCCTTACAGTATCGAGCGATAATCCACAATTGATCGCTGATCCAACTGTTGTTTACAGTTCGCCCGAAGACCGCAGTCAGTTTTTCTGGCAACCAGTATCAGGACAAGCAGGTATTGCGAATATCACCGTGACTTTGTCCGATGGGCTAGAAAGTACAAGCCGAGTTTTCACAATCGCGGTCAATGCCGCTCCAACGCCGCTTCGGGATAGATCTGAAACCGTAGGCACAAAGGCCATAAGCATTAATGTTCTCGGCAATGACTCGGATCGAGAAACCATAGCTAGCCAGTTGCAAGTCTCGATTGTCCAACCGCCCGATCCCAGCCAAGGATTAGTGTCGATAGATGCCAAGCGAGTTAGCTTTCAAGCTGCCGTTGGCTTCTTTGGCATGACTAGCTTTGTTTATCGAGTTACCGACAGCGATGGTGGAACCGCAGAAGCGATTGCCGAAGTGGGAGTTGCTCGTTCAGCCAAACAGAATCCTTGGAACAATCTCGACGTCAATCGAGACACTCGCATCACTCCGAGCGATGCATTACAAGTGATCAATCTGCTCAACGATCCATCGAAATCAAGATTAGTCGAGTCACTGGACAGCCCCTATGACTTGGATGTCAACGGAGACAATCGTGTCTCCCCGGCCGACGCGCTGAAGATAATTAATGAACTCAATCTTCGGTCAGGCGGCGAAGGCGAGTCGAATGCGCTAGCGGTCTCGAATATGGCCGTCGATGTAGTGGACTATCTTGTCGCAGATTTTGAAACGCACCTCCGACCCACGCTTCAGCGAGTGCGACGCATGCGATAAAGCATTCCTGGGCGTAGCGATAATCGAACCAACGAATCATAGGATGGGTTGCGGTACGAAACCCATCGTGTTCGTTTCATTTTCGCATCTTTGCCAGGTCTTCAACTGTACCAATCAAACGACGTCATTCATACGTCTATGGTAATGAAAGATACTTCTTCTGATCAACTTCGTGACCTTCGTGGTGTATTAGTTTTCAGAGGCTTGAGGTGGGTTTCGTACCTCAACACCACCCTACACGATCACCACGATCCTAGAACTTCGGGCGAGAGAGCTTGCCCCACTCGTTGAGCGTGCGTTGCTTGGGAGAGTTGCTGGACATGCAGCCGAGTTGGTGCAGTAGAGCAATGATTGCCAATAGTAGCATTAAACGCCTCATCTGTTTTTGACTCCGCCATTTGTGGAATCCAAGTTTGCTTAGTCACCACACAACGTGGATGGCTAGGCGATTGATGCACGATTGCAGTCGCGGAAAATATCAACTTCGCTCAGTGGTTTCAAGGTTGATTTGCTCTTGCGTTGCGACCTGCCTGCCTGCGACACTCCCGCTCGAAGCGACCGCTCCTACCCGCAGTTGGAATTGTCGCGAATGTGCAACGGCCAAGGAGGGCTGCTGCATTGTGGACTCACCCTGAAATTGACCCCTGGAGAAAGGATTCTTCAAATGGTCAGCTCGTTGTTCTACGCACTTACCGTACTTGCCTTGACCGCGCAGACTGAATGTTCTGTGCTCTACTTTCAATCGGCTCAATGTGGTCCCTGTCGACAACTCGAACCAGCCTTAGTGCAGTTGCAGCAAGAAGGTTGGAAGATTCAAAAGATCGATGCACCCAGCGAACTCAATCTATCGCGGCAGTATCAAATCCAGAACCTGCCAACGCTAGTCGTCGTTTACGGTGACAAAGAGGTCGATCGCGTGGTCGGATTGACCAGCCATCAACAGCTCAGCTCGCGATTTTCGCGCGCCGCAGCAAGATACCAGTCGTCGACGCCAGCAGCGCAGGCAACACAAACTCCCGCTAATCGGCCGGCGTTCAATCAGCAGTCTGCCAATCAAACTTTCGCTAATCAACCAGCCGCCAACAAGCCGATCGTTCGCGGACAGTCTCCGGGATCAGCCAATCTTGGCGAAGCCTTTCCGATGTTGGCGGACGCCTCGCAAAGCCGTAGCAACTCAAGTTCGACACTAAACTCTGCCGAGCGACCACTTGCCAACTCGCCGCGAACACCCAATCGCTTCGCCGATTCGTTGGCGCCGCAAGCCTCAGCTCAGCAATCACAACCAATTCAGCCAGCTCAACCCGTGGCCGCGCTATCCGGAGCGTCCAACCCTGGCGCTGCATCGCAATTCCAAAACAACGCTATAGGACAAAACCAATCGCCAGGAATCTCGTTAGAAGCTGCGATGGCACGAGCCGCTGATGCAACGGTCCGAATCAAGGTCGAAGAGTCCAATACGATCGCGCATGGAACCGGAACGATTGTTGCAGTGCATGGCAACGAAGGACTAGTGCTAACCTGTGGTCACCTTTTCCGGGACATGTTACCGGGATCGAAGCTGACCGTGGATCTGTTCGCCGGTACACCGCGACAAGTAAACTTGGTAGCTCAGTTAATCGATTTCAAAGCCGACAAGGAAGATGTTGCGCTGCTTTCGGTGCAGCTTCCGGTCCAAGTCGAACCCGTTCCGATTTTGCCTCAAGGCGAAGTTGTTCAACAAGGGCAGCCCGTATTCAGTTGGGGCTGCGATCACGGCAACAATCCAACTCGCCGCGATACCAAAGTCACTCGTATCAATCGATACATTGGCGCGGCTAACATTGAGATTGAAGGCGCACCCGCAGTCGGTCGTAGCGGTGGTGGATTGTTTGATCATCAAGGACGATTGATGGGAGTCTGTAACGCAGCTTGCAAAGAAGAGAACGAAGGCATTTACGCTGCTGGCGATGTCATCTACACGCAACTTGCTCGAGTCAATCACGCTCACCTGTTCCAACCCTCTCGAACAGCAGCCAACTCATTGGCGAATCTACCAACGAACAATGCAGTGGCCTCGGGTGTAGCGTTTGCATCGGGAAGCGAGACTCTGAATGCGTCGCAGCCAGTTGTGCAAGCTGGCTTCACGACTTCCAATTCATCAACTTCGGCAATTGGCGATAAGACGAGTTGGCCGGATGAAGACTCGCGACAAGCTCCTGGGGCTCGAAACGGCATGAATCCAAACACCAGCCTCGCCGGTTCTATCGGCTCCCCTGGCCCGGCCCGCACCAATGAACAGTCGTCAACGCAAGGTCCTGTACAGCTTATGTGCATTATCCGCGATGCTAACGGTAAGCAGCAGGTGGTGACTATTGACCAGCCTAGTCCGGCACTACTACAAGCCATTCAGCAAAACCGCAGCACAAATCGCTAACGGAACACGAGCACAAACCGGAGCAAATCGGTAATAATAGTGCTTAACATTTGCCCATTTGTTCCCTAAAGGTTCTCTGATGATACAGTCCGAGCGGCTACTGGATCGTTTTCTTCGCTACGTTCAAATCTCTTCTCCCGCAAATCCGAATACCGAGGATTACCCAAGCAGTCCGGGTCAACTCGAGCTTGGACGATTGTTAGCTGCCGAGCTAACGAAGATGGGAGCTCAGGATGTCGAGCAAGATCGATACGGTTTGGTTTGGGCCACGATTCCGGCAAGTGTTTCCACTAATGTACCTACGATTCTCTTCAACGCCCACGTCGATACATCGCCAGAAGCGCCCTCGGACAACATCCGTCCGCAAGTAATCCGAGACTATGCCGGCGGCGAGATTCGTTTGCCCGGAAGTGCGGATAAGTCAATCAGTCCACAATCGTCGACCGCACTCAACGACTTGCACGGACACACATTGATCACGACAGACGGTCGAACGTTGCTGGGCGGAGATGACAAAGCGGGCGTTGCCGCCATTATGGAACTCGCACAACACTTAATCGAAAATCCACATCTTCCGCACGGGCCAGTCAAAGTCCTGTTCACTTGCGATGAAGAGATTGGGCGTGGCGCTAAACACATGAACGTTGCCAAGGCTGCTGCGACTGCAGCCTATACGCTCGATGGTGGAGGCGAATGTGAAGTCGAGAACGAAACGTTTTCGGCGGACATGCTGGAAGTGGTCGTAACGGGCTACAACATTCATCCTGCGATCGCTCTAGGCAAGATGGTCAACGCAGTGCGAGGCCTGAGTCTGCTACTCGCCGAACTGCCGCGGGAGCATCTCACTCCCGAGACCACGAGCGGCAAGCAGGGCTTTCTTCATCCGTTTCACATCACCGGCGGGGTCGGCGAAGCGAGGGTGAACATACTGCTTCGCGATTTCGAGACTAGCAAACTTGATCAATACGCAGAAATGGTGCAAGCCGCGGCAAACGGGGCGCAACAACTACTGCCTGGATTGAAGATCAACATTCATCGCATCCAGCAGTATCGCAATATGGCCGATGTGCTTAAGCGACACCCTCAAGTCGTTGACTTTGCGATGATGGCGCATGAACAACTTGGTCGCAAACCGCACTTGGGCTCGATTCGTGGCGGAACCGATGGGGCTCAGTTCAGCGCTATGGGACTGCCTACGCCGAATCTCTCAGTCGGTCAACACAACATCCATAGTGTTCTCGAGTTCGCCTCGTTAGATCAAATGGTCTATTCCGTAGAACACGCCATCGAGGTCCTGCGGCTTTGGTCGCAGCACGCAGTTTCGTAACCCGCTGCGTCTTTCACAACCCGCTGCGTTAGCGAGGGACGGCGTTAGTTTTGCTGTTGCATTCTTTGGTTTTAAGGCCGAAGGCCTGTCCGTTTACCTAGCCCAGCCCGATGGGGCCCGATGGGCTGGGCTAGGTAAATTGCTGGACCTTCGGCCCGAAAGCCCAGAAATACTGCAACATCAAAACTAACGCAGCGGGTTGAGAGTCACTGGGTCTGTGATCCCGTTTTGCTCGAAGCCCCGTAATCTCAACAGACAAGCATCGCATCGTTGACATGGATTGCCGGTAGTCGGGTCGGGGTCGTAGCAACTGCTGGTCATCGAATAATCTACGCCAAGCTCCAAACCACGCGCGATAATCTGAGCTTTAGTTAACGCGATGAGCGGTGTGTGAATTCGGATGTGGCCACCTTCAACGCCAGCTTTGGTCGCCAAGTTGGCCATCTTCTCAAACGCGGCAATATAGTCTGGTCGGCAGTCGGGGTAGCCGCTGTAGTCCAACGCGTTGACACCGATAAAGATATCGCGTGCGCCCAGTGTCTCGGCAAAGGCCAAGGCTAACGACAGAAAGACCGTGTTTCTAGCTGGCACGTAGGTCACTGGAATTGTTGAACCGATTTGATCCACGTTGTCATGCTTCGGAACAGCGATATCGCTACTAGTCAAAGCCGATCCGCCAAACTGAGCCAGGTTGATGTCGACGATCACATGGCTGCTGGCTTGTTGAGCTTCGGCGAGTTGCTTGGCACGCGAGAGTTCGAAGGTGTGTCGTTGGCCATACCGAAAGCTGATGGCATGTACTTGATATCCGGCGACTTTAGCGATGGCCAAAACGGTCGCAGAATCTAAACCGCCACTAAGTAGAACGACTGCTGATTGCAAATTGGTCATCGGATTCGAAATTGCCCTAATCTTGGTACGTTGCAAAGCGGCTGAAAAATGGAAGCAACCTAGTTGCTAATTCTCGTCGTGATCTAGATTGCCGCTGCCGCGAATGGCATGGATCAGCCTTAGACCGGCAAGCAGGCTGAACGCATAACCGATTAAGCCTAGTAGACTCAAATCTTCCAAGAACCACCAGCCGCCAGAGAACAGGAGCGGAGGTACTTTATAAGCGAGCAGCAACGACGAGCCCATGAACACCGAGCTTACTAACATACCCAAAACCAAGCGATTCGCCGAGGGACTGAGGCCTTTGTGGGCCAAATGAACGTCCAGCCGTCCCTCTTGCACCAACTGCATGATGCCGCTGATCTGTCCTGGCAACCTCTCTAACATCGACTCCAGTTCTGTGTAGATTCGATTCAGTCTTTGCAACTGCCGCTTAGGAGAAAGCCGTCGCAGCCGCATTCGACGAAAGAACGGCTGCATCACTTCCAAGAGGCTGAGCTTGGGCGAAAGTTGATGGAGCGTACCTTCCAGCGTGACTAAGGTCTTAATCAACAACGACGTTTGCGGCGGCAAGGTGATTTGATGACGGAACATAATGTCGGTGACATCGTTGAGGGCACCGCTAAGGTCGAAACTCTCTAGCGGCTGTGATCCATAAGTCGTCACCAAGTCCGCTACATCGATGGCCAGCGCGCTGTCATCCAAGCGTGCCGGTACATTGCCGACGCGTTTGATCAACGTAGTCAGAACAAAGGCATCTTGAGTCACGACAGCGATCAACATCTCTTCGATCGCTTCACGCAAGCGGTCGTCGATGCGACCAACCATGCCAAAATCTAACAGTCCGAGCTGATTGCCTTCCATTACCAACACATTGCCCGGATGCGGATCAGCGTGGTACATGCCGTGGATGAAGATCATCTCGATGTAGAGTTCAGCCGCAATCTTTGCCAGCTCCTGCCGCTGCGGATCACGACCATCGTCGACAAACTTATTGGCACGGGCTAGCGAACTGACCGGCTTGCCGTTGAGCATCTCCATTGTCAGAACACGCTGCGAAGAGAGCTCTGGAAACGGCGCAGGGATGTGTATCGTCTCAACCTCGCCCAACAGCTTTCGAAAGACAATCAAGTTCTGAAGCTCACGCGTGAAGTTCAGCTCTTTACGCAGTGATCGCGATAACTGCTCGACAATCACTGTAGGCTTCCAAACCGCAAAGTCCGGCAAGTGTTCGGCAAGCGTTGCTAAGCCCGCCATGACTTCCAAGTCCTCGTGGACCTTCCCTTCGATATTGGCGTGCTGAACCTTGATGACTACCTCTGTGCCATCCTTCAGACGAGCCTTATGAACTTGTCCGATCGAAGCCGAAGCGACTGCGATCGGATCAAATTCAGCAAACAGTTCGCGAACCGGATGCCCCAGCTCGCTTTCGATGATTTGCTCGACAACCTCGGCGGGATCGGCGGGAACGTTGGATTGCAGTTGAGTCAATTCGTCGGCGAGTTCTGGTCCGATCAAGTCTGGACGTAGACTCAACACCTGCCCTAACTTGACGAATGTTGGCCCCAAGTCGGTGAGAGCCAAGCGAATGCGCTTCTCGCGCGAGTAGCTGGCTAGTGGAACTCCTTTATCGTCCTTGATCCAATCGCGAATGAAATCGAACTTCAACTGGCTAAGCCAGTCGGCCAGCCCATAGCGCCTAAGGACTGCCAGGATCTCCTGCCAGCGCCTTAGATTGCGGTAGAGTTGTGGTATCGAGCTGATCTTCATATCGAACTAGTTAAGTAAGCTACTCGGTAAGTCGCCTTTCGCTCCGCGGTTTGTCGCCTTTCGCTCCGCGAAAGTAGCGATCCGTTACGATTTCGAGTCGACCAATGGACTTGTCTCAACCCGGGGAAGAGAACAGCCGCGCATACTTTCGCGGAGCGAAAGGCGACTATCAATGATAGTTGGTCTTAGCCAAGTTGTCTCAGTCGGAGAAAGAGATCGCGACTATTGCTTAGAATCCGGCTAAGATTTGTCGTCTGGAGACGACGGTGGTTCTTTGTCAGTGTCGCCGCCAGCATCTGGCGAGCCAGCGTCAGTCGAACCGGGCTCTACGGGCTTATCGCCTTTTTCCGCAGCAGGATCGTAAGACTTTTCAGCCGTTTTTTGGCGAACTTTCAGCACGATTCGATCAGCTTGAATCTCTAGACTCTCGCACCGAGACAGTGCCTTAGCCGTGTCGGGATCATCGTACATCCCCTCGGCTAAGTTCTCATCTTTCATGCCTTCCAGGACAGACGCTGGAACGGCTTGACCGTTGGCTTCTGCATCAACCACTTGAGCGATCAGGACTCCGTTTTCCATTTCAACATGCAACGTGACCGATCCGTTGAAATAGCGTCCTTTAGCACCTGGGATGGGAAGATCGTCGAGCGGAACGCTGACATCGGCGTGTAAGTTGCCGTCAACGATCTTAACGTACACATGGCCTTTGAGATCGGAGTTCCCGGCGATCAGCGCGTTGATCTCGTCAATGGTGATAACCAGTTCCTGCGGTGCATCGCCGGACTCAAACTGTGTCTTGAAGTCCTCAAGCTTCGCTTCAATCGCTTTGACTTCGTCGTCCGTGATATTGACCGAAGGTAGTTCGACTGCGTGGTCCGAGGTGTACTTGGCGACTTGTCCACTGACAAATCGGTACATTCCAAACATGGCTCCGCCAACAGCTAGAGCACCCAGCAGCATGATTCCCAAACATCCACCCAACAAACAGCCCCAAGGAAAGCCCTTCTTAGGCGGCGCTGTATCGACCCCAAACCCGGTGTTCATCTGAGTGGGGGCGTAGGGTTGTGTATCTTGAAAAGGACTATTGCTCATGTTCTTTGTACCCTAGAGTTCGCGAGCCAATCGGCTCATGTTTGCCAAGTTTTCCAAGTCTAAGTTTAGCGTCAAGCGAGCGAGTTCGCATTTTACTGCAGCACGGATCTAGTCATCTCAGTCAACAAACAGGCTGAAAGTCCAGAACTTTGGGGCGCTGATCTCAATGTCCCATAGCCGCGTGGGATTGAATCAACATGGATGGACAAGATGAACAGGATGAATCGGATCGTCGATCATCCTGTAAATCCTGTAAATCCTGTAAATCCATGTTCGTTTCTCCTAGACTCGCTTCGACGCGATCTTTTCGATCAGCTTCTTTTGAGGAGTGGCGAACTTGGCAATGCCCTCCTCCATCAGCGTGTCATGCAAGTGTTGCATGTTGACTTTGCTGCTGATCTCGGCGAGCAGCTCGGCGGATGGCAATTGATCGACTTGTCGAGAGAACTGCAAACCGCTAGCTGCTACAGCTTCGTTGGTTTCCGGTGGATTGGTTTGAATATCGCTACCAGCCAAGGCTGCCACGTACTTCGTCTTAGGATCGCTGGCCGATTTTGTTCCAGTGCTCGCAAAGATAATCTCTTGCGCGAGCGGCGTTGAGTGCGTCTTCCAGAAGGTTTGATTAGCTTGCCATATCTGCTTGGCGTTAACGATACCAACTAGACCTTGAGCGGCACTGCTAAGCGTGGGCGCGTGCTTGGCCGTGTATTGATCGACTCGCGAAACAAAGATGCTGTAAACACTTTTGAACTTGCTCAAGTCACCATGTCGTTGAGCTCCGGCCCAAACGCGATCGCGAGCTGTTTCATACTGCTGCATCGTGAATGTCAGCGTCACGTTCAATGTGACTCCAGCAGCAGCCAGTGACTCAACAGCATCCAAGCCAGCCGCCGTAGCGGGTATCTTGTTCATGCGATTCTTGTGACCTGCGGACCATTGCAGGCCTAGTTCGATGTAACGCTTGACGCGTTGATCATGAGGCATGTTCAGCTCGGGGTCTTCAATCAATGGATCCAATTCAAAGCTCACCCAACCTGCATCGCCACCCGTTCGCTCCCAGACTGGCATGAACGCATCTTGAGCTTCGCGGACCAATTGATCGGTCAACTGCCATGCAATGGTTTCATCATCGGAACCACCGCGGCTGAGGACGGCGATCTTTTCGTCAAACTTGCCGCTATCGACTAGACCCGCAATGATGATCGGATTGCTGGTGGCTCCAACAGCACCCCAATCCAAGTTGATCTTTACGAGATCTGGATCGATCGAATCGAGGTAGAGTTTTGTGCCGGTTTGAATCAGGCTTGTGATCGACGCGTTTGACATGAGATTTTTTCCTTCCAAGCAGCTATTTTTGACGTGCGAAACCTGCCCGCGGAGAGTTGGTGACAAGAACGCACTTAGCAAACCACCAATTGCCAGCCTAGTCAACCAGTAAAGGAGGTCGCCGTGCCAGTCTGCCGAACTATTCGCGACTTCTGTTTGCGCAATGGATTGAGCAAAGACGGAAGCTGACAGTAGACGTTTGACTGGTTTTCGACCACAATATCGCACTTTCAATACCTGAAAACTGCTGATGTTGGCTGTCTTTTCGGGCGAGGCCTACAGCCCAAATTCACTCACCCAACCCCTTTTCACACTAGGCTGTTACGATGACTAAACCACTGAATGTCGCCATGATCGGACTTGGATTCGGATCCGAGTTCATTCCCATTTATCAGGCTCTACCTGACACCAATGTTCTGGCGCTCTGCCGACGTAACGAAGCCGAACTGAAGAAATGCGGCGAGCAATTTGGTATCGAGCGACTGTATCTGGACTACGACGCAGTTCTGGCCGATCCCGATGTTGATTTCGTACATATCAACAGTCCTATCAGTGACCACGCTTGGATGTCTCTGAAGGCCTTAGATGCTGGTAAGCACGTGATGTGCACAGTTCCTATGGCGACCACGATCGAAGAATGTCGGCAGATTGTCGAGAAGGTCAAGAAGACCGGCCTGAAGTACATGATGGCCGAGACTGTTGTCTACAGTCGTGAGTTCTTGTTCATCAAAGACATGTACGAAAAGGGCGAGCTCGGCAAGATTCAACACTTGGCCGCATCACATCCACAAGACATGGACGGTTGGCCAGAGTATTGGCAGAAGATGATTCCGATGCACTACGCGACTCACGTTGTTAGCCCATGCTTGGGCCTAGTCAACGGACTAGCCGAGTACGTCAGTTGCTTTGGTTCGGGAACAGTTCGTGAGGACATCGCCAAGAAGTCTGGCAATAAGTTCGCTGTTGAGACCTGCCATATCAAAGTCAAAGACAGCGACTTGACGGCGCATATCTGGCGATTCCTTTACGACGTTGCTCGGCAGTATCGCGAGAGCTTTGATGTCTACGGAACGAAGCGAAGTTTCGAGTGGACGCTTATCGAGCACGAGCCGCATGTGATTCACACTGCTAAGAAGCCTGAGCCCGAGATCGCCGAAAAGATCGAAGTACCAGACTTCGCGCACCTGCTGCCTAAAGAGATTCAGAAGTTTACCTTGCCTTCGGAGATTCACGACGACAAGCACTTGTCGTTCGTTCAAGGCGGTGGGCACGGTGGTTCGCACCCTCACTTGGTCAACGAATTCGTCAGTGCTCTGCGCGAGAATCGTGATCCACGCCCCAACGCTGTGACCAGCGCTAACTGGACCTGCGTCGGCATTTGCGCACACGAGTCGGCCTTGCGCGGCGGCGAAATCGTACGCCTACCAGACTTCACACTCGGATAGTAGCAGGCACACTCCGTGTGCCGTCCGCTGCTTTGCTTGTCCTCATAGGCTATCTTCGTAGTCCTCGTAGGGTGTGTGCAGCGGCCCCAACCAACAGTCGATAGCTCGTCGTATCGCACTGTGGCTTGCTAGTCTGATTTAACCAACCGTCCGCCGCGAAACACACCATCAGTTGCGCGCGGACTTGGTTTGCGAGTTGCTGGACTTAAATTCCTGGCTACGATGTGCTTGGAAAGAAACGGCGGAGCCGTGAAGACAGGGCGTTCCCAGGCAGAGCCCGGGAACGAGAAGACGAGAAGATCGTAAGGTCTCTACAGACCTTCGGTCAAATCACCGATCTCGGCTTCAACCTCTTCGATGCTCTTGAGCACAGATCGTTCGTCTTCGGACAACTGAACGTAGCCGAGATCACGAATCACTTCCAGAATTTCACTACAGGTTGGGAACATACGGCCCGAGGTGCGCTTGTAAGCGTCTAGAGCGTGCATGAACTGGATCTCTTGATCGGTGTATTCACGTTCGCAAGTGGTTGGGTCGATCTGACGTCGACGTTGCGTTTTACGCTTTGGTTCGCAAGCCTTCTTGGCTGGTTCGACCGTTTCAACTGCAGCTTCTGTGCGACGATCACTTCGGCGACGGTCCATTACAACCTCTTGATCACCGACCTTCTTGCTGACGTTCTTCGGCATGACCCTAACCTTTGATGAGTACTTTTCAGGCTGCCGTGACGGCTAGCTCGAGAGCGAGCCTAGCTACGGCTTGGAGTTGAGAAAAAGTACACGCTGGGTTAGGGATTGTTCGAAAACCTTGAGTTTTACTACCAGATAAACCTTGAGCTTCAGCGAAAAGATTCATCTTGTAGCGAATGTGTTGATTAAGTCGGCTTGGCGAGTTTCAAGCATTGCAGATAGCGAGCAAAAGTTCACCAAGTCTAGCGGCTTGAGGCGTCGATAGACCAAACGTGCTCCGTAGTTACCAGGCGTCCTACAACCGCTCCAAAACTCTTGTTGAACTCCTTTTACGAAGCTCTGGGTGACTCTCTCTAGTGACTGTCCCCCAGTTCATATGTCGCAACCGCCTTGCTTAGCCTGCACTGAATCGAGCGTTGATCTTTGGGTCGCGGACCTAGGGATCGATTGGCTCAACGTCTGTAGCTGGCCGATCAGGCTTTCACTAACCCATCCGAGGTAACCCTATGCCGTTTCTTGCCGGTAGTCTTGCATTTGAGCGATTTCGTATCAGCGGCTTTGAGGCAAAGAGTTTCGAAGACCAGCACATTGAGACTCTTTCTAACTACGCCAGTGGACAAATTGAATTTGAGAATCCAGATGCAGTGCATGTGGGCTTCTTAGGTGGCGGCCACGTACTCGATCAAACTTTCGATACTGGTAAGAACATTGTTAACGGCGCGCTGCACTGTTCGGTGCGCATCGATACCAATCAAGTTCCTTCGTCGCTGAAGAAAGCTTGGTTGCAGATGGAATTGGCTGCTGCTTCAGCGGCGAACGATTCGGGTCGGCCAACAAAGCAACAACGACAAGAAGCCAAAGAGTCTGTCGAAGCGCGATGCTTGGCGGAAGCTGCTACTGGCAAGTTCCGCAAGATGGCGCACTTCCCGCTGCTCTGGGACCTTCCCGGACAACGTTTGTACTTTGCCGGTTCAGGCTCAGCCGCTATCGGTCACTCGCTTGATCTCTTGGAGCGATCCTTTGGTATCGAAGCTCAACGAATCACCACAGGAGCATTAGCGCTTGAGTGGGCTACGGCCAACGATCAGTTCGCGGCGTTGGATGATCTTGTTCCAGCTCAATTTGTTCCCGAGATCGGCCATAGCGAGCTGTCTTGGTTGGGAAGTGATTTGAATAACAAGGATTTCTTGGGCAACGAATTTCTAATGTGGCTGTGGTGGAAGCTTGCTACAGAGACCGACACGTTCACGTTGCCTGACGAGTCTGAGATTACTGTGATGATGAACAAGACGCTCAACTTGGAATGCCCACTTGGCGAGAACGGCAAAGAGTCGATCTCGGCCGAGTCGCCTATCGTTTTGCCCGAAGCCATTCGCGCAGTGCAAGCTGGTAAGCTGCCTCGCAAAGCGGGTCTATCGTTGATTCGTCATGGCACTCAATACGACATGACGATTCAGGCTGAGTCCTTTGCGATTAGCGCAGCTAAGATTCACGTCGATGAAGAGGCTGATCCGTTTGACTTCGACGCACGCATCGATGCCATTCGTGAAATGAATGAGTCGTTAGATCTCTTGTTCGCTCGTTTCTGTCAATCGCGAATTCCAGCTAAGAACTGGAAGAATGAACTGCGAGGTATTCAGAACTGGCTTGCCAGTGCTACACCCGCGAATCTACGCAAGAACCCCGCGGCTTAGGGTCAGACGGTGTTAGGCTGCAATAGTCCTGGCACATTTCGTGCTTAGCGATCAACAAAGCTACCGCCAATCACGCTATTGACGGTAGCTCGTCGCATCCATTGGTCGGGTAAAGGGTCGCATCTTTGGTGTTGAAGCCAATTTGAAGTATTCGCGAAATCTGCTCTGATTCGTTCGTATGCTTCATGCTTTGGTCCCGGAATCAACCGGCTTAATCTAAGATTAAGGTGTTGCTGTGTCGCCTTCGTGACGCCCATCGACACAAGTTCTCAGTTCGTTAGCTTATCGGAGACAATGATGAAAAGGGTATCTCGAAACCACGGCTTTACCTTGGTTGAGCTGTTGGTGGTCATCGCCATCATCGGCATTTTGGTTGGACTATTGTTGCCTGCAGTTCAAGCTGCTCGCGAAGCCGCTCGACGAATGAGCTGCGGTAACAATATGAAGCAAGCAGGCTTGGCAATTCATAACTTCGAATCGACATACAAGTACATTCACGGAAGTGAAAGGGACATTCCATTAGCTGAGCAACCGACGCCATCCAATCCCTATGGTCAAACTGCAACGTTTGGTACTCTGTTCCACTTGCTCCCATACATTGAGCAAGGAACCATCTATGACATGTTCGACAAGAAACGCAGTTACGTTGATCCTGTGAACATGCCTCCAGCCTACGGCACAATCAACAAGACCGCACAATCACCAATTTCTGCTTACATTTGTCCATCGACTCCTGGAGATCCCCCATCGGATTACGGCCCATATTTTCAGGCCAACGGTCTTCCACTTGGATCGATAGTGCTTCCTCGAACCGACTATATTCCGTTGAAGGGTATTCACTCTTCACTTGCAAGTTGCGCTGCAATGACAACCGGCTCGACAAAAAATGGGATGCTTGGAGTGACCAATACCGTTACAGGTTGGAAGATCAAGTTCGCTGAAGTTACTGACGGATTATCGAATACAATCTGTTTGGCTGAGTTAGCAGGAAAGCAGAACACCTATTTCCGGGGCAAGAAGACCCTAGGCGTTGGCTTCACTACGGTTCCCACTTTTGCAGGATTTGGCTTGCAGCTAAATTCATTTTACGGTGATCACAACACTGCACGACAAATTAGAGGTTACTCAGGCGCTAACCTGAACAACATTATTGAAGCGGGATGTTCTTCAATCAACATTATCAACGAAAGTGGACTTTACTCATTCCATCCAGGTGGTGCACAAGTGGTGATGGGGGACGGTTCAGTAACATTCATATCACAGACCACGTCCTCAGTCGTACTGGCATCACAAATTACCCGCAACGGTGGTGAAACAACTACGACGGAATAAGCTCTGCTCTTTCTAAGGATCACAATGAACATGCGACGAAGTCTTGGACGGAATGGATCACTGCTTGGATTACTTGTTTTGATAACCAGTTTGACAGGCTGCGGATCTGGAGGTTTGGTTGTCGTGGAAGGAACGGTAAAGGTCGATGGCGCCCCAACGGGTGGAGTCGTTCTTATGTTCTTTCCAAAGAACGACCCTAACGGTGTGACAGCCGCGGGTACAAGCGACGATCAAGGCAAATTTACGCTAACCTCCGGCTTGGATTCGGGTGTGGCCACAGGCAAGTATATTGTCACCGCTACCTATCCCGACCCAGCGGTAAAACCAACTGCAGCGCAAATGATGCAAGGCACTTTCGAACCAGGGCCTGATCTGCTCAAGGGCAAGTACTCGAAGAAACAAACCAGCACGGTCGAGATCGAAATCACGTCTGGTTCAAAGGAGCTCGCTCCCATTGAACTCAAGAAAGGTTAGCGGCTGATCTATTTCGACTAAGTGCAAACACGGCAATTCGAAATCAACGAAAGCTGTATCCACATGGGTACAGCTTTTTTCGTTGGCGTTCACAAACTCGCCATAACGACTCGACAACAACGTTTTCTCCGGTGGCATGTGATTCTTCGTCTCTGGGTGGCAGGTCCCTGAGTCCTCTAAGGGCTTGCTCTTAGGGTCGTGCCACCCAATTCGCGCTTTCGCGTTGAGAGAGTCTTTTAATTGCTTTTAGCGGCTGGAACTTCGAAGAATCAGAGAAAAAAGCTATGCTCCAGCCAACCTGCTGCGGGCCACTAACTCAGTTGTCGCCTTACTCGTTACGGACGGTATAGACACCTCAGTCTGCCCGCAAGGGGATTTTGCGCATTTTTCCGGCTTTTGGGCCCTGAGATTACGCACAAGAGTTCAGAAACTGTCTACCATGGAATTGAGCGGGGTTCACACGGTCCGCACAACATTTCTTTTCTTAGGTTTTCGGAGGCTAGTATGAAGAGATCATCTTCTGGCAATCGCGGCTTCACGCTCGTGGAGCTTCTGGTTGTAATCGCAATTATTGGAATCCTCGTTGGACTGCTGTTACCCGCTGTTCAAGCCGCGCGAGAAGCTGCACGGCGGATGAGCTGCGGAAATAACTTGAAGCAGATTGGCTTGGCATTTCACAATCATGAATCAACCTACAAGTACGTTCCAGCTTGGGGTAAGCAATTCGCGCGTGGAGATGCTTACGCTGCATCGGGTAATCCATTCTTTTTGGCAACCGTGGATGCTCGCCGACAAAGCTGCTTTTTTCAATTGCTACCGTATCTAGAGCAAGGCACAATCTCCGATCTCTTCGATCTAAAGAAGGCTTATCTAGATCCACGCAACTTGCCGGCACCTTGGTTCACAACAGTTCCTGCAACAGTTCGTAATAATCTGCCTGTCTTTATTTGCCCGTCAACGCCAGAAGTTCCATGCGACTACGGTCCATACTTCGCAGCGATTGGATGTCCACAACCATACACTCTACCGAGGACGGACTACGCACCACTACGTGGATTACACTCATCGCTGGTTGGAACATCTTGCTTGAATTTGCCCAACCCTGCTACCTATTCTGACAATGCGATGCTGGGAGTGCCTGAAGAAACTAGCGGAAATGCAAGCTCTACGGCGAGTGACGGAATTGTCGGTAAGCCTAGGATTAAGTTTGCAGAAGTAACTGATGGTCTTTCAAACACCATTTGTGTGGTTGAACGTGCTGGAATGCAAAAGCGATACTTCCGCGGCAAGCCAATTCCTGGTCAATCATTGCTAGACGGTGGACTGGGTTTGAACGCAACCTACGCTGACTGGAATGTTGCTCGAGTTGCCCGTGGACTGAGCGGAGCAGATATTCTAAATCCGAACAATCCAGGTTGTTCGTTCATCAACGTTTACAACGAAAACAATCCTTACTCTTTCCACAGTGGTGGAGTTCAAGTTCTGCGTGGCGATGGTTCGGTGACATTCATGTCCGCAACTTTGGATGGTATATCATTTGTTGGAGTCGTAACACGCAGTGGTGGCGAAACAGTGAGCCTTGGCGAATAGTTTTGGCGCGATGAAAAACTAACATGCGAGCCCACAGATGCTGTGGGCTCGTTTTTTATTGACTAGTTGAGATGTTTCTCAGACACGAGCAGAATACAGTTATCACGCTTCATTTTGAAGCGCAGCAATCACTTAGGAGTTCAAAAGAATGGTTCGGAATACATCAAAAGCAAAACATTGGATTGGCTTCGCCTCCATCGCCCTTCTCGTTCTAAGTGGATGCGGCAGCGGCAACAAATTGGTTCAAGTCAAAGGTGTTGCTAAAGTCGATGGAACACCAACGGAAGGCATCCAACTTACCTTTCATCCTTCCGATGGCAAAATGCCATCGTCCGCCGTTTCTCAAGCTGGTGGAGCATTTTCGGTGACGACAGACTTGAATCCTGGCATTCCTCCCGGATCGTATACCGTCATCGCAATTTACCCAGATCCATCGGTCAAGCCGACCGAATCCCAGCGCATGCAAGGCCTCTTTGAACCCGGACCCGACATGTTCAAAGGCAAGTATGCTACGAAGGAAAAAGGCCTCAAGGTTGAAGTAACCGCCGGGACGGTTGATTTGCCAATTGAGCTGAAAAAGTAAAGCACGGGTACGAACTCGTGTCGAAAGCTTAACCTATTTGTGGCAAGCATCCCAAATAGGAACTCTTCAGCCCGGAGGGCGACAAATCTTTGCCGGTGGTGTCAACCACCGGTTGTTGGTGTGTGAGTTCTGAAGCCCGGAGGGCGATACATGTTTGGGTTGGAGGTATGAGTGAGATTAAGGTCTTTTCCCTCGGCTTAGCTTAGAAATATTTAGATTGGTTCATGAAGATGCAAGGTATCTTTTCTCTAGCTGCTGAGTCAAACAAAGCATGCTATGTGTCGCCCTCTGGGCTGAAGACAAATCGCAGCTTGTGATCCGGTGGTTGACACCACCGGCTACGATGTAGCGCCCTCCGGGCTGAAAGCCATCTACCAAATGGCGCTCAAAGCTTGGCTCAAGAAAGAAACTTGTGCTGCCAACCTATCTGACCAACTGCAACCAGCCTCATTACAATCCAATTAAAGCCATTTCAATTCAACCTACTCGTCCACTCGCAATTGCGAAACAACAGTCCAGCCATTCGTAACCGTCAGTTCGTTGGCGAAACGAACGGCTGGGCGGTCGGTCCATGGATCGCGAATGCCGATTGCCAGCTTGTACTCGCCGGACGGTGCACTGAAGTCTAGCTCGGCAGTTTCTTCGAAGGCGCCTGGTTGCCACTTGCGAATGTCCCAAGCTGATTTCTGTATCGAAACAACTTTTCCTGCTCGATCCAACAACGCCCACTCGACTACCCAAGGGTAATAAAACGGCGCGACACCGGTGTTGTTGCCTTTGAGTGTTACTTGCAACGCCTTGTTAGTACGACTTGGATGCGACACTTCGGTGATCTGAAAGTTGTAGCCCATCTTGCGAACAAGCGCTTCGCTTTGCTTACGAAACTCTTTGTTCTTCGTAGTGACTAACGCGGGGCAGTAAGGACCGACCCACGTGAAGTGCGCGCGATCAAGCGCTGTGTTGGTGGTGCTCAAGCCGGCCCCCAACCACTTCTCGGCTTGCCCCGGTACCATCTCGCCACCAACGACAGCCAGCTTCCAATTCTCCATTCGCTTCTCACGTCTCAAGCCTGCTAAGAAGCCCCAGTCCTTTCCATTGTCAGTGTCTTCTGGAAACATGTCATCGTGGAAGCCAATCCACGGTTGTTTGCCCGCGTAGTCTCGCGCGTATCGAACCATCAGCGACTTGTCAGGAAAGGATTTTCGATAAGCATCGATGACTCGTTGTTCGGTACCTTTCGATGCGTAAAGTTCTGAACGCGGGTACGTATGCCACTCGCCCCAAAAGCCCAACAAGCCCAGCTGAATGAAGGCGACTCGCGGGTCTTTGTTGTAGCGCTGACCCAGCGCGGCAATCAACCGCTCCATAGCTGCGACCATGCGAGAGTCGTTGTAATCCGGTGACTTGCCTCCACCATAATCGTCGTAGGCAGTTTCCTTCACGCCGGCTTTTCGCAGCCAGTCAGGCAAACCCGAAGGCTTGGTAGGGTAGTCGATGTAGACGCGAAAAATGATGTGCTTGCCTTTGCCTGCCCCAACATCCCACGATCGCTCCCACTCGGCAAATCGAAAGTCGCCCTCAACAGGTTCAAGCTCGCGCCACGAGATGTACTGAAAGACCATCGAGTACGGTTGGTTGATCTCGCCAGCGTCTGTGTAAGGACACCAACCTTTGAGCGGATTGTCCAAGGGGCCTTCGCTGGGCCGAGGCTTCACGACGACGTTCTCAATTGTCTGTGCGGCGAGCGATTCGAGACCAAAAACAAAAAGTGAAACTGCAACGACAATAAGCCTTGATAAGGTCAGACGAGTCATGTTTCGATCCTCCAGTGTGTGGAAACGGAACATCATTATCTCAGGTGTGGACGAAATGGGTGAGGCTTAATTGCCTGGGGTTGCTTGGGTACGCGGGCGTCCCGCCCGCTTCCGACCCCAGGCAGCGCACGCCCGCGCAAAGAGGCTATTTTTGCAGTTAAACTCAGCCCATGTTGCCACCCGCCATTGGAACTAACTTGACAGCTTCAAGTGGCAAGCCGTATAACCTTTGAGATCTACTCAGGGGTTTCCCATGGCTGCCCAAAATCCACAAAAGACCAGAAGCTCGTTTCTCCCGCTGCTTTGCGCCGTCGCGGTGGTTTCGGCAGTCGTGTTTTCCACGCTTGCCAGAAACGTCGAAGCCCGTCAGGTTTCAATTGGTGCCAGCCACAACAGTTCGTCGACGCTTTTTGATTGCAGCAATCGAAGCTCGCAGGTACAAGCTACTCATGGGATCTTTCTTGAAAAGGCCTTGAGTCCACAACTTAGTCTAGATTGCCAGCCATCTGGAAATCACGCGAAGCTGTTTCGGCCGACTCATCCCGCGCAAAGCAACTGCCTGCAATCTCTCTACCTCATGCGAGTGTCGCTTTTAGTCTGAGCCAGCGGTTTTGAGGGTCTCGACGCTCTCAATGCATGCATTCTTTTTTCAAATAAGTTCTATTTTCCTGTTGCTTGCGTAGTGCCAGTTTCTGTAACGTCCCAACGTGCGCACCGCTTGTACAACCAACCCCACGCACATTCCGCAAGACAAGTTACTGCAACTAATGTATTCAACAAAAACACGCACATTTTATCAGCGATGGGGCTGGCCCCTTCTACTGCTGACATTCTTGGCGACGCCGCTGGCATTCTACACGGCGCTGAAGGCAGTTCGCAGTAATGAGAATCACGTCGAAGATTGGCTTCCCAAAGCGTTCGACGAAACTAAGAAATTGGCTTGGTTCCGCAAGCACTTTGCTTCGGATCAATTCGTGATCGTCAGTTGGGACGGCTGCCGTTTGGGATTTACCGAAGATCAACAGGACGATCCGCGGATTGCGAAACTAACCGCCATGCTCAGTCCCGTTCCTGCAACTGTTGCAGCGGATTCGGATGCTGAGTTCGCCACCGAATCTGGCGTTGAGCTTGGAAGTGATCAAGCTTCACAAGTTGACTCAATTGCAATCAGCGCGGAGGATCGCGAGCTGGTTCACAAGTACGTCAAGTCGGTTGAATCGGGACGGTCGGTCATTAACAAGCTTACCTCCGAACCGTTGAGCTTATCTGTACGAGAAGCAGTTAAGAGACTTAAAGGGGTGATGGTTGGTCCCGATGGACGCCAGACCTGCTTGATCGTGACGCTAAAGCCTGCAGCTCTCAATGAACTGAAAAATGTCGTTGGTAAAGGTCGCAAGCGATTGATTGGTGGGCCACTTCCACCAGGTTTGATCACAAGAATGATCGAAGCGGCAGGCGTGAGCCCTGATGAAGTGCATTTGGGTGGTCCGCCGATCGACAACGTGGCAATTGACGAAGAGGGCGAACGAACGCTGATTCGCTTGGCGGGAGTTTCAGGACTTCTGGGCATTGGCTTAGCCTGGTGGGCGCTGCGCAGCGTTGCACTGACTGCGATTGTCTTCCTGTGCGGAGTCCTAAGTGCTGCGATCTCTTTAGGCGTTGTTTGGCTAACGGGTCAGAACGTCGATGCCATCTTGATGTCGATGCCTTCGCTCGTTTATGTGCTTGCTATCTCTGGATCGATCCACTTGGTCAGCTACTATCGCGAAGCTGTCGAAGAAAATGGACTTCATGGAGCGGCAGAAAAAGCCGTCAAACTCGCGTGGAAGCCCGCCCTGCTCTGCTCGATAACCACAGCGATAGGTCTATTGTCGTTGGCTGTCAGTGAATTAGTGCCAATCAAAAAGTTCGGCATCTATTCAGCCATCGGCGTTATGGTTTTGGTATTAGTCGTGTATCTGGTTGTTCCGGCAGCGTTGCAAGTAACGAAAGCTGGCAAGCGTTGGTTGCTCAAGTCACATCAAAAAGATGATAAAGCGACCGGGCATTCGAATAGCTACATGAGCTCGTACTGGTACTCTTATGCCATGTTCACCGTCAATCACTACCGATTTGTGGGTGCGATGAGCATCCTGTTTACGGCGGTGGTTGGGTTCGGCATTTTTTACGCTCGCTCCAGTATTGATCTGCTCAAGCTGTTCGACTCTCGCGCCAAGATTCTTCAAGACTATCGTTGGCTCGAGGCCAACTTAGGCAAGCTAGTACCGCTAGAAATTGTCTTAGTGTTCCCTGAACATTGGCAAGCCAAGCCCACCGACGATGGCACTGCATTGATGGCGCCGTTGACGTTCGTGCAGCGAATGGAAGTCGTCTCGCAATTGCAAAACCTGATCGAGAAGCGATTTGGTGCGAGCGGCGAAGAGATCGTAGGCCAAAGCCTCTCTGCTACAGCCTTTGCTCCAAAACTGCCCAACGAAAAGTCCGGCGTTAAGGCAATCGTCTATCGCACGGCAATTAACAAACGATTGACCGCCGATAAACAAGCTCTAATCGATACTGGGTTCCTGCGAATCGATGAAGAAGAAAAGTCCGAGCTATGGCGAGTGAGCCTGCGCGTGGCGGCCTTTAACGATGTGGACTACGGTACCTTCACGCGTGATTTACAAGCAGTTGCCCAACCGCTCATCGACGCGTGCTATCTTCGCTCCAAGATCTTGAGCGAATTACAAATGCGCTCCAAGCCTGAAGACTCAGGAGAACGACGGCGCGTTTTGTTGTGGGGTTACTTTAAGGATGATCCTAGTCGAGCTCAGAAGCAGCAAGTTGTGAGTCTGCTTTCAGAGCAACTGAAACAATTGGCGACCGACGTGGTTATCGAAGACAGCGTACCCACCGAAGTCCCAATCGCTGGTTTGCGAAAGCTGAACCAGTACGATTCAATTCTGGCTTACGGAGATTTTTCCGAAACCGATTTGACACTGACTCAATCGATCGTGCCCAAGCTTTTGGTCGCGCGAGCTAGCCAATTGCCCACAACGCCAGCGGTTGCTAACGTTAGTGGCAAGAGCGACACGTCGACTAAACCTCTTGAGCTGAGCGCTGTCTATACAGGCGTGGTTCCTATCGTTTATCAAGCTCAACGAGCCCTCCTCAACAGCCTTTCGGAAAGTACCTTCTGGTCTTTCTTAACCATTACGCCCATCATGATGTTTGTGTCGCGCAGTTTCATGGCTGGATGTGTGGCGATGATTCCAAACTTAGTTCCGATTCTGTTAGTGTTCGGCGGTATGGGTTGGATGGGAGTAGCGATCGATATCGGATCGTTGATGACCGCTTCCATTGCGCTGGGTGTTGCCGTGGATGATACAATTCACTTCCTGGCTAGATTCCGTGAGGAACTGGAACACAGGGAGGGACGCAAGGAGGCGATTGCGGCGGCGTATTGCCACTGCGCGGTTCCCACGTTGCAAGCAGCCACCGTCAGCGGCTTGGGCCTATCGGTATTTGCCTTTAGCACCTTCGCGCCGACTCAGAAGTTCGGTTGGTTGATGCTCAGCATCTTGTTTGCAGGTGTTGTTGCCGAGCTGGTGTTGTTACCAGCACTGCTAGCAAGTCCTCTGGGCAAGTGCTTCATCCCCAAGAAGAAAAAGGTGGTTGAAGTAGAGCCTGAGAGCAATCAAATGGCGGCTTAGGACTTAGAAGCGGGCGGGACGCCCGCGTACCGGTGCGCGGGCGTCCCGCCCGCAATGCCGTCACAACATACGTCTCTTCGGTGCGCGGGCGTCTCACCCGC
>CAUJKA010000298.1 GCA_963204965.1 Planctomycetota bacterium | reverse complement strand
GATTCACCAGAATTCTGTGCAGCCAGAAATCAGTCCATTCCCATTACGTTAATAATGACGCGAGGAATTCTGGCGAATCCCACAACGGTTAAATTTCAGGAATTCTGGCGAATCCCACTACACGCTGACGAAGCCCATTTTGCTTGCAATGAGCCAGATGCTTGCCTGGACCCACTGGCATCGCTAAAATCTGTCGCTATGGAGTTTCGAGCTTCTGGCCATTGCCGGAAAACCGACCTCGATCCTTCCGTTAGCTTACATTCTTAAATTGGCAAAGCTGAGGGAGAAGGTATGTCGGTATTGGGCAAGAACATTCGCAAGTCTATTTGCAATCTCGTTGGTCAAACATCGTCCGCTTCTGCTGCATCGGCGAAGCGAAAACTGAGAAAATCTCGAGCACTCGCCGTCGAATCGCTTGAAGGTCGAGCCTTAATGGCCGCCGACGTTGTCTTTGATTCCTCCCAGTATGCCACCGATCGTTTGCTGGTCCAACTTCGCCCTGAATTTGCACAGACTTCAATCGCTCAAGCAGTCAGCGGGATCTCGTCGGTCACGTCGATTGGTGATAGTGGCTGGTTGCAATTGAACTTACAAGTCGGCGCGAACCTAACCGGCGCGATGCAAAGGCTTCAGCAATTGTCCAGCGTGTTGACGGTGACTCCTGACTTCCGAGTCAACCTAACAGCGGTTCCCAACGACCCAATGTACGCCAGTCAGTGGTCATTGACAGGTAGCGCGAGCACTGCAGGCAACATCGGCGCGACTCAAGCCTGGGATTATGGAACGGGCAGCAACACGATCATCGTTGGTGTCATCGATACAGGCATCGACTACACGCATCCTGATCTCGCAGCCAATATCTGGACCAATACTCGAGAGATCGCCGGTAACGGAATTGACGACGATGGCAATGGGTACCGCGACGATATTCGCGGGTGGAACTTTGTGGCCAACAACAATAATCCCATGGACGATAACAGCCATGGAACTCACGTAGCCGGTACGATTGGAGCTGTTGGCAACAATGGAATAGGCGTCGCGGGAGTTGCTTGGAACGTCAAGCTAATGCCGCTCAAATTCATGGATGCTAGCGGTGGAGGCTACTTGAGCGATGCTGTTCGAGCTGTCGATTATGCCCGCGTGAATGGTGCGAAGATCATCAACGCCAGCTTCGGTGGCGGCGGCTTTAGTTCAGCCATGCAAACTGCGCTCAGTCGCTTTCAACAAGCCGGAGGCATCTTTGTCGCTGCGGCGGGTAACGAAGCTTCCAACAATGCTGTCGTCGCCAGTTATCCAGCCAACTACGAATTGACTAACGTGATCTCTGTCGCCGCATCAACTTCGACCGGAGCGCTGGCCAGCTTCTCAAACTTTGGAACCAACGTTGATATCGCGGCTCCAGGCCAAAACATCCTCAGCACGATTCCTGGCGGCAAGTATGGCTCGATGAGTGGCACGTCGATGGCCGCGCCGCACGTCGCGGGAGCGTTGGCCTTATTGTGGGGACAGTCGCCAACCTCGACCGCCACTCAACTAATTAACGCAGTCTACAGCAACACCGACGCAGTACTCACCAACAGGACAATTTACGGAAAGCTAAATGTCGGCAAAGCTGCTGCAGCCCTAAAAGGATCGCCTACGACTGGCGATACAGTTGCCCCCTTTGTCGAATCAGCTCAATGGGTTTCCAACGCTTCGGCCATCGATAGCATCATTCTGGATTTTTCAGAAGAGATGAACATCACGTCGGTAGCCTCGGCAATCACCGTTACTGGACCTTCCGGAGCAGTAGCCGTTAGCAGCGTCCAAAAGTCATCGACCGATACAACTAAAGTTGTCGTCAAATTAACCAGCGCACAGACTGCGGGATCTTATCGTATCGATCTTTCGCCTGAAGCTCGCGACTTGGCTGGTAACAAACTGAACCAAGATCGAGATGCAACCTATGGTGAAACCACTCAAGACAAGTACTTCAGCCAAACGTCGCTGGTACCATCGAGCGTAACCACCTATTCCAGCGCTCAGAACGTCCCAATCGCAGACGCCACCGCTCGCCGATCCACAATAACCAACATCCCCATCGATATTGCCGACAGCAGGACAATCGCCAGCATGAGCGTCGAACTATCTGTGAATCACACCTATGTCAGCGACCTCCGCGTCCGACTGATCTCTCCTACAGGTACGGCAGTGACCTTGGTAAATCGTCGCGGCGGATCGTCGGACAACATGCGACTGACGCTGAGCGATTCTGCTTCTAGTTCCATTGCCAGTGTGAGTGGTGTGCTGACCGGCACATTCCGCGCCGAACAAGCGTTAAGTGCCTTTGCTGGCCAGAATACCAAAGGCCGCTGGACAATCGAGATCACCGACTTTGCAACCGCCGATTCTGGCACACTGAACTCGGCGAAACTTATCGTCACGCCTAGCACCACAACTAGCTCCAGCGCCATTAACTCAGGAAGTCAATCGCAAGGCTCATCGTCAGCAGCGATGGGTGCTCTTTGGCAATTGATGGACGTTCTCTTTCGCAGGCGATTCTAAGCAGATCTTTTGAGCTTCCCGCATCTCGCAATTTCCTGGATTTTTAGGACAAACGCCTCGCTCTTTACCCAACCCAGCCCGTTGACTGGGTTGTGAGGCTCGCGGAAATTAAGGTCCCATGCCCAACAATCTGCTACCATGCTAACTCCTGAGCATCCTTGCAATGTGTTAGCTTAACTTCGGTTCGAGTTAGCTTAAGTGTGTAGCAGAAGCTTCTTAAGGGTGCTTGCCTGATACTAAGGAGACATTGAATTGATTCAACGTTTCAAGCTGGTGGCACCTTTCATTGTCCTAACGATGCTAGTCGTTGGATTGGCCATTCTCGTAGAGCTTCGTGGTGGGCAGCGACTGGAACAATTCAAGTCGCAAGTCTCGGAGTTCTTCTTAGTGCAATACGACGGACTGCAATTGGGCAGACGTCCTGCCAGTTCGAATATTGCTTTAGTTCTCTTTGACGAGAAAACGGCAAAGGCCTTGAGCCCCTATCGGTCATACGAAGCTGATTTGAAGGTTTATGAGAAGCTGGTTGAGGCTGGTGCGGCGGTTGTTTACGATACGCGAAACTTGGCTATAGCAGGTGAGGACGTTCTGCGAGAAGTTCAACCTCTTTTAGATGGCATCGTCAATCTGAACCAACGTAGGACACGAACCGATTCTGAACAATCTCCATCCGGAAGCCATACTGAGCTTCTTTTCGACGCATGGCTTTCTCAGAAAATTGGCGACACCGACATGAGCACTTACGCGAGTGCAGCAACCCTGAACCCGCTTACCATTCAACCACATGCCGTCGCCTACCAGCGTGCGCGGAAATATCCAATCGCCAATAGCACGTTAATTGGATTGAAAGAAACTGCTCCGTTAATGATCGTTCGTGCATTTTGGAACTCGAAACAGGTCGAATCTAAAAAGCTATTGGATGAACTTGTTCGTAGCGGAATCTTTGCGGCGTACAACCAACAATTTCCTAATCCCAACGTTCAATTCGATGAATCGCCAACCCCCTATCATTTTGCGGACAGTGAAATTCCTTGGATTACGTTTACATCAACCAATCCAACAATATTTCCTGCTGGATTTGAAGTAAGTCATGATCCTGCCATTAAGGATTTTCGACGATTGTCGTTCATTGATGTGATTGAAGAAAAACTTCCCAGCGCTCTCGATCTCAAGGGGAAAATCGTTGTTATCGGATATTGGATCAATAACGATCCATCAGACGACGCATACGATCTACCCGGCGGATCGGGAAAGCGGTGCTCAGCTGAAATGATCGCGCTGGCTACCCAAACTCTGCTCGACGGGCGTTGGCTTCAAACGCCTCCAGACTGGATTCGAATCGCATTGATTGTTGGAGTTTGTACCGGTGTAGCGTTTTTGAGCTCGCGATTAAAGCCTATCGCTGCCGTGATAGCCACAGTCATAGCTCTGATCGCGTATCTTGGATTAGCAGTCTACAGTTATCGAGCAGGATGGCAGCTGGATTTTGTCGTTATTCCAATAGCCGGATTAGTAGCAGCTGTACAAGGCGGAGCATTTTCGGCGTGGCGCAATTACCGATCTCACCTTCGAGTGGTCGACATGTTCGGACGCTATGTTCCACGAGCTGTGGTGAACCAGCTGATTCTTCAGCCGGAACTTGAAGCGTTACGTTTGGGTGGTTGCAAACGAGAGGTCACAGTGGTCTTTGCTGACATTCGTGGCTTCACGTCTTTTTCTGAAAAATTGCCACCCGATCAAGTCGTTGCC
>CAUJKA010000297.1 GCA_963204965.1 Planctomycetota bacterium | reverse complement strand
TGTTCTGCTGCTTTCTTGCCTGCGATTCGTCGCACTAATCGCGAGCGGTGTTCAATGCTCTGAATACTCGTTTGCAACTGCGTCGAAACGGAGGCTGGTGGCGAACTCACTCCAGACTCCGACACAAAGACTTGCTTCGTTGCCAAGACGGGTGAGGAACTGACAGTGTTAAAAACAATTCCGCGATTATAGCCTTTGCTTTGGCTGGTCATGCAAGCGTTCAGATCCAGTTGGAATCCAATTCCGTTCTGCATTGGCAAAAGGTTTAGGCTAACGTTGCCGCTCATGAATGCGTTTCCGGTCACTCGGGTTCCCAAAATACACTCGTTGACACTTTGAGGTCTAGCAACAGGCTTTGCTGCCAAGCGTTGAACGAAAGACTCGTCAATGATCACCTTCAAATTCTTCGACGCATACATGCCTCGAATTTGCTTGAGCTGCTGCCCCGCCAAGTTGGCGTGGTAAAGATTGTGGGTTAGCGTTACTAAGTGATTTGAAATCGAGCTATCGACACGACCCTTCTCTTTAGTCTCTTCTAGCAAATGGTTCACAGCTTCCGACATGAGCTTGATGAACTGATCTTCTTTGTTGTGGAACCGAGCCGCCTGCGCCATTTTCAACAGTGCCTCGCGGAGCTTGGTGTACTGAGGCAATTCGAGTCCCGCGTAGTTTTGACGCATGTTCATTTCAAGTTCGAGCAACTTGACGAAGGTTGGGGACTTAGCATTGAGCTGATCTTTGATCTCAGGCAACCGCAAGAAGCTGCTCCATGCCTTGCCGTTTTCCGAATCGACGACGATGAACTTTTCGATTTGCTCCACCGCCGCTTGAACTTCTGCCTTGGCAGGTTCAAGTTTGGGGAGTTTCTCTTTATTGAACTCGGCTTTGGTTTCGAGCAAGAGCCTCTCAAGCTGACTTACCGAAGGGGTCGCAAAAGACGATCTAGAATACACGACAGGAGTTGAGATGCCGTTTGTGATCACTGGACGTGCAGTTACAGAAGTTGCGCTCGCAGTCGTTACAAATCCAGGCGCCGCTTGAGCTCCAACGATGACCTCGTTTACGATGGATTCGACTACAGGTAGAGGCACCTGGGTTGTGGTTTGATAGACGGCAGTCGTAACAGGTTGAGGAACTGTATAAGAAGTTTGTGACTGAGCATTTGCGAAGCTTGAAAGGATGGTCAGCGCTAGGCCGAAGACAGAAGTTCTAAGCTTTTGCATTTCACGTTCCATTGATCTTGTCGGTTCATCATGATCCAAGGCCCGCCATTGCAACGGAATCAAGCGAGAAGACTTGCTTGATAATTTGTGCAACCAACCGGGGGCCAGAATAGGTAGGTGGCGATAGAGCCCGCTTAATCTTCCTAGCTTAACATCTCCCCATTTGGACTCCAACCCGAGATTCCGTAGAGGAGGGTAAAGAGGGCACATTTGTCACACGATCTCGCGTGGGAAATCCCAAATGTTGCCCTTGGGTGGCACAGGTGGCATGCTTCAGAGGTTGTTGGCGTGCGCAGCGAGGCAACAACTGATGGGCGTGGCCTTGGCTTGGCAAGGCTCAAAGCCGACGCGGAAGTGGGACACTGCGGAAGTGGGACACAGCCATCAGGCCGCAGATGTCTTGGATGATTTGGCGGGCTTGGGTTTAACGGCCCTGGGCTTAATAGTCTTGGGTTTAATAGCTTCGGGTTTGCCGTTATCAGATTTACTGGTATCGGACTTGCCTGCTTTGGACTTGGCTTCAGTTTTGGGAGGCTTGAAGCAGTAGAGCTGAGCGTTGCCGCGTTTGCCCGCTGAGTGAATGGCCTTCATTGTCCTAAGGCAGTAGGCAACTTTTTGTGCGAACCAGCGAGGCTTACTTAGTGCACTGGCCAAATGGCTGGTGTCAAATGGCGATGGTAACTGGTCTATGGGTAGTCGAGCCAGCAGATCGGCTCGAGTTTCCAGCGAGATTGCTTCGCCGACTTCGATTAGACAAATGTCGACTGTCTTGTAAGTTTTGCCGCGGCGTCGACGAGGTACACAATCGATGCGAGTTTCTTCAGCGTCGATCAACACAACTTCTAAAGTAAGTCGCTTCTTAGGAAATACGGTCGCGAAGTGAACGAGATCCATAAAGACCTCCAACCAGTCGCATGACTTAGGGCTCATGCGACTTCGCAAGACTTCGCCGCTCTTTTTGCAAACGGTAGTGATCCGTTTTCGACGCACGATGGGCTTAACAATTCTTAGCCGATCACCGGTGCGAGCTGAAAGCAGCTTGCGAGTCTTGTCGCGTAGAGCACCCAGGGAGGCGTGTTGAATTTCAATCAGCTCGCCATCCTCGGCAATCGCATCGATACGAAAGCCACGAACGCTGACCTCAGTCTTCGAGGCATCGCATGCGTAAAGAGTCTTGAGCTGCTGATGTAGAGATGTTTCCAAGTTCGTCGATCTAGGCTTTGAGATTGCGGAAGCTTCTGGGGCGTATTGTTATGGGAACAACAGTTCCGAATCAAGATCGAACCGTAGTAGGATTCGCCAGAATTCCTCTTCCTTCGGATTTCTGGCTTTCATTCCACTAAACGCAGCCATTCGGCCTGATCTTTCAACCACTAACACTTTCCCAATGCCTGCCTATCGAGCTCGATCCATAAATCCACCGCGAAGTTCGGCAAGTTGGAGCTCGAACTTGCCTCGGACAGGTTCTCCCGCGTTAGTGGAGACTTCCGTAAAGACCAACGATCCATCAAAAGTCTTTCCACCACCAAACGGTCCGAATCGTGGACCGCCACCTTGCTCGTTATCGTTGAATGCTCCCTGTACCACAATTGGTTTGCCGTTGGACTTGGCTAGATCTTCAAGCTTGA
>CAUJKA010000296.1 GCA_963204965.1 Planctomycetota bacterium | reverse complement strand
AGGTGAGGACTTGATATTGCTTAAGAATTCCGCCCATCACGGAAACCTGCGATACGCCTTCAACGGCAAGGAGTCGATTGCGCACCGTGAACTCGCCCAGCGTGCGCAGCTCCATCGCTTTCGCGTCCGCCTCAAACTTCGAGCTCGGTTCAATATCGCTACGAAGCGCGAGCAACATGATTTCACCCATGATGGATGAAATAGGCGCGAGCGTCGGGTTGGTACCCGCCGGTAGTTTTGATTGAGCTAGCTGCAACTTCTCATTCACGATCTGTCGATCAATGAAGATGTCGGTTCCCCAGTCAAACTCAACCCAAATGATCGATAGACCAATGGCCGACGATGAGCGAACGCGTTTGACGCCGGTCGCTCCGTTTAAGAGTAATTCGATCGGTCGCGTCACGAGCACTTCGACTTCTTCCGGAGCCAGGCCCGGTGCTTCGGTCATAATCGTCACCGTGGGACGATTAAGGTCGGGAAACACATCGACGGGCATAGTCCGAAGCAAAGATGCTCCGACTAGCATTACGAGCAGTGAGGCAATCGCAACGATCGCCCGGTTGTGCAATGAGAAACGAATGATGCTGTCGAGCAAGGATGCTACCTCAATGATGCAAAGGCCGTCTGTAACTCACGACCACCAACGGTTACGACCAACTCACCCGCTTCGATACCGTCAACAATTTCCGTGTACGCACCATCAGAGCGACCAATCTTTAGTCGGCGTCGATCAACGTATCCATCGTCCTTTTGCACAAAGCTGAAATAGTGCATCCCCTCGCGAAGGATGGCGGATGAGGGGATCGCAAGAGTCGATGTCGGACTTCCGATCGGCAAGACGACCGTGATCAATGCGCCTGAGCGAAGTTGCGGGACACTGGAGTTAGACTTTGGAGTAAGCCATATCCTCTGTGTGCGGGTCGACTCGTTTACGGTTGGACTGATTCGTGAAACGACGACTGGAAAGCTAATGTCAGGATCGGCAAGTATCGTGGCGATGCCATTCACTTCTCCATTTAGAGAATGGGTCTCGGGCGATCGTACATGCGCCTCAATCCATACGGACTCGAGATTGTGAATTTCGACAAGAGGCTGGCTCGCGGAAACGGTTTCGCCTAATGTGACTACGGACGAGGTAATGCGCCCTGCTATGTTGGAGCGAAGTGGAAGATAGTTGAGGATTCGCCGTTCTTTAACGATTGATTCTATTTCGCTTTCAAGTAATCCCAACGTAGAAAGCTGCCGCCTTAGGCTTTCGGCCCGCGCCTTTAACTGGTCCGCTTCCGAGCGCGTTTCCAATACGATGCGTAGTGAAACCGCATCGCCTTTGACGCCGTCAAGCCGATCAGCGCGACGAAGCGAGAGATCGGCGTCAAGCGACGTGCTGATCAGGTCGAGCTGGAGCTTGTGAAATTCAGGCGAAGCAATCTCCAATAATATTTCACCGGCCTCGACGTATCGTCCCGGATTTAGTTTGTGCGAATAGACCGTTCCGTCTAGTTGAGAGGAAAGTACGCTTCGGTTCTCGGGGGGCAACGTCACGGACGCTGTTAGCTGCGTAGTCGAAGCAACTTCGCGGTGACTCGCTGGCTCGGACCGTATCCCTAAACGTTGCTGGTCACTGCTATAGAGCTTTAGGACGCCAAGAAAGAACAAGCTCGACAACTCGTGACCTCCCTTTACTACCACTCGGTCACCAGGATAAATGTCGCCTTGGAGCACTTCGACCATCGGCTCGCTTTGCTTATGCGCTTCCAGAGTACGCTTACCTAACTGGATGGTTTTCTTCCGGTACTCTGCGGATGTCCGAGTCGATGCCTCTTCAACAAATACATAATTCTGCAGCCCGTCGCTGTATACTGCCCGCTGCGGAACGGTGAGTTTCTCATCTTGCTCTGACGTATAAATCGTGCCCCGACCAACAAGTCCAGGAATGATCGTTTGGTTTGCGAGTGTCATCCACGCTGAACTGACTTGAGTTTGGGAATCTAAACCAGCATCCATGCGATCGATAATGCCTTCTACCGAGATCGACGACGCAGGGAACTCGACCTTCACTCGGTTGCCTACTTTGGCCTTGAAAATATCCTTTTCCAAGAGTTGAAGCCGAACCCAAACTTCATCGGTATTAACAACTTCAAATAGGTGTTCCAACGCCTCCACGTACTTGCCCTCTGCCAGGTCCGAGTGAAGGATCTGGCCAGCGATAGGCGACCGAATGGGATAGTTCAACGAACCAGATGCGCTGTTTTGGAAGACATCGGAAGAAACGCCAAGAGTACGGGCGCGAATTCGGGCGACTTCCACTCGGTTCTGACTCTGCTCAACTGCGTTTTCGATTTCCAGCAATCGTTGCATCGGCACAGCGCCGGCCAACGCAGTTGGTCTTGTCATGTCAAGCAGACGCTGATTAAGGCTTACGTCATTAACTGCTTGCTGATAATCCAGTTTGAGCAGTTCCAATTCGCGGCTACTCAACTCGGCAATGATCTGGTCCTTTTTCACAAAGTCCCCAGGACGCGATAGTAGTTTGGCGATGCGACCAGAGATCTGCGCCGAGCCGAACGCCTTTGCTTGCCACGGTGTAACGGCCTCCGCATAGACCGTCAACGTGGAAGCAACGGTGCCTACCAGAAGTTCTTCCGCTTGAAGTCCAATGGCATTCCGCGCTTGCGCTGACAATGTCAGTTGACCATTCTGTGTATCAACTTGAACACCCTTGGTGGGAAGCGGTTGATGTCCCTCGTGGCCGCTAGCCGCCGACGTAGCCAGGGCAAGCATTAACACTGCGATGAATCGAGCTTGTGATGGAAGATTCATAACCTACTTCTTGATGAAACTATCTGGATCAGGCAGCGGGTCCGTTGACTCTTTTGCGGAAGCCAAAAATTCGTCGACGCACGGAGGGCAGCAGAACTCGTAAGGCTTACCATCGATAATCCACGTAAATTTGGAATTCGCTTTTGTTCCCGAGATAGGACACAGCATGTCGCCGACTTCTGGCTTCATGTCATGTTCCGACTTCATCCCTTTGAACTTTTGCGAAGCCGTCATATTGCCATTGGCTTCGATGTCCGCAACGGTGTACCGACCGCCCGGTGTCAAATACAACTCTCGTTCTGCTTCGTTAGCGACCTTAGCCGGCATGTCGGACGATTCATCATGGCTCTCCTGCCCAGAGACAAAACCCAGACGAAATCGCTCGCCATCGATTCGAATGTTTGGAATGGTTACATCCAGCTTGCGCCCCACCAGCTCCTGTGGCAGTTGCCCCATGAAAAGCGAAGTCTTCCCAGGGCTGTCGCCGTCCTGTGGAGATGCCTCAAACGAGATTGGTTTGGAATCCGCGTCCCCTTCGGCTTTGACAAACCCTTTCAACGTCTGGCTTTCCACGTCGATAACTCGACTCTCATCCTTGCCAAGCGTGTAAAGCCGAACAGCACCTGCTGAATCGATGACCGCTTCCACGTGATAACTGTCTCTCCCCAGCGAAATCATGATGCCGCCGTGAGCACCCGGGATATGACCATGTTCACTGTCAGCGTCGCCGGCAATTGAGTTCGTTGCAGATCTCTCATCGCTTGCAACGCCAGCCTTTTCACCCTCAACGCGTGGTGCAGTCTGATCTGCGGTCTCGTCCGATTGCGACGGATTACAGCCACTAAGGAAGACCAGAGTGGTCACCGCTAGGGGCAGAATAAACAAACAACACAAGTTCCATCTTTTCATTTCTAAACACCTTCAGTTGAAACAGTAGAATCGGACGGTTACTTCTTGAGCGACGCTTCGTAAAGGTCATCAAGCTTGGACAAGAACTTGGCTGGTTCGGCCTTCATCTTCTTTACACATGGCGGGCAACAGACGTATACAAAGTGCCCATCGACAATACCGTGCTTCGAATCGGCAGAGATTTCATTGTCCGTCATCACCAAGCAGTGTCCTTGGGCTTTGGCGAAGTTGGTTCGGATCTTTTCAATGTGCTTAACATCCGGCTTCGACTCGAGGCATGCTTCACAACAGACATAAAGCACCTCTCTGGTTTCTGAATTCGTCATCTTGACCGGCTCGGCATGGTCAGTGAGTGACTCGCCCGACACTGGACATATGGCTTGCACAGCAATTCGCAGACGCTCGCGACGTTGCTCAGACGTTTCGTCTTTTGCTGTTTGCGCATAACTTGATGCTGCCGCAGTGAAAACGAAAAGGAGAGCGAGAATACTGTTCTTGATCATGGTTTGGTCCTCTATGGAACAAGGGAGTTGGAAAGGGATAGCGAATTCATCGAAGTGGAACTTACAACTTCAGAGACGCTACCCAGTGATTCACTTCAGTCAGATCATCTGCGCCGACGATCGTCATTTGCCGATCTTGGTTTCTCCAGCTAACGGCTAGTTGCCCGGCTGACTCAATAATCTTGCAAGGCATGCCCGCGCACTGCGTCTCAATTGACGGGGAGTCGCCAAACCAGACAGGTTGCTCATCTCGGTGCTCAAAGACGATCAGTGATGTGCCGTCGCTTCGCTCACAAATGGTTGCCGAGCATTTGCAGCATGGCATGTTCAAAACGTGTGTTGACACACGAGTGAAACCTTCGGGAACACCTTTGAATAATGCCGGCTGATAGCCAAGATATTTCGTAGCTTCTTCGGTATTTAGTTCGCGGCCGTCGTACTTCTCGCTCAGTTTGGACAAGGCGAGCTGAGGTTCCGTTCTGGCTGAGCGGAATACCTCGGCAAAATCAACGGCCATTGCAGCATGATCGTGCAACGCATTAGCGGTGTCGTGATTGTCGGGCGCAGCATAGCGCAGTGCCGAAACCAGGATAAGAACACCAGCAGCCGCGGCCACAATAGAAGTGCCATAACGCTTGGCCCAAGCCCTCCAATGGGATTCTGTCGAAGCAAGTGTCACAACAGGCGTTTCGAGTTTGAGAGAAACTTGTTCCCATACTGCTTCCGTATCGACTATCCGCTCCGAACGTCGCATCAATACGCCCATCGAGCGGTATTCAGACATCAGCCCACGGCATGCATCGCATTGCTCAACATGCTCCTCCAGTTGGAGACATGCCGCGGCGTCGAGTTCTTCGTCGATGTACGCAGACAAGTGTTCTTCAACAATATCGCAATTCATTCTTATGCCTCCCAGCCCAAGTGGATCAGAGAAGTCCTCAATTCGTTTCTAGCCTTGTTTAGTCGTGAACCAACGGTACCTTCGGGTATGCCCAGAACGCTTGCGATCGCTGAGTATCCAAGCCCTTCGACTTCTTTCATGTGTAAAATCGCTCGCTGCTCACCCGTGATTTGTTGCATAGCCAACTCAAGCACCTCAATATCTTCGTCTGCTTGAATCTTTTCATTAACATCGAAAGACACTTCTCCAGCCTCCGCGACTTTTTGAATGCGCTGTTCTTCTCGTTTCATTTTTCGCAGGTACTGCAAGCTTTGATTCACAGCCATTCGGTGCGCCCATGTTTCGAGCGTCGATTCGAAACGAAACTGACTAAGCCTCGAAAACAAGTGGATGACGAAGTCCTGCATTACGTCGTCAGCATGACTATCGCCAACAATCTTTCGAATGACTCGATAGCACCTAGCTGCCAATAGTTCGTAAATGTGCTTTTGTGACTCTCGATGTCCGTTGCTGGCACGACTAATCCACAGCGTCAATTCTTCTTTAGTCAGCGGTGATGCACGATCCTCCGCTTTTCCATTCATCTCATTGGATGACTCTGTTGGTATCATTCTTCACTCCTTCCCGCCGAAAAGAGAAAACTGCCCGAAGCCTTCGGAAGCTTCGAGCAGGACTCAATCTCAGACCGTACTTGTCGATCTAGCGAGGGCAGCAAGGTTGATCTACCGCACAGCAGTAAGCATTTTTCATGCAGCAGGAAGGTTCGCTAACGGAGGCCTCAGACGCTGCATTCGTGCTTTGCTGACTTCCATTTACCGAGTAGGAAACTGCGGAAAGAGCGAGAGCGCCCAAAACAGCGAGTTTTGTCAACATGATTCACCTATTTTGTATAAGAAACTAAAAAGCCAGTGGTGTGTGCCTGAAGTTAAGCACACAGCCAGTCAACAATCCCGAAGCTATCGGTTTGTCGGTCTTCTCATTTCTTCCAAACACAGGCGATCGACTGCCAGGAACAACCCTCGAAGGGAATTGGAACTTCATGTCTTTGAAACACAATCCGTTGCGCACGAGGGATGACGTCCCAAGTCGTTAGGGCAGTCGTGAAATACTGCACAGCAATGGACAGAGATCGAGGTTCGTGCTGAGCAGTAGCGCTAGAAATAGCTTTCGCGCATTGGCATTTGTTGTTCCCCGCAACGCTGGAACTTCGAAGTCCCTCGGAATTCACACTTCTCGCACCGGATGCTTGGGCAGCAGCACATTTGGGGCACTTTGGCGAAGGGAATGCGTTCGGCACCGCGTGATCAGCGCTGGCTGGCGTAGCCACTTGCGCAGTCGCCAGACTTGCAATGATCGTTCGCGAGAGGCAGCAACACGAAACTCCGCCAAAGATTTGACTGTACGCAACCGCGAACAGCAAAACGACATGGAGGGTAAGTGATGACATGACTCGTGCTTTTGCTTCAAATTTCGATGCTTACGTGCTTTGGATGGACCTCAAGCCGCGTTCCTTCACGGAATTTCCAGTTTTTTTCCGATTTTGGCTCCGCGAGTCGAAGTGCTGGTAGATTTCCCTGCGAACAGGCCCATTCTACCTGAAGAATCGTTGCCGTGCCGGCATCCAACCTAGCGATACGGCCACTTCACCTCTACGCCAATAAGGGACGCAAAAATGAACCAAGTACCACGTAAACAGGCCTTCCAGATCACTGGCATGACCTGCGGCCACTGTAAATCAGCGGTTGAGTCAGCCATCCGAGCCACCGAGGGCGTAACCGCTGCCCAGGTTGATTTGAAAGCAGGAAAAGCAGTTGTCGAGGGGCAATTCGTCGACAAATCAATCGTGGCTTCCGTCGAAGAAGCCGGCTATGAAGCAGTAGCCTCTCATTAGCAACCTCTAGCCAAGTGGTGGGCCTCTCAGACGAGGAGATGGATAATGATGAATGCTGAGCAGACGGTCGAGATTGGCGTCAAGGGCATGACCTGCGCTGCATGTGTCCGACGCGTCGAAAATGGACTGCGCAAGATCCCATCAGTGACCAGCGCTTCAGTCAACCTCGCGACGGAGCGTGCGGCGGTCGAGTTCGACCATTTCCCACAAGCTGGCGAACTCGAAACGATCCAACTTGCGATTACAAAGCTGGGTTATGAGCCCGTTGAGCTCTCCACGGTGCGAAACTCGGGTTCGATTGAGGACAACGATTTAGAAGCTCAGCGATTGTGGCATTTGTTCGTCGGAGCAGCGATCTTTGCACTACCGATCGTTGTGCTTGCGATGGCTCCCATGTTGTTCGACGGAGTCATGAGTTTGATGATGTCCTGGTTGTCGATGGAGCAGTGGAATTGGGTCATGTTCGGCTTGGCCATTCCTGTTCAATTCTGGTTTGGCGGACGCTTCCTTCGACTAGGCGCAAAGAGCCTCTTTTCAACATCTCCCGATATGAATTCGCTGATTCTTCTGGGGACGATGGCCGCTTTCCTCTACAGCACTGTTGTCACGGTTTTTCCCCAGTGGATTCCTCCGCAATCGCGTCATGTCTACTTTGAAGCGTCGGCAGTAGTGATCACGCTAATCTTGTTAGGCAAATTCCTTGAAACGAAGTCTAGGCATCAAGCGTCTGACGCAATGAAGGTACTTCTAAAACTGGTACCGAAAATGGCCACAGTTATACGCAACGGTGAAGCGGTAACCATTCCTGCGGAGGCTGTTGTCCTTAATGATGTTGTTGAAGTCCGTCCTGGATCTGCCATCGCAGTGGACGGTGTGGTCGTTAGTGGCTCTACCTATATCGATGAGAGCATGGTGACTGGTGAGAGCGTACCAGTGGCCAAGGAAACGGGGGACGAAGTGGTGGCAGGTACGATCAACGGCAGTGGAAGTATTCAGTTTCGAGCCACTGCCATCGGAGCCGACACGACTTTAGCGAAGATCGTGGCGTTCGTTGAATCTGCGCAGGCTTCGAAGCCGCGCATTCAAGGCATTGCTGATCGAGTCGTCGCGTACTTTGTACCCGTGGTGTTGTTGATCGCATTGCTTACTGCCCTCGCATGGCTTTTCGTAATGCCCGGCGGCTCAATCGATCAAGCACTCATCCATGCGGTCGCTGTACTCATTATTGCTT
>CAUJKA010000295.1 GCA_963204965.1 Planctomycetota bacterium | reverse complement strand
GATCGTTGGCCGCGCGACTTTGCATCCAATCGTTGTCGTTCCACTGATAACGATTCAGCGGCGATACGATCGAAGCCGTACGTGGCGGTAGCTCAGCATAGAAACCATACGGGTCAGTTTTGTCGATGACGCTTCCATCGCGATTCTTGATGCGGTATTTGTACTTCTCGCCAGGTCGTACGCCAGGAACGAACAGTTCCCAAATACCTGCCGGAACGTGCTTGCGCATGGGGTTGGCTGAACCATCCCAATGGTTGAAGTCGCCGACAACCTGGATGTTCTCCGCATTAGGAGCCCATACGGCAAAGTTCACGCCAACTGCGTCGCCAATGGTGCGCTCGTGAGCACCAAGCTTGTCGTAAATCTTCCAGTTCCGACCTTGGCCGAAAAGGAAAAGATCGAACTCTGTCATCAGAGGTTGTACAGCGTATGGGTCATGCATTTCGGTAATATCACCGTTCTTGGAGGCAACTCGTAGTCGGTAGCTGTTATTGTCAAATCCCTCCGTGGGACAAATCGCTTCGTAAAACCCGGATGGATGGACACGTCGCATCGGGCGAGCCTGATGCTGCGAGTCGACCAGCCAGACTTGTTGGCTTTCCGGCAAGAATGCTCGTACCGAAATTGCCTGTCTGTTGCCGCAATCGACTGGGTGTGGCCCCAGTAGTTGAGCAGGGTTTTCTAATGTTCCGTCAATTAAACGGCCTATGCCTTGCAACGAAAGCTGCGTGCGCACATCCATCTCCGAAGTGAGTCAGTGTAAAGTTATTTCAATTTGTTTCAATTTGGGTTGGCTGGCCGTTGGGACAGTTCGACCAACCACAAGAACTAAAGTCTGATCAAGTTCCGCAGCCGGCTGCTTGGGGAAACGCAGGGATCGTCAGCGGATTGTCCCACTTTGAAGCCATCTCCCACCATTGCAGTCGCTTGGGTTTGTTGTCAGCCTGGGGCGAAGAAAACTTGGAAAATCCCGGGGACGAAGCGGTACGATGAGCTGAATCAACGCGATATGCCACGCGGCTGGTCGACAAAGCTGCCCCTGGTTCGTAAGTCCCTCGTCGCTCGAGGGCTACTCCCTGCTCGTTGATCGAACGCGCCGCGATATGCGGTGCGGAGGACACTCCGATTGGATGACCAATCGGTTGAGCTACCATCGGTGCACCGACTTGCAAGGTACCTGACGCTGTCGCAGGTACTGCCATCGATGCGACCAATTGAACTGTTGGGGCAACTTGCGACAACTCAGCCGCAAACTCTTCGGCATTGGCCTCCACCATACCGATCGAACTCTTCAACAACCTACAAGCGATTTCGTGATACTGCATGGCAACATCCACCCGTCGCCAGAGGTCAGCATTGCGGACAGGCTTTCGCATGCCGAAGCTTTCCCACTGGTAACTGGTCTCGCGCCAGTTTGGCAATCCAAATCGCATGCCTCGATCTACGTAGCGGCTGGTGGTTACCAACCGAACTATGCTCGACTGCTCCAACGCCTCCAGTCCACGCACGACCGCCAGCAATGCTAAACGGTCCTGATGAATATAGTTTTCGCAGTCCTGTGCTTCCAAACGCTCGGGGCCATCGATACGTTCCAGCACAAAGTTCCATCGTCCGAGTCCGATCGTTGGCTGTGTTACGCCATCGATAAGGGCTGGATTCGAAATAACGGAATCGCAGATCAGCAAGTAATGGGGTTGTTGAGTGACCATGGTTTGTTAGCCGCTTCAAGTGTGCTAATTGGTTTCATCCGCAGTAGATGCTCACAGTGCACCTACGAGTTAAACCATCCATGGTCACAATCGTTCGAATCGACAAAGCTCGCCTTCGCCGTTTCAGTCAAGTCCGTTAGCACCACTGTGGTCAAGTGACACCTTCAGCCTTGGTACGACCATGTATCGTCCAACTTACGCAACACTTGAAATCGAAATAGACTAAAAAGTCTAGCCAGCCCCTACAGGCTTCCTGATAGAACGATTTTGCCAACGTAGATAGGTCGTTCCGAATGCGCCGGGGACTGGTGCCAGGCATCGTCTTTCTTCGGTCCCCGGGCGTCCCGCCCGTATTTAGTTTTGGCGGACGAGACGTGGGCGTACCGTACGCGGGTCCGCGAGCCTTCGCCAATGCACCTAAAGCAAAAGACGGAATACGTTGTCCGTATTCCGTCTTGAAGAAAGTTCCGCTTACGATCGGTTGATGAGCTACTTATCCGTCAGCGTCCTGAGAAACGCGACAATTGCATCTTCCTCCGCATCAGTCAAACCAAGATTACCGATGCGCGGATTCTCATTCGCACTAACCTCAGGAGGTCCCCAACCAGCAGATGGAACTTCTCGAGTGTTATAGAAGTGCACGATTTCTTTCAGCGACTTGAAGAAGCCGTTGTGACCGTAGGGAGCTGTTTTCTCAATGTTGCGAAGTGTCGGCGTCCGGAACTTACCGTCCTCCCACTTCGCGCCTTCTGGATAGAACTCAGCTACGGTTTCACCAAGACCATTGTCGACAAAATCGTCTCCAAGTGGATTGATAAAGTCCGGCTGATAAAGGAATGGATTACTCCAATTCTTCGGAATTCCTAAGTTGTGATAAGAGAAGTTGGTGAAGAGCGGGCCAGGTTGGCCGTTTTGCGCAGTGCTAACATGGCAGAATGCGCAACGACCTTTGCCGTTAAATAGCTCCAACCCCAATGCCTCCTGAGCGGTCAACTTTACTTTGCCTTTGAGGTGGCTATCGAACTTGGAACTGAATCGATTGAGCTCTGCACTTTGTTCGTACGCAGAAATTGCATCAGCGATGTTGGCGAAGGCGGCATTGGCTTGAGCATCAGTTTTGAGATCCAGCGATTTTGCGCCGTAGACCTTTCTGAATGCAGGTCCGTGACCGGCCTTAATCAAACTTTGTACTACTAGCCACTTATTGTAGTTGTGCATCTCCAGTGGATTCAGGAAAGGCTTCTCGGCTTGCTCGGCAAGGCTGTCAACTCGTCCGTCCCAAAACAAACCGCCGACGTAGGAGACCAATCCTTCGTCATAATCCAACGGCGGAATGAACTTTGAGTACGTGACTGTGGGGGAATTTCGGAAGCCGAACACCCAGGTGAGTGTACCGTTGGAAGTTGGGAGTTTATTCTCAGGATCCGCAAAGCCGGTGTTGGGATCATGGCATGTTGCACACGATTGTCCGGCTGGTTCAGAGAGTCTCTTCTCGAAGAATAGCTGCTTACCCAGCGCGGCTTTGGCACTCAACGTCGAAGCCAACGGAACCTCACTGTGTGGCCAGAGATACCATCCCAAGCCAACTAAACCCAATACAATTACAAGCCAACTTGCGCGAAACATAACCCTCCCCAATTCGAACAAACATCGATTGACACGCCACTACGACGCCACCAGTTTTGACTGGAGCACTGATTGGAGATTAGTTAACAAGTTGTAACTGTCTAGGGCTTTTTTCTGAGGCGAAACGATCATTCAATTGAATCGATTTCGTATGCTATCGAAGCAAAAAATGGGACAGATAACGCAAACAAAATCTGATGAATTTTGACGCGTTTTTGCCGTTCTTGTAGGGTGTGAGCAGCATGCGTTCTGGCTGTGTACACACCAGCGAAGAATTCCCCACCCCTTGGTTCACCTAAATGCAAGATGGTCCGCCTTCGCAACGCACCTAGGGCGGCGAAGAGCTTGTCGACTACGGCGGTTTTGTTATTGCCTAACTCACTCATTCACGAGCGACTAAATTCATTTCAGGACCAAGAAGAGGTTACTTCTTCTCCCAAGTTTTCTCTGCTCGAAGCACTCCTTTGAGTTTAGAGAAGTCTTCCTTTATCAATTCTTGATTCGGCGAAACGTACTGTCTGGAATCGTTCGAAGAGGTGTAGGCTGATTGGCTTGTGGATGTTGAGTTAGTTGAAGACAATTCAATTTGTTTCAGAACTTTGCTCGAATTGTTCTCTCGTACTTGAGCCACTATTTGTTTGGTCTTCGCGACTTGGTCGGATGATGCTTTTCGAGCATACAAATATTCTTCGATTTGCTTCGCAGCATCGTCAAGCCTCTGTAGTGTCGCAATCTCGCTGACCTTGGAGAAAATGGCGATAGCAACCTTCACTTGTTCAGCCAGTTCAGGCCGGGCAGGTTGCTCTGTAACTAGCTGTTCTTCCAATTCTCTGACTCGGTCCTCGATTAGAGCCAGGCTGGTAAAAGTCTCGCGCTCTAGAGTAAACTTCGCCTGAAGGTTCTTGGTCAATTCCTTGGTGGCGACCATGCCTCGGACAAAGATCTTTGCCTTGTCATCGGGCGGCAATGCCCATGCGGTCATTACATTATCTTGTTCATTGCAGGTCACTTTGACGTGGAAAAAAGTATCGACTTGCTCATCCTCAATCTTTAGTCTTCGTGTTTCATTACTATAGCTACGTAATCCAATTAGACGCTCACGCAAATCTTCTGCACGGGGGCTTCGGAGTCTTTCTCTTAACGAGTTAATGTTATCGCTAGATGAACGTTCTGATGTGAAGTATGTCGAGTTGTTGAGCGCGTGAATTGGGGAAAGCGCTGTAGCCAAGAGTTGTGTTGCTCCGCCGGGTGGTTCAGGTTTTGCTCCCGAGTCAATCTCCAAAAGAATGACACCACAACTATGAAGTTTGCCGATTACGATTTTTGCAAGCGAGACGGCTTGCTTGCGTGTTGTGGAAGAGGTATTCGCTGTATCCTCATCCGCTAGTCTCTGTATTGCTTCAACTACCAAACGAATCGAGGTGATTCCGCTATTGTCGAAGACTCCGCCGTCAATGACGTGCACGGAAGATTTCTCTGCACCGTTTTTTTGGATGACGTTCAAAGGAGATTTGGCAACCTCAAAGCCCCATGGGAAGTTTGCGGACACTCGAATTGCCTGGGGACGATCAAGCCGCCACTGACACAAGTCAAAGTCGTAAGTTATTTCGACGTTTGCTGTCGGACGGACCAACTCTTGTGGTATCGGAGGGAATCCAATAACGAGAGGATGGCCGGCGGCGACGTGCGTAGTATTGCATAGCCAAAGTGGCGGAACAGCATCTCCGTTAGTCGCAGTTGTTAGCGAGGCAGCCTGCGAGAATAACTTCCTTGTCCAAAGCCAGCTAACAGCTTGGCCACGCTCTCTCCATGGCGAAATCACTCCTCGCAGTAGTGGTGCCATAAAGTCCGTACACATATCATCGACTAACTTCGACTGTAAAAATGCCAGGGAAATATTCGGTGGCGTCGCGGATAAAGAGTTCTTGGCCTCACTAGTTTCTTGGGGTGCGGTCCGGCTGGTGCGCTCGTCGGCAGTTAATTTTCCACGGCTCATTGGGGGATAAGATCACTGACAGCGGGTTTTGATTGTAGCCATTTATCAAAGACTTTGTTCCAGAGGTTGCTCAGTAGTATACAACGGAGCGACATCACCTGCTTTGCTCCTTCCCTGTGCCATCTCATTCCCGACAGCTTCATTCGTTCGCTTACTATTTGTTTGCAGGCTGATTCGACGATTCCGCTGCCGATCGGAAAGCCCTC
>CAUJKA010000294.1 GCA_963204965.1 Planctomycetota bacterium | reverse complement strand
CTTGCTCGGAGCTACCCAGTCGTTGTGAGATCTGAATTGCTTTGCGGCGAATAATGCCGCGAGTGAAGTTGTCGTTAGCGACATCAAAAGATGGTGACATGAATGCCATTCCTTGGCCGGCACACCAACACTGCACCCGAGCGACAGACCGTCCCGAAGGGCTCTGGAAGCGGCGCTGATCTGCTGCGGCAAGGTGAAATTGTCGAAGCGTCGTTGGCCTGTCGCCTGTGACTGACGACATGTCGCTAAGAAGCCAAAGAATTGCAAAACTTTCTGCTCAGATCGTGTTCCGAGCAGCAATTTCACGGGCTTTTTGAATAGCGATTTTTCAGGAGGTGGGCGACTTGGTTCAGCGACATGTCGCAGCGACAACGCCTCGTCAGGGTTCTGGGTCGAGGGTAAAGAGAGTTTGCCAGCCGCAACGATCGGGCATCCATCGAATCGGATCGTTGGCGATTCCAAAGAAGTCGCAAAGAGTTTCACTAAGCCGCTCTTTGCGTTTTTGATTCTGGCGACTCGCACCAGGCGAATTCCAGGTCATCGTGCCATAGGACTTAGCGAACGATCGCAGCAATTCCCATTGAACGTTCGATCGCTTGTTACCTGCACGCGCAAATCCCATTTCGGCGAAGTGGTAGCGCCCAACCACGCCAGCCGCTGTGATGGAAACGGTGTCGATATCAAGAAACCGGATCTTGATCGCCGACCAGGCGCAGTTCGGTGGAGTTGGGAAGCCCGACTTGGCAACCTTGGCCGGTTGCTTTGGCAGGTACAACTGCTGGAAAGAATCGATTCGTTCGAGCGCTGACTGCGTAAACGCGATTGCACCTTGATCAAACGGCTGAGTAATTTCCGACAACGACAGCAGAAGTCCACGCCGATCATCCAACAGGCGACCGCAGATCGGGTCAACAGGTCTTGTTCGCAGACGCAGAAGGACGAATGGTTGATCCGTCTGGTCGCTTATGCGAGTCAACGTTTCAATCAATGGCCCACCACCGACAAAGAACGGGAAGGCGAAGCCCATTTGTGGCTGCGAAGTCGCCCAATGCCAAGCAGGCTTGATACTGCCGGCGATTGTCGAGCGAAGGAGGGTAGCTTGGCCACAGAGCGAATCAGCGACACGAGGCCAATCGATGCCAAAAACCGTGACTTCAGCACGGTCGATCACATTGCAGCGATTGGAGCTCTCATCGAACGTTAGATATCGATAAGGCTCATCTTCAACGACGCGAAGCCATTGGTTCCTGTCGTCCTGACTCGGTACCGCACTGGCAATCTCCTTAGTTGGAGTAAGCCAGCGGTTTGCATTTTCAAAATCAGCACCTAGCAGGATTTTCCAATGAGCTCGGGACGTTCGCTGCTCAGGCACCGAGGCCGCTGCGAGCCACAGACGTTCCACCCAATGAGAATGGCACGATGATCTTGCCATTGGTAAATCCTCGTTCATGCAAAAACAACTCGATCACGTCAGCATCACCATCGCGGGTATAAACCGCGATATTCGGTGGCTTGATCGTTACGGAGCGAGTTCTTCTGCCGTCGATGAACCGCAATTCGATTCTGGCTTCTGCGATTCGAACATCGATATCCAGGCTTTCGTAATACGCGATTCGCTCGTCGAGGATCTCAATCAGGTCAGCACGCCTTGTCGTCACAAGCTCTGGCTTGGCACCAGCGACAAACAGCGTCACCGATGTCAGCGTAGCGGACAACAACTCGGGGATGTTAACAACTGACAAGGCCGCTTCGCTGTTCACTCGAAGCGGCTCCGTAGTCCAGATGTCTCCAGGAGGAAACATATTCTCATCGCCGAAGAAGAAGCGACCAAATGATGCTCGATACATCTCTTTCTGAATCGCTGTCGTTGCATTGATCTTCAGTTCTCCGGTCACCCGGTTGAAGTGGAGCAGGTCATCTTGCAGCGGTTGAAAGCTCAAGATGTCCCGTACTCCATCCACGAGCACATCTTGCAACTGCCAAGGTCGCCCATGGCTGACCGTCAAATCCAATGAGTCTTCGCACAGGTGCATTGCAGCGATCGTTCCGCGGCCACACCGTCTCGACTCGAAGTATGAGCCCACAGCGTTTTCAAACGATACGCGGGACAGCTCCAGCGGTTCTTTTAAGCTGGGCACGACTTCACTGTTCGCCTGGAAGTACGAATAGGTGCGCCGAGCATTGAGAGCCTGCAGACGATGTATTACCTCGACGTGTTCGCGATGACGCAGGATCGCTTCAACAGCAACATCTGCTGGCATGATTCTCTCATCGCGATGGAATGCATCCGCCAACTCATCGATCTGATCGAGGAGCGTTTCCATCATCGATTCGCGAGCCAGTTCATTGACCATGTGAACCGCTCGCATCAATTCGGCGGGTGTTTGACCATCGGGAGCTTTCAGGATTTCGCCCAGAAGCTCGAACTGAAAATCCGTGAGTTTGCCTGCGTGAGGTAGCGTCAGCCCTCGCGAGGCGATGTATTCGTAATGGGGCGAGAGAAACTTCAATAACCGATCATGTTGGACGGATTTCAGCACTCGCAAGTTGGTAAATCGTTGGTACTTGGCTGTGGTCATGTGATGCTCAAAAAAGTTAGACAATCATGTTTGCTTCCATGGTAAAAATAGGATTCCAGTGGCTCCGACTAACTGGCAACGCGCCCATTGAGGAAGGGTCGACGGTGGTTCCACCACCGTGTTCTCCTGTTACTTACATCCGTTCGTTTCATCCTTCGCTCTGCTCCTGTCGCCCTCCTGACAATCGACCCTGACCTCAATTTGCAATTGCTAGCATTGCATTAGGCTGTGACACCTTTGGTCAACATCGCCCAAATATTTTCCATTTCTTCGGGAGTCGCGTCCTCGCAATGTATTCTCAAGAAATTCTGTTGACCTTCGGTTTCCACCTTTACTCGCAATCCTGAGTCGGGTTCAGGCGAGTAGGCCCAGGTCTCGGAGTCGCACAGATAGATCATTTCCGGCAGCTCCGATTCAGGGCACTTTTCAGTGAGCAAGTCCTCGGTTTCGCAACCGAGGAAATCCACGATGTCGAACACCATCTCCCGACCGATGGCCCGGTACTCACCGCGTTCGATTTTGAGCCAATCTTCTTGCAGATCAGATTCCAGGACACAGTCCTCGAGAGTGTATCTGGCGATCTCGCGAAACTTCCGTACTTTGGAACGATCGAGCTTCGGAGCATCGTTGTTTTCAGTGGTATTGGTCATTTTTGTGTCTCCAAAAGTTAGTGGTGAAAACCGAAAAAGAATGCCACCAGCTTCCACAGCGTTTTGACACGTTTGGTCACAGCCGGCCGGAAATCTGAAAAAACTTTCTTTCGCGTCTTTTCGAGAGCGGGCTTCGCCAGTCGCGGCTTGGGCTGAGTAGTTCAGGGGTAGAGAGCGTTAACCACGCCAGTCCTGAAACCACGCAAACCGTTCGGAGAGCTAGCCCTGATGCGACAACCACTTGAAGACGAGTTAACACAGCAACGCGAAACGATCATCGATATCTTGGCCAAGGGTGTCGTGCGTTACTTAACCGACGATCAATCACCAGACACCCCGCTAAACTCTCCAGATTCTCCCCAGGACGGCTTGAGTTCCTCTCGCACTGATCGCTCTCTGTGACCAGCGGTAAACGCGCCGCGAGAAACGAACACCAAATCCATTAACCACGGAGAGACGTATGAGCCTCAACATCAAGCAGGAGGTCGCACGCATGAAGAGCATGCCGACTGCTGAACTTCGAGAACACTTCGAGACGGTTTGTCTCGAGCCACCGCGCAGTCGTAATCGCGATTGGATGGTCAACAAAATCGCCTGGCGGTTACAAGCAAATGAACAAGGAGGTCTACCGGAGAGAGTCCGACAACGCGCGTTGGCCATGGCCGACGACGCCGACCTGCGCAAACGTCCGCCTCAATCGTTCACCGAGCAGATTTCGCTTGCGGTTGAAGAGACAACTGTTATCGATACCGGACGCGATCCTCGGCTGCCGCCCGCCGGAACGCCCTTATACAAAACCTATAAGGGTAAGAAGCTCGCTGTTTATGTTGGCGAAAAAACCTTTGAGTTCAATGGTACGACGTATGGCACGCTGTCGGCTGTGGCGAAAGCGATCTCGGGATCGCACGTCAATGGCTTCACATTCTTTGGGCTGAAGAGCAAGAAGGAGAGCGCCCAATGATCGACACCAACCGACGGAACAAAGAGATTCGATGTGCGATCTACACTCGCAAATCAACGACTGAGGGCTTGGAGCAAGAGTTCAATTCGCTCGATGCGCAGCGTGAGTCATGCTCTTCGTACATTGCCAGCCAACGCCATGAAGGTTGGGTGGAGATCGACAAGCTGTACGACGATGGCGGTTTCACGGGTGGCAACATGGAACGCCCAGCGCTCAAGCGACTGATGGACGACATCAACGCGGGCTTGATCGATTGCGTTGTGGTCTACAAGGTCGATCGGCTCAGTCGCTCGCTGATGGATTTTTCCAAGATCATGGACACGCTCGACAAGACCGGCGTCTCGTTCGTGTCGGTCACGCAGCAGTTCAACACCACATCCAGCATGGGGCGATTGACGCTGAACATCCTGTTGTCTTTCGCTCAGTTTGAACGCGAGATCATCAGCGAACGAACTCGCGACAAGATGTCGGCCGCCAGACGCAAGGGCAAGTACATCGGTGGCCGGCCAATACTGGGTTACGATATCGATCGAGCGACCAAGAAGCTGATCGTCAACGAACTGGAAGCAGAGCGAGTTCGTCAGATCTTCGATCTCTACCTTGAATGCGAGGGACTAATTGGAACTCTCGAAGCGATCGCGACTCGTGGTTGGCGAGCAAAGAGCTGGGTCACCAAAACTGGCAAGCAGGTCGGCGGTGGTCTGTTCTACAAAACAACACTGCACAGCTTACTAACCAATCCGATCTACATCGGCAAAGTCTCCTATCGCGAGGAGATGTACGACGGTGAGCACCAAGGCATTGTTGATCCGGAGGTGTTTGCGGCGGTGAAGAAGAAGCTCAATGCGAACCGCGTCAGCATTGGCGATCGCATCCACGGCAAGTCACCCGGCGTGCTGGCTGGTTTACTGCGATGCTCAGCCTGCGATTCCATGATGACGCATTCGACCAGCGGCGGCAGCGGAAAAGGCAGCAAGCGATATCGCTATTACGTTTGCAACAAAGCGAAGAAACGCGGCCACAAGACTTGCCCCAGGCCATCATTGCCAGCGGAAGAGGTCGAACGTTTCGTGGTGGCACAACTCCAAACGCTGACAATCGACGAAGACCTACTCAACGAAACCAGCCTTCGCGTAAGTCGAACCATTAACGACAAAGGGGATACGCTTCGGAAAGAGCTGTCCCTACTGAACGAAAGCTTGGCCAACCTCGAGCGAGCAATTGACGCCATTTCGATTCCCACTGGCGACGATGCTCGCGAAGTCAAACGTCTCGACTCACTTGCATCGCTCACAGAACAACAGACTCGCGACCTGCGCCGGCGCAACGATTTGCAAGAGCAGCTCGCGAAGATCCAAGCCAGCACTCCCGATCGAAAGACGATTCGAAAGGCAATCAAGAATCTCGAAGGCCTATGGGAGCATCTCACGATGGGCGAGCGCAGTCGACTGATGTCCCAGTTGGTAGCACGCATCGACCACGACCCCACCGACAGCACCTTGTCCATCACGCTTAGCCCGCTGGGGCTGAAGTCATTTGCAACCCAGAATCCTGACAAAGAAGAAAGCGAGAAGTCATGAGCCACTTCAAGATCCAATTCGAAACGAGTTCATCGTCCCATGGTCGACAACGCGTTAGCCCACCTAAGCCCAAGAAGTCCAGCGCCCCGGCCAAGCTTCCTCACATCACCAAGCTGATGGCGTTGGCCATTCGCCTCGAACACCTACTCGCCACCGGACAAGTGAAAGACCAAGCCGAGATCGCCCGTACCGCCGGCATCACCCGTGCCCGCGTAACGCAGATCATCAACCTCACCCAGCTCGCCCCTGACATCCAAGAAGCGATCCTCAACCTTGAACCTACCACCGACCACGTCCCCCGCTTCCGCGAACGCGAAGTGCGCACAATTGCGATCGTCGCGAACTGGGAAAAGCAACGGATACTTTGGAAACGGCTCGTCAAGCGAACTAGCTAGACCAGTCTGTGCAGTGATGAAGCGAACTCCCAGTCGACGGTCGAAGCTGGGGATTTTTATAATCCCTTGCCGTTGAAAGTCGCTGAAAAAGCACTCTACAGTGTTCGGCGCTTTGATCGACCTTGAATTGAATTGGTAATTTCTAGGACAATGACCAGCGATCGAATTTACGCAATCCAGGGAGGTTAAAACGTTATGAACAGTTCTGAAGCATCCTTAACCGCTAGCGCTGTGCAGACGTTGAACGCAATCTGTGACGAGTTTCGACGGCAACTTAAAGTCGGCTTGTTAGAAGGCGGCAACATCTCCCCGATGACCCCGACCGATGTCTTGCGTACTGCTGAAGCATTGCAGCGATCACCTTGGCTCACGAAATTCCAGAAGGACGATTCTGATGACTCCGAGTGACGAACAGGCTGATCAGACACTGCAATGATTCAATCACATGAGGGAGGATTTCCAAGTATGGCTGCCAGCTCACGAACTGAATCAGGACGATAGTCGATTGCTTTTTTCAGAGCCAGCTTTGCAACAGCCAGCAACTTAGATTCAGCATGCGTGTGGTGTGAGTCGGGTAGATGCACATCGTCGTCGGTCACTGTATCGACTACCGAACCCACGTCATGAGGACTGCGACCGGTCAGCAGATAGAAAGCTAATCCGCCGATTGCGTAGATGTCAGTAGCGAAACTGATCGCTCCGAAGGCAGGAGAGATCTGCTCGGGGGCGGCAAAACCAAGCGTTCCACCAGGTGATGCGATCGACTCAAATGCAGCATCGCCTGTTTTTGGTTTTCGCGAGTACGAGGCAAAACCGAAATCGGTAACGACGATTCGTCCGTTGTGATCAAGCAGAATGTTGTTAGGGGTTAAATCACCGTGCACGACTCCCGCTCGATGTGCGGTTGCAACGGCATCGCAAATTTGAGCCAGCCATTGCACTGCGGTCGCCGAGTCGCTTAGTTGAACTTCGGTGAGAGGCTGGCCATCGACGTATTCGCAGACAAGATAAGGCCCACCGTGTGGCGATTGTCCCCAGCCGAGATACTTTACAACGCCGCTGTGGTTGATCTTCGATGCATGGTCGATCTCTCTCAGAAACGAGAGCCTGCTTGCTGGGTCAGTCCATAAATGTCGGTGCATGAACTTCACAGCGACGACTTGGCCGTCTGGCTGTAATCTCGCGCGATAGACTTTTCCGAGTGCCCCGGTGCCAACGAGTTTTCCAAGCACAAAGTGTCGGTAACTGATGTTTGGAAGATTGATCGTCTCAACGGTCGAATCCGGCAACATGCCATTTTGTTTATCGATACTAGTGAGTTGCCCATTGAGAATGTCTTGCATCGCTTTGACGCGCCGGCGGACAGTCCGTTCGTCCACTCCCAACTGTTCCGCGATTTCCCTTTGAGTCGCATTCTCCAGCAGAAGTTCGAGAAGTTGCGATTGATCCGTATTCAGCAATGAATGGATCTCAGCCAACAACTCATTGGCTTCAGTTGCGGAAGGACTTGTTCTCAGAACGGGTTCAACATCATCGAGCGACACTCGAGTTTGTCCACCACCGCGCTTGGCTGCGGTCTCGCGTTCCAATGCCCTCGCCAGTTTTCGGCGAACGAATGTCGCCAGGATGTTCCATGCAGACGCCGTGCTTTCGAGCTTGATGGATGGGTTGGCACCTGCCCTTGTGACTCGGAAGAAGCTGCCCATGGCAGACTGAACCACATCTTCAGGAGCAATGCCGTCGCGATACTTGCGGTTGAGTCGAGACGCAACCAACGCAATCAAACGGACTTCGTAACGAGCCAAAAGTACATGCGCAGCGTCCTGTGAACCTGAATGCCACAGACTGACCAATTCATGGCTAGCTCGATTCGTCAGACTCAAATCTGAGAATTTTTGAAAATCGCTGTCCGCTTTGTTGTCCAGATTCTCACCTCCACCGGTACCTGTTTTGTTTCCAACAATTCTAACCGGAGGAACCCGATTATGACGATGGTCGTGACTGAACCATGCAAAGGCTGCAAAGATAAAGCTTGCCTGAAGGTTTGCCCATGCGATTGCTTCTACGAAGACGCGGACATGGTCTACATCCATCCAGATGAATGTGTCGACTGTGAAGCCTGTATTCCTGAGTGCCCCGTCGAAGCCATTTTCTACGAAGACAATGTTCCGACGCCGTGGCTGCATTACATTGAATTGAATGCCAAGCGTTCGAAGGAATGCCCCCCAGCTCAACCGAAATAGAAAGAACCTACTGATTGATTCGCATTCGATTCGTTTACCTCCTCGCCGCCATAGTTGTCGTTATTGCAGGCTTGGCATCACGCAGATACCGAGGGCAGCTTCCCGCATTCGTGGTTGAGTACGCCGGCGATACGCTGTGGGCGCTGATGGTGTTTTTGCTGGTTAGCACGCTGCTGGCTGGTCGTCCGATCCTGCTGCGGGCTGTGATCACGCTAGCTCTTGCATTCCTGGTGGAGATCAGCCAGCTCTACCACGCTCCTTGGATCGACGCGATCCGCCAGACCACGCTGGGAGGACTGGTGCTGGGTTTCGGATTTCTGTGGACGGATCTCGTTTGCTACTCGGTCGGCGTGATGATCGGTGTCGTCGCTGAATTGGAAAGCGTCGGTAGATGGAATGCTTCCAACAAGAGTTAGCCATCCTGTCGTGCGGTACCGTTGATTCTCGATTCGAGCGTGGTTAACGCCGTCAGGATATCGTCGAAGCTTGCTGGCTCCGAGAGATACATATCGCGCATCGCTTGGTAGTCCTGCCTAAGCGATGAAAGCCTTGCAGGCGGCGGGATAAGGCGGAATGATCCTGATACCGCCTCGTCGTACCTTGCCCATGAACTGCCAAAAAACCGGCTCTTCCAATGCGCGACCCTACTACGCAATTCGTTGTCGCCTACGGCTTTGATCGCATCGGGGTGTGTTGCTAGAGCGGCCGTATCGGCGTAGTGACGCGAGAATCGGTCTGGTGTGGGCTTGTCAGCGGGACGATGGTACT
>CAUJKA010000293.1 GCA_963204965.1 Planctomycetota bacterium | reverse complement strand
CCTGGGCAGGCAGTGCCACACTCGCTCAAGAGATGTTTCGAATCGACATGGCAATCCAAACTCGCATATGGCTGCGAGCTGGACTTTGGCTAATTGGACTAACTTCGATCTGGATAGCCGCAGTTGCTTATCTTCGTCACGTCTATATGGAAGCACAACGTCGCTTCCTGGCTCGTGGACTTTTAGCGCGACGTGCTGCCGGGGCGACACTGACCGAACGAGTGCGTCAGACGATTCCCTTTATGCGAACCCGCCAAGAAGGCGATGCTGAAGCATTGGAAGGTGCGACCGAAGCAAGTCGTTGGAGTCTCAAGCGGATGTTCCGTCGTAAGCCTAAAGACGATGAAGGCACGGCAGAAACATCCAAGGCTGATCGTAAATCGAAGGCTAAGCCAACCAGTGCTGTTAAACCGCTTGAGACCAGCAAGCCACAAGAATTGGCGCGACCGCAGACGGTGGAGACTCAACGCACCGATCAGACCGCGCGACATCAACCCGCTGCTCCGTTAGCTGCTCAAAATCGTCCGCAAGATTCATCTGCTAATGCACCGATCGCTAGCGGAGGATCGACTCAGGCAACTACTGGAACAAGCGCAACTGCAAGTAAGACTCCGTCTAAACCTACAACGAGCACAGCATCTACCGAAGCTCCAAAGAAATCTGGCCTCTGGCCTTTCAAGTTTAAGCTCTGGCTAGGCAAAGAAGTCGGAGAGGAAGACGCCCCCGAGTATCTAATGATCTTGAAGGAAGAGAAGGCGGCTGAGCGTAAACGATTGGAAGAAGAACGACAGCTCCAGAAAGAGAATGCTCGCGCAGAGAAAGCCGCAGCCAAGCAAGCTCGTACAGCTCAACGCGACGCTGACAAGAGTGCCAAGCGGGAAGCTCAACAGAAACAGAACTCCGATGGAACAGCGAAGAAAAAAGGCAGCGTTGGAAAAACGCTTCTCAAGCCTCTTGCCGCAGTTGGTGGGGCGCTGAAGAAAATGAAGCTTCCTTCACTGTCTGCGTTTAAACTCAACCCTCCCGAGACTGACACTGACGCAACTACATCCAAACAGTCAACGCTTAAGCCCGTGAGTCAAGAGAAACCGCTGCCAAGCACTTCTGCGAAGCCTGGTACCGGTCCACAATTGTCGCAACGGAATGTGCAAAATCAGCAAGACGACGACGAGGATGATGAAGACGATCGCAACATGAGTCGTGCGGACCGAAAGAAACTACGCAAACAAAATCGCGCAGCTTAAACTCGTAGTGGGATTCGCCAGAATTCCTATCGCGCCGCAACCAGCAACTTCAATAACGCGACGCGTTAATTTTGAGGTTGCGTTTTTTGGTTTTAGGGGCGAAGGCCTGTCCGTTTACCTACGCAAGGTAGTCTTTGATGTAAAAAGCCCCGATTTTCGTCGGGGCCGTAGTCAAAAGGGAGGTGGGGTGCCTTTAAGACGATTTTGATTTCTTGGTCGTGAATTTCGATGCGTTTGACGAGCAGCAGGCAGAGTTCTCGCTTTAGACACCAGTCAGCTGTCGAGAGCTGAGATTGAACCATTTGAGCAAGTTCCTCTAGTCGCGTCTGTGCGTCTTGGAGTGTGTCATCTGTCAATTGATCCTGCTCATACTTTTTGATTTCTAGAGACTGTCTCTCCTGCCGCTTGCGCAACTCAGGCAACCGTCTATCGAGTTCAACTTTGGTGATCTTATCTTCAGTGTAGAGATCGATCAGGCGATCGATTTGCTTCGCGACGTTGATTGCTTCTCGCTGCGCTAGGCGAAGTTTTTCATCTATGTCATCCTTGTGATGTTGACGAACCAATTCCTGCTTCAATCGCGCGGGATCTTGCAGCAACCTGCATATCTCGTCCCACACCATTTGCTCCAGTTCTGCTCCTTTGACTGACTTGTTTTCGCAGCGGTCCTCGAGTGCCGTTCGAGACGCATCACTTCGGAGACAACGATAGTAGTGATATTTGTTATTGCCGCTCGCCATGCGAGAGCAGTAAGCGGCACCGCATCGGCCACACATCGTGAAACCAGACAGCAGATACTTGCCCTTTGCTTTGTCTTGTCGATGGCGTTTGCGATTCTCGTCCATTTGTATTCTTGCTGTTTCAAACATGCTGCGATCAATGATCGCGGGGACAAGTATTTTGATCTGCTCTGATGGCAAAGTTGGAACTTGTATCTTGGCGTTGTGAGGGAATTCAGGCGAGCCTCTAGATGGTCTTTTCGTTGATTTTCTCTCTGAAATTCGCGTTTTTCCAAACATAGCTTCGCCGTAGTATGCTGGATTAGCCAACACCTCACGAATACTGTTTCTGTGCCAATTGGTATTGCCTTGGCTTGAACAGATTCCGCTGTCTCGAAGATGACGTGCAATACGTCTTAAGGACAATTGTTGGTTACAATACAACTCGAAAATCAACCGCACATGGTCGCTCTTGATCGGATCGATTTCCCATCGAGCGTCTACTCCTTGAGACTTTGGAACATAAACGTATCCATACGGTGCTCGTCCAAAAACACTTACTTTGCCTTCAACCGCTGAGTATTTTCGGCCACGGCGCGTACGTTCCAAAATCTTAGTTCGCTCGTATTCAGCAAACGCACCTTGCATATGAGTCAGCAGCGTTCCCTCTGGACCATCAGGTATTCCTTTTTGATCCAGGAAGATCACCTCACAGTGCTTTCTTTGAAACTCGTCTAGCAAGAGCATTTGATGTGACAGCGAACGAGCAAGTCGATCGGCTGAAAGGATGTAAATCTTGTCGATTAGACCCGCATGCACTTGGTCTCGCATGGCTTCCAAAGCAGGTCTCAATAACTCGCTACCAGAGTAACCGTCGTCGCAAAATTCTCGATTCTTTGGAATGTCATACCCGTCGTATGCCGAGCGCTCACGTAGAGCTTTGCATTGCGACTGAATCGTCTTCTCGTCCGATTGCTTCTGAGAACTAACTCGTGCGTAGAATGCAACTCGCGTCATATTTCAACCTCCTGATTGGATAGAAGTAGCTCGTCCTGATTGATGCGAACTGGTGGCTCATGGGGCTCATTTCGAGACTTCAAAATCTGAAAAGCCTTAGCTATCAAATCGTCTGCGTCGCGTTTGGGTTCCAATTCGACGCAAACGACCCTACGACACTTCACTTGCTGGTCTGCCATGACAGAATCCCCAAAAAACAAAGGAATCCCCGAGAGAATCCCTTTACCGCTTGGGCCTTTTTGACCTATCGATTCCCTCTCGGGATCGAGCAACATGAAACATCAGCTCACTTTTTACAACATCGACTACCTTGCGTAGCCCAGCCTGCAGGGCTGGGTACTTAATACGCGTGAAAATCAATGGGCCAACGGCCCGCCGGTTTGCGTGCAAACCGGATGGCCGTTGGCCCATAACCTACTTAAGCTCGATCACCCAGCCCGATGGGCTGGGCTATGTAAATCGCTGGACCTTCGGCCCGAAATCCCAGAAACTATACAACATCAAAAGGCGCTAGCCGCAGTATGTTCGTTTCAGCCTGCGGTTCAAGAGGTGATCGCCGTTGGTTTCTACCTGCTCAAGCTCAAATAGTGCTCCAACGCCAATCTGTTGGATTCAAAGGCCATGCGATCCAACACTTCCGGTGTTAATTCTGTCCACATCCATCCAGAGACTTCGCTGGCCGCGACGGAAACCACTTGCGAATCGCAGACCTTGGCGAAGTAGAACAAGTCTAATACGGGACTTGTGATTCCGTGGTAGGTATAACGATTGGGGTGATTCATCAAGAATCGAAGTCCCTCGATCTTCACGCCAACCTCCTCCCATACTTCGCGATGCAAACTCTCTTCCGCGGTTTCGTAAGGATCGACAAAGCCGCCAGGCATTCCTAACTTGCCAGCACCGGGATCGCGAGCTCGTTCGATCAACAACACTTTACCTTCGCCGTTGACTATGACGCCTCCGACAGCCGTGACCGGTCCAAAGAACGATGTGTGGCCGCAAGACTTGCATCTGAATGGTCGAGCAGGTTCGAATTGCGAACGTGCTGCTCCACAAATTGGACAAAATCGATAAGCATCCGATACATCAACGGGTGGAACGACCGAGTTCATTCACGAACCTAGATTACGAAGAGTGACGAGATTTTTCTAACTGTACATCAAGTAGTTCGCGGTACGTTGTTGCCAACTTGTAGTATCGCAGCTAACTACGTGCATCATTCCATCGGCATCACAATCGCCAAGCTTGTACTGGCTTACTCTGCGCCGCAACTGATCGCTACCAAAAAGGATATCGATCGGCGGCTTAATAAACTCGTACTCATAGGGCGGGTCGAGCCAACAAAACTCGGGGAACAGCTTAGCTGCTGTGGCGACGAGTGCAACGGTGAGTGCAAAAGATCTTAACTGAAGTGCATCAGTAACTCTAATATCTATCCCTTGGCAGCTTTCGTCTTTCCACTTATCGAAAGTCGGCTTGAATCGAGTTGGCAAAAGCCGAACTCCCTGCAATTCAAAGGCGGCCAGCTCGTCAATCCAGCGATAAGCATCAACAAACGGTGCCCCAACTACTTCAAACGGTCTGGTCGTCCCACGCCCCTCGGAAAGATTGACTCCTTCCAGTAGTACTTGTCCCGGATAAACAAGCGTCGTCGTTAACGTTGGCATGTTGGGCGATGGCCAGATCCAATGTCGCTGACATTCTGCAAAATGCATCCTGCGGTTCCAACCGATCATCGGAATCACATGCAGGTCCACCTGCAAATTACTTTCGGCGGCAAATAGCCGAGCCAATTCGCCCATCGTTAGTCCATGGCGCATGGGAATTGGCCAACTACCAACAAAACTCAGGTAATCGCCTTCTAGAATAGGGCCTTCGAAAACCTCGCCACCGATAGGATTGGGCCGGTCAAGTATCACGACTCGCTTTCCCGCGGCTTCACAAGCGCGAAGAACTTCAAGCATAGTCCAGATGAAAGTGTAAACTCGCGTTCCCACATCTTGCAGGTCGACAATCAAACAATCGATCGATTCAAGCATGGCGGCGCTGGGTCGACGCGTTTCACTGTACAAACTGTAAACGGGAAGCTGCAGCGGCGAGTAGACTCCATGGTCGGTCTCAATCATGTTCGCTTGCTGCTCGCCCCAAATGCCGTGTTGCGGCGAAAATAGAGCTTTCAACTGTCCAGGAAAACGCTGAAGGACAACTTCTGCCGCCAATTTCAATTCGCAATCGACCGAAGCTTGATTCAGAAGCAATCCCAGTCGCCGATTCTCGAGTATTTCACGAACCCAAGGTTCGTCGAGCCGTTCCAATCCCAGAGTTACACTCGTCAATTTCTATGCCTTCAGTTACAAAGTTGTCTCGTGGTCTTGGTGCAGGTTCTAGTCGAGTATAAAGCTTGGCATCCACTCATCTGCAACTTCGTGCAGTCACAATGCGCATTATTGCACTTCGCATGGCCTAAAAGGGCTTTCAAGCGGTAAAATTGGTCGGTGGGTACCCCACTTCAGCCTTTCAAATCGGCAAGAGATGAGCGGTTTTCTTTGACAAAACAACCTCCATCTACCAGCAATGAAGGTGCGACCGTGATTTCGGTACACAATTTGCCTTAAAGAGGCTTCAATTGCAACCGGTAGAATTTCTATCACGTTAAGGCTTTGGTTTTTCAATGGAACTCTCTGAGAAGTTTGGCGTATTGATTGTTGACGATGAGCCGAATATTCGTTCCGGACTCGCCAAGGGACTTGCCGCCGAAGCCGACACAATCGACACTGCTGCGGATGCCGATGAAGCATTGTTGAAATTCGAAGCCGGAAAGCACCCTCTCGTTGTGGTTGACGTACGGCTGAACTGCAACATGACTGGCCTGGAACTGCTGAAGAAAATTGTTCAGTTGCGACCTCATACGGCCGTCATCGTAATCACAGCTCACGGAACCGTAGAAACTGCTGTTGATGCGATGCGAGCCGGAGCCTTCGACTTCATACTAAAGCCAGTGGACCTTCATCTCGTTCGCCAACAGGTTCGAAAAGCTCGTCAACACTACGAGCTACAACAAGAGAACCTTGCGTTGCGGACGCGATTGGCCGACTCGGGTGAAATGTCCAACATCATTGCCGGTGGTACCGCCATGGAAGACATTTTCCGCCAAGTTCGGCAGGTAGCCGCGACCGAAGCCACTGTGATGATTCATGGCGAAAGCGGAACCGGGAAAGAGCTCATCGCGCGAGCCTTACACGACCTGAGCGATCGAAGTGGCGGTCCGTTTATCGCGGTCAATCTAGGTGCCTTACCTGAGACATTACTAGAAAGCGAACTCTTTGGACACGAAAAAGGATCATTTAGCGGTGCGACAAGGCAAAAACCTGGATGCTTCGAACAAGCCGTGGGGGGAACTCTGTTTCTAGACGAAGTGACCGAAATGTCCGCCAAGAGCCAAGTGGATCTGCTGAGTGTTTTGGATACCGACGATTTTACGCGTGTTGGGGGCGAAGAACGATTGATTTCGGACGCAAGAATTATCTCCGCTACCAATCGCTCGGTCCTGGAATTGATCGAAGAAGGTTCGTTTAGGGAAGACCTCTACTATCGCTTGAATGTGATCCCCATCGAACTACCGCCATTGCGAAGCCGACGCGAAGATATTCCGCTGCTAGTCGAACACTTCTTGGAATTTTTTTGCACTAGACATAAGCGCCCGACGAAACGCGTCTCACCTGAGGCCATTCAGATTTTGGCCGCGGCAGCATGGCCAGGGAACGTACGTCAGCTCCGAAACGTGGTCGAAAGATTAGTCATAACATGCGCAGGGGACATGATTCAAGCCAGCGAACTGCCAGCCGAACTTCGAAAATTGACTCGCGAGAATGTTCGAATGCCAAATTCACTTGCCGAAGCCATGGATGAATGTGAAAAAGCCACCATCCAACTCGCGTTGGAGGCCTGCAATCTCCACCGCGAGAATACGGCCAAGGCTCTTGGAATCAGTGTTCGAACGTTGCACTACAAAATGGGCCGCTACGGCTTGCATTAGCGAACGGCCATCACAAGTTTGGTTGTTGTGATTTCTGAAGTCTTGGTCAACCAATCGTGTTCGTGCTCCTGCTCCTGCTCAATGAAATGGTGCGTATAATTGAAGCAGAAAGTCCTGATTCGAGCACGATCACCGTCTTCGACTGAGCACGAGCACCGACTGCACGGG
>CAUJKA010000292.1 GCA_963204965.1 Planctomycetota bacterium | reverse complement strand
TGCAAGGATTATCGCTTGCAGTCAGCTACGCTTGGTCGGGATGCTCAAGCTGAAGTCGTTTTGGAAGTCGAACATGAAGGCAAATCGTACAAAGGTACCGGCGTCTCCACCGACTCGGTCGAGGCCACGATCATGTCGATTTTAACCGCAGTCAATCGCATCGTTTCCATGAAGGAAAACGCTACGGTTTCGGCTAAAAGCTAATTGAGTACATAACCAATCAGGTCCGCGAAACATGGCCTGCGACAGCCGGATCAGGAATGTAAAGTCCCTGATACGGCTGTCACTGCACGTGTTTCCAAAATGAGCGAACTTGGCCAGAAGGTCCGATCTCTCGCTCTACCTAACCGAACGGATTTCATGAACACAACCGATTTTGCGATCGAAATTCATCAATTGAGTTTCCACTACGGCGAACGAGCGGCGCTGGATAATCTGGATTTAACGATTCCAGCAAAACAGATCTTTGCTCTGCTGGGCCCAAACGGCAGCGGAAAAACCACGCTTTTCCGAATCCTATCGACCCTAGAGACCTTTCAGCACGGGAAGGTCAGCGTTCTGGGCTTGGACTTAAGTCGACAAGCCAACGCAGTGCGTTCGCTGCTGGGAGTGGTTTTTCAGTCGGCCAGCCTCGATCGAAAACTGACCGTGCTCGAGAATCTTCGCTGCCAGGCGGCGCTTTACGGATTGGCTGGCGCGGAGCTTAGCAAGCGAATTGACGAGGTCACGGAGCAACTGCGTTTGCGTGATCGACTGAAGGAGATCGTCGAGACTTTGTCTGGTGGACTAAAGCGACGCGTCGAAATTGCTAAAGGTATTTTGCATCGTCCCAAGTTGCTTCTGCTGGATGAACCGAGCACGGGGCTTGATCCAGCCGCGCGATTGGATCTTTGGCAAGCGTTGACTCAACTTCAATCTGTCGACGGCGTTAGCGTGGTGCTCACGACTCACCTATTGGAAGAAGCCGACAAAGCCGATTGCATCGCGATCTTAGATCACGGCAAGTCTGTTGCTTATGGCGCTCCCGGTGCCTTGCGAACAGAACTGGGCGAACAAGTACTTTCGGTTCTTTCGACTACCCCCGATCAGATTGTTCAGTGGCTCGCTGGTCAAAACGTACAGGCGGCCATTCATCAACATCAAGTCCGGGCATCGGGTCAAAAGGTGGCTCAGTTGATCGCGCCTTTGAGCGAACATTTTGGCAGCCAGATACAGTCGGTGACCTTGGGTCAGCCGAACTTGGAGGATGTCTTCATCGCACGCACTGGGCATCAATTTTGGCATGAAACACCGTCCAGCGACATGAAGCGAGCTAAGTAAATATGACTCCTGTTACGATCGAAGTTCCAAAGCCAAATTCCAGCGCAGCTGTAATGATGCTGGCCAAGCGAGAGTGGGTGCGATTTTTTCGTCAACGTCAGCGTGTGATTGGAGCGCTTGGACAGCCAATCTTGTTTTGGTTGTTGTTTGGAACGGGGATGCGTTCATCATTTCAATCCGGTGGTCAGGACTTCATGACCTACTACCTTCCAGGAACGTTGGCTCTGATTCTCTTGTTCACAGCAATTTTCACGACGATCTCGATCATCGAAGATCGCCGCGAGGGTTTTTTGCAAGGCGTGTTGGTTGCTCCTGTTCCGCGATGGACGATCGCAGCGGGCAAGATTCTAGGCGGCGGCGCAATCGCTTGGGTTCAAGCGATGATCTTTCTGACGCTGAGTGTCATCATAGGGACAGTCACGCCGTCGATCGACTTGTTCGCCGTGGCTGGACTGATGGCGATTGGAGCTCTCACTCTAACGGCACTGGGCGTTTCATTTGCGTGGCCCATGGAGTCGACTCAAGGCTTTCATGCAGTGATGAGCCTTGTGCTGTTGCCGATGTGGTTGCTCTCCGGTGCGTTCTTTCCAGTGCCACTACCACAAGAAGGCGGAACGGTAGGGCAGTGGGTGATGCACTATATCATGCGTTGTAATCCGCTCAGCTACACCGTATCAGGCTTGCGACAGCTCTTAGGCGGTTCGGCTGGCGAAGGAACGTGGATGCCCAGCCTGACAAGTTGCTGGATTGGCTCGATCGCTTTTCTCGCGATCACATTTTCAATCGCTTGGTTCATAGTCTTACGAAATCAACGAGCAAGAAACTAGAGATTGCCTCGCTAATCAGGAAAGGAGTCAACAACGCGAAGCGCTTCATCGGTCGCGTTGAATTAGAGTGGAACATAAGTTAACGATCGCGGAACGGATTGAGTTGATGGGGTTGCTGTTCCTTCATGGGATGGCGCTGGGATCTTGGTTTGTGCCTTTGAGCAGCGTATTGGACGATGCCCGGTTAGGTTCGCTGAAGCCATGGGCTTTTGCTGCATCCGCACTGGCAGCCATGCTGGCACCACTGTTTTTTGGAGCGATGGCGGATCGGTCGGTGCCGCCACCTAAAGTCCTGCGTTGGATCAGTGTTGGAACTGCGGTGTCTGCATCGCTGACGGCATGGCAGATCCAATCGGGAAGTTCGCTATGGATCATTTGGTGTCTGATCCAGCTCCAATCGATCTTTTGCAGTCCCACATCCAGTCTAACGGGTTCCATCGTTTTTTCTCGCTTGCTTGGATCGCAAAAGCAATTTGGTTCAATCCGCGCTTTGGGTACAATTGGATGGATGGCGGGATGTTGGACAACCAGCTTGTTGCAGTTGGATGCCAGCCCATCTTCGTTTTATGTTAGCGCGGGTCTATGGCTTTGCCTGGCGGCCTATACGTTCCTTGTTCCCTTCCAAGCAATCGACAATGCAACACAGCAACGTCTAAGTCTGCGCGAGAGATTTGGATTTGACGCCTTAGCGTTGCTCAAGAACCATGACCACCGAGTGGTCTTCACGACGGCAGCGCTGGTGGCAATTCCTTTCGCAGCCTTTTATCCCTACACTCCACCGATGTTGAAAGAGCTAGGGCTGAGCAGCATTAGTGCGTGGATGTCGTTGGGCCAAGTTACCGAAGTCGTCGCGCTCATTGGCATCAGCGCAATACTACAGCGTTGGCCGATGAAATGGGTTGTCTTAACAGGTATCGCGCTGGGAGTAGGTCGCTATGTGCTGTACGCGACGGAGTCGACCGTGCCGGTTCTAATTGGTTTGTCGTTGCATGGTGTTGCCTTTACCTTCACCTACATCAGCGCACAAATTTACTTGGCTGAACAGATCGAAGCGGCTTGGAGAACGCGTGCCCAAGCACTACTGAGTTTCATGACTGCGGGCGTGGGCAACTTGGCGGGTTATCTTTTCACCGGAGCATGGCTCAGAGCTTGTTCGACAGTGGATAGCTCGGGGACAAACGTCGCTTGGCCGATGTATTGGATCGGTTTAGCCGCAGTTGTTTTCGGTGTCTTTCTTTATTTTGGGTTGAGCTACAAGGGCAAGGCAGCAGGGTGATTTTCGAATCGCTTTGTAGGGTGTGTGCAGCGTGCATCGTTCGTTTGAGTTTGAATCCAGGTGGATTCGCCTTCAAGTATCGCTTTGATTTACCATTGGACCGCACGCGTAACACACCATCCGGGAAGTGAGAGTTGGAAGCGGCAAGTCACAACCGTAGCACAATGGCGTGTTGCGAGGTCGGACAACTGGTGTTCAGGCCGCCGTACTTTGAGCAAAGGCAACCGAGGTGCAAAGTCAAATGCATAAGACCTCTGACACGCCCTACGACTACGAACTACGAGGTTGTTTGAAAATGCGATGGCGTGTTACGAGGTCTGACAACTGGTAGTCTGGGCGTCAACCTTTGATCGAGGACTTGTCGAGCACAAACTCAAGCGTATTTGACCTCTGCACACGCCCTACAACTACCGAACTTTACGCATGTAGGTGAGAAACTCGCGGTCCAGCTTTTCAAGACTTCCGAAGTGCTTTTCGAACATCTCGATTCGCTTGCGAGGTTCGGTTTCGCCGAGCGGCTCTAGTTCGGCAATCTCCTTCAAGTATTCGCTGAAGTCCTGCCTGCGATTCTTCATCAGAAAGTAGGTCAACGCCCAGCTCTCGCTGTAAGCTGGGGCCGCTGTGGCAACGTCGCCGTAACGAGCGTCATCGCGTATCAATAGCTCGAGAGAATTCGCTGGTCGTTGGTTGATGTAGCCAGCGAATAATCGGAAGTTGTAGTAGTTGACATTGCCGATGGTCCAACCCTGAGCGTTGTTCAGGTCGGGAGCTTCGAAGTACATGGCCAAGCCTTCGCTAAGCCAACGTGGATTGTCGGCCAATCTGACTTGGAGACCGCTGTTATAGGCGAGTTGGTGAACCGCTTCGTGAACGATTGTCGCCACGTTTCGCTCGCCGTCGGGTTGAGCGAGTATCTGTTTGATGACGAGCTTGGAATTGATCTTTTCGTCGGCTGGAACGAATCCATCGATGCCAGTGATGTCGTACATGATCACGCGATTGGAGTTGATGTAGTAGTAACCAATCATCGCATCGGCGTCTTGTCCGATGTCGCGATGAGCGAACTCCAGGTAGTCGGACTTTCCGCGAAAAACAATTGCCACAAGGGGAAACGTCGGCTCGTCCAGCTTGACCTTCCGCTTGTCCCAATCCGCAAAAAACGCTTTGTAGAATCGCTCGTACAGTTGCCCAACCCACTCGGCATAGATTTGGCTTGTGTTGTAAGCAATGACGTAGTGCTTGGTTTTGTGAAAGCGAAAGTCGGCGTTGAGTTGCCCCTTTAACTGCTTGATCATCTCGTCGGCCGTCAACGGCTGCATTGGGACTTCGGATGGCTTTTGGTCCAGGATCTCCTCGGGTTGAAGAGCCAAGAGCTGCCCGTCAGGAATCTGGATCAGCGCGCTGCCATCACCATACTTTTTGATGACTTCGGCAATGTTCGAAGCTTGCTTGCCCGCCGTCTTGTAGGTCATTTGCCAATATTCGTGCTCGTTACTCTCTTGCGCCAGAAGTCCGCAAGTTAACAGAAGGTTCAGGGAGAACGAGATGACAAAACTGTTATTCAATTCCTTTTCCCTCGCTAGCCTTGCTGCGGGTGCCGAACCAACATCCCCATGAAATTGGCATTAATGCTCTAGTCTAGCAGAAAATTCTCGAATCCATGAACGGAGACGGCCAAGAATCAGTCTTGATGATAGCCCCGAATGCCGGTATCAAGGCCTTGAAGGAAGTTCCCTGTCCGACTTTCATCGATTCAACTTCCGAAGCCACACGAACACTAGATCGAGAGAGTCCAGCCGTGATTCCGCTGATTGCAGAAACCAGCGCCTACAGCAGCTTCGTCGAAGGCGTTCTACTGATTTTGACCTTCGGATTGGTTGCTACTCTGGCTTGCCGCCAGCTTGGCCTGCCAACTTTGATGGGCTACATCGCGACGGGCATTGCGATTGGCCCCAATTCGTTGGGATTGATCCGCAACGAAACCAGCGAGATTGAGCATGTCGCAGAATTTGGCGTATTTCTGCTGTTGTTTTCGATCGGCCTTGAGCTTTCCACAGA
>CAUJKA010000291.1 GCA_963204965.1 Planctomycetota bacterium | reverse complement strand
TTCAAGTAAGCCGCTGCGTGGCAGGTTGAGCGGACGTTAGTGTAGCCGATGACTGACTGGTATTTCAACAACTTTTAGGAATGTGTTGGGGAGAGTTATTTAGATGCCTGATCACTCTGGTGCTCCTTGCTCCAGCGAGCTTGATGTCTGGCCGTTCGGCGGATACTCGACGGACTTCTTTCAAGGAGTGTTCCGATGTCGAAAGACAAAAATTCTCAGTACCCTTTCATTCAACGTTTCGCTGAAGATCTCAAGTTGGCCCGTAAGTCCGAAAGGACAGTTCAGTCGTACTGTCGAGCCCTTCGTAAACTCAGCGAGCAACTGGGCCATGATCCCAATCAAGCGTCTGAAGAAGATCGTTTTCGCCCTCACCGCTTATGGCTCGCATTACTCGCCACGCGACTCTCCCGCGAATTAGTTGAATCGTTAATGGTAGAGTCAGCGCGCGGGAGAGTTCATCAATCGTGATTCAGGGACTAGCGAGCTGCTAGAGATCTGTGGAGAATCGGCGGAAATTTATAAAGCAATAGATGAACGTCATGCAAGTCTTGATCGTAGCTGCGTTAACTTTGGTCAAACCCGGCAGGAATTTGACCTACCCGGACCCGCGAATGAGTTGATCGCTAAAGTTAGAGTCAGCGCGCGGGAGAGTTCATCACTTGCGCTGTCAGGGACAAACGAGCTGCTGGATTCGCCAGCTTTGGCTATTTAAGAATGTCGGCTCGAAGCTGATAGTAGACGCCCTCGAGTCCGTCGATGGGCTTGAGATAGCTGTTGACGGTGAACTTTCCAGCTAGCCGCTTTTTGTAAAAGTCTTTGTGAGCGTACTGATCGCCGGTCAGTGTGACTTCAATCATGTGTGTCAGTGGAGGCTGGCCGCCGAAGCAACAGGTGCCTAAGTCGGGCACGATGACAAACTTCTTGGCTTCGTAACTGCTCATCGAACTCGGATGCACATAGCCCTTGATAAAAATCTGCTGCCCATTCCACTGCATTGCGTCATTGGTTGGAACATCAGGCTGGCCCTTATCGGCCATCAAAGTAAAAAAGCTTACGCGTGTGTAACCCTCGGGAACCTCTGTAGCATATATGTAGCCGTGGTAGGCTGGTGCGATCACAAGGGTCAATCCGGAAATCGCAAGTCCGGCAATAGCCAGCGGTTTGCCGAGTAGTTCGTCAGGAAATTTTTTAATCGCATTCAGCCCAATGATGCCTGCAAAAACGCCTAGCAACGGGAGGATGACTAACCAAGGTGCAGTGAAAGCCGACAGACCCAGGATGGCCAATACCAAGGCTATCACCGCGGCTCGAGAAGTGGATCGATAGTCGTCGGCCTCAGGCTTGGTGAGTAGTTCTGAGGAAGCTGCGATAGTTTGTGACATGGCTTATGATGATTTTAAGTCTAGAGTCGCCCAACAATCATCCCAACGTTGGTCGGTTGTGCATACAAACAGAGATGGGTTTTCTAACGTCGCACCAGGGCTAGCAACCAAACAGGTTGGCGACCAGCACCGGTTATCGTCAGCCACATACCAATCCAAAGCGTGGCAGCGAATGTTCCAACTACGCTGGCCAGCGAAACCAAGTTCACGGGATCGACAACTCCGACCGTCTGTTCGTTGACGGGAAGCGTTGTGGGGACGGCTGCGGCAAGCGTTGTTCCGCCAGCCCAATTATTGCTCGAGTTACTGGAAATGTCACTAAAATCGTTGCGAGCCGGCAATTGCGTTCCGTCGCTAGGCAGCGGGAAAAACTGGACTGCGCGACGATAGGTAGCCGGGTCCATCTCTTTCAGAACCGCCAAGTGTTTGGCAGCCTCAGGAAGTGGGCAGACTCGCAGGTACTTGATAACTTGCTCTTTGACAAACTGAGTCTCGTTCTTTTCCGCGTTCATGAACAACTCAACAATCTTGTCCACCTGCGTCCAATCCTCCCAGCGAGCCAAGTCGGGAATCACCAAGTCGGCGAACTTGGGTCGATCGAGGATAATGTGGAACGACTTAGCCAATCGCTTTCGGTCGATGACTCCAGCATCCGATCCATGAAACCGGATCGCGGTGATTGCCGAGTAGATTTCTAAGTAAGGGATATTCTCTTTGGCCAAGTACTTTTCTTCGATCAGCGGAAGACCTTTTTCACCCTTGAGCGTTAGGTAGCAGGCGATGAGTGCGTCCAAACCCGCTTGCCGACCTATGTCGTCGCTCTTCATCAATTGTTCGAGAATATCTGCGTCTTCAGCCTTGCCACAGATGCCCAGCATCACCATGTAAAGCTTGCGACGATCAGGCGCGATAGTGACATCTTGGATCCATTTAAGTAATTGATCGCGATCGTATTGGTCTTTTAGTTCGATCATCTCGGCGTAGGAAGCCGAGGCAAATTCATCGAAAACGTCGCGGGAAATTATCGGATCAGAATTGGAAAGTTGACTAATAAAGAACTTAAGCCGAGCTTTCGAGTTGTCGGTGGGAAGTTTGAGCACCTCGTCTACGTAGGCTTGAACCTTGTCGTTGACCTTGAGAGGCGCGGACCACAGGATTTGGTTGGGGCCTACTCCCATCACGATAAAGGCCTGGTCCGCCTGAGCCTTACCAAAAAAGTTGGCGCTGAAGGTGCTTCCCACCTCGGTAAGCTCGCCGCCCTTGAGTATTCGCTTGACCTCAAACTTCGCTACCGAATCCGACTCAGTGGAAAGGAAGGAAGCCAACACGACGACATCCGTCTGAGCCATTTCCTGTCGAAGCGTCTGGGAAACCGCTGTGCAAAACGGACAGTTAGCCGCAGAAGCGATACTGGCAGTAATTACCCAAGCGATTGGCATTAAAAGTCGAAACATCATAGAACCAACTAGAAATTTGAGGCTGGATCAAACGCGGCATCCTGCACCAGGGAGGGTTCCTCTCCATAAGTTTAGGAGAGTCCACGTAGATTGGGCCAGAAGCTTGAGAAAAAATCCATAGCATTCCAATCTTTACAGGGAATTATGCGTTCTTTTGTGCCAAACAACCCATACAACTCGCAAGATCGGACCCTAGACTGGTGGTTTGTCATGTTAGCAGACAAAACAGTTCGCTTGTGATCTAACTAGGCATTTCGGGCCGTGCGGAGAAAAGCTGTGATAAAACAGCATACGCCCCTCCCAGGAGCGGTTATTCAATTGTCCATTTTGGGTTGACAGTTGGCTCGATTCCCTCTATTTTGCTGCACTTTCCAAAACCCTAAGCAGGGCCCCACACGGCATAGTGGCGTCGTCGAACGATCGAACTCCGCCGCAACCTTCGATCTCTACGAGGTTCGAGCCTTGGGCACCCTGTAGGATTGGCTGCTGTTGGGCATGCAACAGTACTGATTGTAAAACAGTTTTTGAGGACTTAGTAAGATGGCCGTACCAAAGCGAAAGCACTCCAATTCGCGGTCGGGCAAGCGACGATCACACCACAATGTCAAGAAGAAGCAGACCGGCTATTGCCCGAACTGCAGCACTTGTGTTCCGACTCACGTTGTATGTCCCAAGTGTGGATATTACATGGGTCGAAATGTGGTCGAGATGGGCGATCAAGCTCAGTAAGCTATTCGACTGTAGTAGAACAATTCTGGAAGGACGGCGCCGCATAAGCGCCGTCCTTGCTTTTAATTTATGAGCCTCGATCCTCATGAGGGATTCTGGTCGACTTGCTGATTAGCTGTGTGCTGGGAGTTTTGAACATTGGGTACTGCTCTTCTATTTCCCGGCCAAGGGGCTCAAACCGTTGGCATGGGCCAAGGTCTGACGCAACGAAGTGCAGACGCTAAGAATCTTTTTGCCGAAGCTTCGGACATCTTGGGCTTTGATCTATTGAAGCTGTGCCTTGAAGGCCCTTCTGAAGAGCTCAATCGCACCGAGTACAGCCAGCCCGCACTCTTCGTTCACAGTTACGCGGCGTTGAAAGAACTGGAAGCTCTGCGACCAGAGCTTTGGACTTCCGTCTCAGCCGTAGCTGGTCTGAGCCTTGGTGAATACACGGCGGTTGCGGCCGCTGGTGGAATTACCTTTGCCGATGGAGTGCGTTTGGTTCAAGCTCGCGGTCGAGCGATGCAAGCTGCTGCCGATGCAACGCCAAGTGGCATGAGCAGTGTGCTTGGTTTGACGACTGAGCAGCTCGACGATGCTTGTCAAAAAGCAACGCAAGGACCAAGCAGCTTTGTACAGTTAGCCAACCTGCTCTGCCCCGGTAACATTGCGATTTCGGGCCACCTGGATGCACTAGCTCGCGCCGAAGAACTTTCAACGGCCGCTGGAGCGATCAAGGCGATTCGTCTGCCAGTTGCCGGTGCTTTTCACACTGCTATCATGCAATCGGCTGTTGAGCAGTTGGTCGAAGCGCTTTCCAAAGTTACGTTTCTAGAAACGCGAGTTCCGGTTTACTCCAACGTAGACGCTCAGCCTCACAGCTCAGCAGCGGACTTTGTCGCTTTGCTACCTCAGCAGGTAGTTTCCCCTGTACTTTGGGAAAAAAGTCTGACAGAGTTAATCGCCAGTGGCGCAGAACAATTCATCGAAATCGGTGCCGGCCGCGTGTTGGCTGGCACTTTAAAACGAGTCAATCGTAAGGTCGCCTGCGAGAATATCGGGGACTGATCTTTTAGCGGTAGAAGAGCAACAGATGAGCGAAAAACTAGGACTTACAACCGATCTTAGCGGACAAGTAGCCATGGTCACGGGAGCTTCCCAAGGCCTAGGAAAGGCCTGCGCAATTCGACTTGGCGAGTGTGGAGCAACCGTGCTCTGCGTGGCTCGAAGCGCTGAGAAGCTGGCTGAAACCGTCGCTGCAATCGAAGCTGCTGGCGGAAAAGCTGTGGCACATCCCTGCGATGTTGGCTCGCGAGAAAGCGTGGCAGCTTTATTTGACCAAGTCGAAAAGACCTACGGCAAGCTAGACATCATCGTTAACAATGCGGGCATCACTCGCGATACGCTGCTCCCACGAATGACCGATGATCAGTGGGACGACGTGATTCAGACCAATTTGACTAGCTGCTTCTTATTCTGCCGCGAAGCCTCCAAAATCATGATGTCGGCTCGCTATGGCCGGATCATCAACATGTCCAGCGTGTCAGGCCTGATTGGCAACGCTGGCCAAACAAACTACTCAGCCTCCAAGGCTGGAATGATCGGCCTGACTCGCAGCTTGGCTCGAGAGCTGGGCAAACGCAAAGTAACCGTCAACGCCGTGGCCCCTGGCTTCATCGAAAGCGATATGACCCAAGCTCTGGGTGACGAGATGCTGAAAGAGGTCAAAAAGCGTATTCCTGCCAACCGTTTAGGCACGGCAGATGACGTGGCGGCTACAGTTGTCTTCCTTGCAAGTCCTGCAGCCAGCTACATCACAGGCCAAGTAATTACCGTCGACGGGGGTATGACCTGCTAGGGCAAACAGATCGAGTCCTCAAAATCATTCTGTTTTCCCCAGACTCCAGTACCTACCTGACTTGACTGAATTTGTTAGAATCCAGTAACTTTTGGGCAATGAAACCGCCCACAAACTCAAAGCCCACAAAACCAAGAAAGATTGGGAGCAAATACTAAATGGCAACCATTGAGCAACGAGTCATTGATATCGTCGCAGAGCAATTAGGTGTTGAGAAGGACAAGATCACTCGAGATACACACTTCGTTAACGACTTGGGCGCCGATTCGCTCGACACAGTCGAACTAGTGATGGAGCTGGAAGAAGAGTTCAACATCAGCATCCCTGAAGATTCCGCTGAGAAGATTCAGAAGGTTGGTCAAGCGATCGAATTTATCGAGCAAGCACAACAAGAAGCATAGTTTGCTAGGCGCGTGGCGAAGCCATTCGTCACGCCTGCGATCCTTCGCAGTCAAGTGAACTGTGATCGGCTTATTAGCTATTGTTTAATTTTTACCCCAGCTTGCAGCACTTTCAAACTATCCGTCGATTCGCTTGATTCGGCTGGGTAGCAATTGAGAGTGATTCAGGTGCTGGGGTTTATTTTTAATTGCGGCAAGTAAGCGCCGCAATTTTTCACTGGTTGAGAATTTTTATCTCTTGGGCTATTCGCGATGAAGCGTCGAGTTGTTGTTACCGGCATGGGTGTTGTTACCTCACTTGGAAACGAGGTTGAACAACTGTGGGATAACGTCATGGCCTGCAACAGCGGTGTCCACCTGCTGAGCCTTATCGATCCGACACCATTTAAGGTCAAGATCGCTGGCGACGTCCAGGGTTTCGATCCAGGTAACTTCGTCGATCCCAAGGATCACAAACGCTTGGACCGCTTCACCCTGTTTGCCATGTGGGCTGGCGGCAAGGCCATCGAAGACTCCGGGCTGGACTTCTCCAAAGAAGACGCGTTTCGCTGCGGCGTCATCCTGGGCTCGGGCATTGGTGGTTTGGCTGAAATTGAAATCCAAGTCGAACGTCTGCTTCACAAAGGCGCTGACCGAGTTAGCCCGCTGACCATTCCAAAGCTGATGCTCAACGCTGCCGGTGGTAACCTGTCCATACGCTACGGACTGCGTGGCCCGAACTTTACTGTGGCCACAGCCTGTGCCAGCGCAACAAACGCCATGGGCGATGCATTCAAGACAATCCAATACGATGACGCCGATGTTGTCATCACGGGTGGCACTGAAGCTGCGATTACTGCGATGGGTCTGAGTGCATTTCAGAACATGAAGGCCTTGGCTGATCGCAATGAGGAACCGCATCGAGCGAGCAGACCATTCGATTCAGAGCGCAACGGCTTTGTGCTCTCTGAAGGTGCAGGCATTTTGGTCTTTGAAGAACTCGAGCATGCCAAGGCTCGTGGAGCCAAGATCTACGGTGAAGTCCTGGGCTATGGCGCAAGCGGTGACGCTGGTCACATCACTCAGCCCGACCCGGCTGGCACTGGAGCGGCTCGAGCCATGTCCAACGCACTTCGCGATGCCAAGCTTGAACCGACCATGATGGACTACATCAACGCTCACGGCACCAGCACCCCACTTGGCGACAAAGCGGAAACGCAAGCGATCAAATCCGTCTATGGCCAACACGCCTATGACCTCAGCATCTCTAGCACCAAGAGCTCGTTGGGTCACGCTTTGGGAGCCAGCGGCGGAATTGAGATGATCCTCACGCTCCTTGCCGTGACTCGGGACATTGTTCCCCCAACAGCCAATCTAGAGAATCCTGATCCTGATTGCGATCTGAACTACACGCCGCTAAAGCCTGTTGAAAGAACAATCAACACTGCCATGAACAACAGCTTCGGCTTTGGTGGCCACAACGCCAGCATCATCTGCGGTAAAGTGCGATAGTCTTGCAGTGGAATTCCCCCGAATTCTCTGGACTTAAGCAATTGCAAGGCATTTCCTTGAGCCATTTCAAATCCAGCCTCAATCATCAGCAATTCCCTTGTTCAATCGTGGAAAGCTGAATCATCAAGTTCTGTTCGGTCAGTCGCATAAGCCAAGAATTGTCACCGAACAGAGGCAATCTGTGTGTCGTCATTGTCAGAGCCTGACGCGGCCAGTTTTAGATCATATCTCATGGTCTTGTCCCGAGCTTTGCGAGATTCACTCGGTTCAAACGGAATCAAGGAGTCACCTAGAACTTCATCCCATGTTGTCGCCAAGACACTCTGCGTTTTTTGATTGGCAAGTTCTAGTTGCCATATCGCGAAAGCCGGTATTTCAGCGGTCGAGAGAATCCTCGATACCAATTCAGGATCAAACGATGTGTTCGGTTCTTGATCTACGATGCACTCATGCAAGTTATCCGTTAACGAGCTAATCAATAATGGTTGAAGTTTCTTTATGCTGATCTTCTTCTCCCTAAATATCTCATTGCCGTAAATTCTGGTGCCGATTCTACCTAGCGGAACTTTGAGGTCGACAAAACCAACACTATGCAAACCCATCAAAAATCTGAACAATTCGTGATTACTTGGATTGTCACAAAAAACCGGGATAATGGGAATGTCGATAAGGTTCACGAGCTCCCGAAAGTCCACGCGTGTTTTCATTGAAACTGGAAGAAAAAAGAACGAACGAGATTTGTACTTCGCTATTATCTCAGGTTCGATAAAGCCGAGTTGGTGGCTATCGAAGACGACTCCAACGAAGGATCCACAACTATTATTATATCGCCACTTGAAGCCTTGGAGATTTAGACTAGCCATGCTCTTCAGTAACAAACTGGGGTGCGGGTTATTGATCACGAAATCGCACAGTTGACAGATAAGATTGTTACATACGCTCTTGGCTAATTTTCCTGCGAATGGCAGGCCAAATCGCGAAACGGAACTACGTTGTAGGTTTAACGATAGATTGCCATCTGGGTCAAATACAGATACTCCAGGCGGTGAGAAGTTGAGTACGCGAACTGGTTGGTCAAGCGACCACGCAGGCATGCGATGCGGTTCGGTGGCAATGGCAATCCCATTGCAAAACAATCCACGAACGTTAAAGCTCCACTGAATGTCCTCAAAATCCGGGCTGCTAATCCGTCGCCACTCTTTCGGTAGTTTTTCGTGGCAGCTCGGTATGGTGAACGTCTGATTTAGTATACGATCATTTAATCTCCGTTCAACTCTTGGCTCCGCGAGTACATACCATTCCCAGTGATTGAAATTTCCTCGTGGGCCGGGTTGATCGGCCAGCGAGCTAACTACCTTTGGGTCAACGACCTCAATCGTAATTTCGGTCCCTACTTGACAATCCGTGCGACGGATCTCGATTTGATCGTCATCGACCGAACACGAAAATGACAAGCCCTCACCAGGTTTGGAATCGAAATGCCGGGTCAACACAGTGATGCGAGGGCCAAGAAGAAAGGCGGCGAGTGCGCCAACGCCAAACCTTCCTGAACGAAGTATTTTCGAATGCCCATCCAACTCAAATGACTCTCGCCAAGCATCACTCCTCCGATAGGACGCGCCAGCTTTGAGAAAGTAGTTTTGAATTGTATCGATTGTCATTCCAATTCCGCGATCCCGAATGACCACGGTTGCCGAACTGGAACTATGTACGTTCACTGAAACGACAACCTCGGACATCTCTATTTCGAGTGATTCGGGACGCTTCATTTCGACGTGCTGTCGTTCGCGAATTGCATCCACTGCGTTCTGTACCAGTTCGCGAATACCAACGCTTGGGCTTTCACCATAAAGCGGACCAATCAATAGCTTCAACAAATCGACTCCTGCCGATTCAAATCGAACCGAGCGTGGCACGTAACCAACTTTTTGGCTAAATTGATCAATTCTATCGAGATTGGAACGTATGCGGCGAATGCGCAAGCCGAGTGGAATAACCCTTCCATAAACTTCACCAATTATTGCCCAGGCATTGTCTAGGTCTCGCTGAAGCTCATCCAGCAATCGCCGAATCGCGCAGTATTGCCGTGAAAATTTGGGGTACGTGGTAACATACAATGCTTCGGGGTCATCGTGCGTCGAGCTGTTAACACCCATTTCCACCTCCAGCAGATTCGTGCGATCCATATCGAGCTCAAGGCTCGAAGGAATTGCCAATCTTTCGACTCTCAATTGCTCAGAACTGCTGATTGAGTTTTGCGGAATCACCGTCAAATAGAGCGAGACTCGAAACACACACATTATATATGTTATTCGTACGTGCTTATATTCGCGGATTTCATTTCGCGATGATAAGAGGTGAATTGAATCAAGAGCATGCCTGACGTCAACATGCAAACTGCGCAGTACCAAGACTGGCAATTCTAGTTGGTCAGGACGAAAGAATTCTGACAATCGTTGACTAAATCGATGCGACAAAGGCAAAGCTGCACTTTCGACAAGCATTGCGACTCTGGTTCTCAGAAATTCACGAACTATGATACTGTCTCTCAGAGAGGTTCCCCGAGGATCATATTGAGGGGCTTTAATCGGCTCTGTTGAACCAAGAAGCTGATACAACTTACGTCCGTCGTATCGGCTCGCTTCTGACAGAAATGACTGCCACTCTGCGTTCCAATCTATATTGCTCGATGAATTGTCATCCCCCCGATCTACAAGGCAGAAGAATTCCTGCGGGTCAATCGAAAACGCTAAAGCCAAGATAAGGATCGTTTTGACGGCTGTTTCAACGTCTTCTAAACTCATCACGTCAAGCGCATCGTCCGTTATCAAGGAATCAAGGGCGTGCAGCCTTGTGTTGATGAAGGTCGAGAGTGAAGTTATCTCGGGAAAAAAAAGTGGGGGCTCGCAGTTTTCCAAATACTCGAATAGAGCAGGGACTTGCCGGCCAAAAGTTGTGTCCTGAATTTTTCCTCCAAGACGCTTCGGAAGGGAAATTTTGGTATTCGTTGTTGTTCGCGTGGCGATCGCAGGTTCGCTTGTCGACATTGGCAACAATTCCTGTAGGCGCACGCACAGTTCTTCAAAATCTCTATGGAAATCCCCTCGACTCCTAATCGTGGTGTGTTGAAGTTCGCGCAGCTGATCGAGTTCACACTCCCATTCGGTTTCTGGTAGCTCTGCATCATCAACGAGTATTACGATGACTCTAATATGCTTCGGGCCTCGTTGGATTGCCGTGCATATTTCTTTTCGAACCCAGTCTTCTGGGTCATCTAATCGAAGTCTGCCAGCCTTTTTTCCTGAAGCATACTTCGCATTACCCCATTCCTTTCCTATCACGGCCAGTAGCACTTGACTACCCAATACGGCTTCGCGAATACGGTCTGGCCATGCTTCCCCAGGTTGAATTCCATTGAAGTCGACAAATACCCTCGAGTCACCAAATTTCTGTGAAAGCCTATTGTGAAGGTCCGTCACAAAGACCTGAGTGTCCTCGTGACGATAGCTGACGAAAATCAAGGTGATTCTTCTCCGACCAATTCAAAATTCAGAAACTGGCTAACTCGCCAGATAATTAGGAAAGGCGACAAGTATGACACATAGTTCGGCTCGATTCAACTGATTGATTGTGCCACCCATATACCGATCGCGCGATGTCCATACTTCCGCGGTCATCGCAGCTGTCCTGGAGTATCAAAAATGAACGTCCTGGGAGAATTGAGAATGGAACCTCCCAGTGTTCATTTTGATAAGTTAGATGCTCCCTGGCTGATTGGCTGAAGTTGGTTCAGTCGCCAAGTCGGATAAAGTCCGGTTGGACGTAATCAATAGCCCGCCCCATCGACCTACGCATCATATCCCAGGTTCGGTGCTAACCATCGCTCGATTTCGCGAAGGGGCATGCCTTTGCGTCGAGCGTAATTCTCGACCTGATCCTTGGTGATGCGATCAACGGTGAAGTAACGCGACTCGGGATGAGCGAAGTACATTCCGCTAACACTAGCTGCAGGCCACATCGCGTACGATTCGGTAAGCTTGACTCCCGTCTTAGCCGTCGCATCAAGCAACTGGAACAGCAAGCCCTTCTCGGTGTGGTCGGGGCAAGCAGGATATCCCGGAGCTGGTCGAATGCCGCGATACTTCTCTTCGATCAAGTCTTCGTTAGACAGGGCTTCAACTTTTCCGTAGCCCCAATCTTCACGAGCTTGACGGTGCAACCATTCCGCAAACGACTCGGCCAATCGATCCGCCAGAGCCTTGACCATGATCGAGTTATAGTCGTCGTTGGCCGCTTCGTACTTCCTGGCAAGTTCGTCAGTTCCGTCGCCAGTAGTGACAACAAAGCCACCAATATAGTCCGCTCGACCTGTTTCGCGAGGAGCGATGTAGTCGGCCAGCGAACGAAAATCATCTTGCCCCTTGCGTTCCCATTGCTGTCGCAGGAAGTGGAAAGTGGTTAGCTCTTTGGTCCGACTTTCATCGGTGTACAGGATCACATCATCGCCAACACTGTTCGCTGGCCAGAATCCGTAAACGGCGTGGGCTCGGAACAATTTCTTGTCCACGATCTGCTTGAGCATCGCTTGAGCATTGTCGAACAGCTCTTTAGCCTCGCCGCCACAATGGGCGTCGCTGAAGATCTTCGGATACTTTCCTCGCAGCTCCCATGTCCAGAAGAACGGTGACCAGTCGATGGTGTCAATCAGCTTTTCAATCGGGAAGTCAGCTAGCACCTTCGTTCCGGTAAAGGCTGGCTTCGGGATTTCGACCGTCGTCCAATCAGTAGCGAACCGTCGAGCAAACGCATCGTTGTATGGAGTCAGCTTGACCTGTCGAGCCTGATAGCTGGCGACGAGCTCGACCTGCAATTTTCGATTCTCTTCTCGCAACTTGGGTCGCGAGTCGGGATTGGTCAGCCGCTCAACGACAGGAACGCTTCGCGATGCATCAAGTACGTGAACCACCTCGTGATCATACTGAGGCGCGATCTTGACTGCCGTGTGCTTCGCGCTGGTTGTGGCTCCACCAATCAACAAAGGCGTGGTCATTCCCAGTCGCTTCATCTCTTTGGCAACGTGAACCATCTCATCCAGACTTGGAGTAATCAAGCCCGACAGCCCAATCACATCGACGTTATGCTTGCGAGCCTCTTCCAAGATCTTCTCGGCGGAAACCATCACGCCTAAGTCAATCACTTCGTAGTTGTTGCAAGCCATCACAACACCAACGATGTTCTTGCCGATATCGTGCACGTCGCCTTTGACTGTGGCCATCAGCACTTTGCCGCGACCGCCGGATTTATCCAAGCCAGCCAATCGCTTCTCCTCTTCCATAAACGGTGAGAGATAGGCCACTGCTTTCTTCATCACACGCGCCGACTTGACGACTTGAGGTAGGAACATCTTGCCCGCGCCAAACAGATCACCAACAACGCTCATCCCGTCCATCAAGGGACCTTCGATTACATCCAAGCATCGCGAGGAACTCTGCCTGGCTTCCTCGGCATCCAATTCGATGAACTTGTCGATGCCACGCACTAAGGCGTGCTGCAATCGTGAGCGAACATCCGTTTCTCGCCAGGAAAGATCTTCACCAGTTGATTTCTTGCCCGAAGATTTGACCGATTCAGCGAACTCAATCAATCGCTCAGTCGCATCATCGCGGCGATTCAAGAGAACGTCTTCAACAAGGACCAGCAAATCCTTGGGAATGTCTTCGTAAACCGCCAGTTGCCCTGCGTTGACGATGCCCATATCCATACCAGCTCGCACAGCATGGTACAGGAACGCTGAGTGCATGGCCTCGCGGACATAATCGTTGCCACGGAATGAGAAGCTTATGTTGCTCACGCCTCCACTGACTTTGGCTCCAGGGCACAATCGCTTGATATCTCGAGTCGCTTCGATGAAGTCGACGGCGTAGTTGTTGTGTTCTTCGATGCCCGTCGCGACCGTAAGAATGTTCGGATCAAAGATGATATCTTCAGCCGGGAACTTGGCCGTTTCTGTTAGCAGCTTGTAAGCTCGCTGACAGATGCGAACCTTCTCAGATTGACTGACCGCTTGGCCTTGTTCGTCGAAGGCCATGACCACACAGGCGGCACCGTAGCGACGAATCAGAGCTGCTCGACGAAGGAATTCCTCTTCGCCATCTTTCAAGCTGATCGAATTGACGATCGACTTGCCTTGCGTATTTTGCAGTCCAGCCTCGAGTACTTCCCATTTGCTGCTGTCGATCATGACCGGTACCGATGCGATGTCCGATTCTCCAGCGATTAGCCGAAGGAATCGAGTCATCGCTTCCGCGCCATCCAGCAATGCATCATCCATGTTGATGTCGATGATCGTGGCACCACCAAGCACTTGTTGACGAGCTACCTCAACGGCCTCTTCAAACTGCCCGTTGCGAATCAGTTTGGCAAAAGCCTTGGAGCCCGTCACATTAGTTCGCTCGCCGACCATCGTGAAGTTCGACTCAGGTCGCAACTCTAGAGGGAGCTGTCCGCTCAACTGCGTGTTGGTCGATCGCGGGTGTTTCTTGTGCGGCTCGCAATCCTTGACTGCATCCGCAATCGCGCGAATGTGATCCGGAGTTGTACCACAGCAGCCGCCGACAATGTTCAGCCAGCCGTTCTCGGCGAAATCGCGAACCATCGCAGCCATCGTCGGCGGGTCTAAATCGTACTGCCCCATGGCGTTCGGGAGACCTGCATTGGGGTGGCAGCTTACGTAGCTGGTCGTCAACTTGGCTAGGTCTTCAAGGTGTGGCCTCATGATGTCTGGCCCTAGTGCGCAGTTCATCCCAACGCTCAGCATTGGAAAGTGACTGATCGATGTCCAGAACGCGCCCACGCTTTGACCGCTGACAAACGTACGACCGCCCATATCAAACGTTCCGCTGATCATCACTGGTACGCTGTGGCCCGAATCCTCGAAATATTTGCTAATCGCGAAGAGGCAGGCTTTCAAATTCAACGTATCGATCACCGTCTCGGTTAGAAGAATGTCTGTACCGGCTTCGACCAGCGCGGCAACTTGTGCGTAATAGGAATCGACCATCGTGTGATAATCAGTGTTTCGATAGGCTGCGTCATCGACCTTGGTACTAATGGCCATCTGTCGCGCGGTCGGTCCAATGCTGGCAGCAACGAAGCGAGGGCGATCCGGAGTCAACTTAGTGAATTCGTCGGTAGCCTTCCGCGCACAGGCCACGGCTGCAGCATTGATCTCGCGGACTAGTTCAAGAGGATTGGGCAGATCGAACTCCTCCATACCCACCGGACTTGCTCCGAAGGTATTGGTGGAAACGATGTCCGCGCCAGCTTCACAATACTGACGGTGAATCTGGCTAAGTTTCTCGGGGTGAGTTAGGGCCAGAATGTCAGCGAAGTTCTTCAGATCCTTGTGATGCGAAGCAAATCGCTCACCACGCATCGCCGCTTCATCTAACCCCAGCCGCTGAATCATCGTTCCCATCGCGCCGTCGAGAACCAGGATGCGTTTGGTGAGGGCGTCGAGAAGTTGTTGAGTTCGATTCACTGAGGACATTTTTCAAAATCGTTTCTATGCAAAAATGGTCAAATCGCGGCGGATTAATTATCCAAATATCGTCGGCCAAAGCTCTTTTTCACAACCCGAAGCGTTAGCGAGGGACTGACTTTTTCAAGGTTTTCCGGCCAATTTTGATCCGTCCCTCGCTGACGCTTCGGGTTGGGATTAACGCAACAAGCCGTAACGCTTTGGGTTTTGAAATCCACTTCGGCCAAGGCTTCAGGCGAATCGAGAAGCCAATTTGATGGCATTCTCCAAAAACTTCCGCCCCAAGTCAGGGAATTGCGACAGGGTATTCATCCGTTAATCCGGATCGAAGGATTATCGGCTAAAAGTCTCTGAAAAGCAAGGCTAATTTGCATTGCTCGACCTTGGAAGCCCCCTAGACGGCTCGATGCAACGACCGTCAGACGGTAGCCTCAAGGATCGACTCATTCTCGCTATAGCCCTCAAAACGCCCTTTGCGCCCAGTCTTCGCGACAGAAAAACTCAGCTTAACCGACAAAAGCCTCAAGAGCCCTAAAGTCAATGACGATGATTAGAGACGATGAACTGTTCTGGTAACGGAAAACCGCATGGTCTTGATCTCCAAGGTGCTTTTCCGGTATGGAAACTTGAGATACCGCCAGCATGATGCACGGCGGAGATGAGAAGGAAGCTCAGCAATGGCCAAGTCAACACCAAGTCAACTCGATCGTTCGAGACCAAGCTCGCGCTTGCAGGCTCAGACCATGCTCGAGACGACGCCCGTCTTGTTTCGTTTGCCGAGCGTACAGCTACAACCGCTGCCTCCGGTTGCAGATATGCCGACTGAGTCGTTGATGGAATTCGCCGCGGCGCCCATGCCAGAAGCGAGTTCAACGCCCGCGTCTCTACCAGTCTCGATCACTAGTCAACCTATGGAAGCCGATGAGCCGCCACGAACATGGTGGGAACATTGGTCAAGCGGTGTCATCCTGATCCTTCTGTTGGTCGCCGCTTACTTCGCCTGCATCGCCGTGCTTCGATCTCGAGGCCGCGCTGGCAACAATACAATCGCCACCGATAGCAGCTCGAAGAGCGAGTTCGGTGATTTAAACGACATGAAGATTCCGCCGGTCACTACCACCCCTGGCAACCAGGTCAACCAGCCTGCTGCACTGACAGCCATTGACAATAGCGCGGCCGATGCTCTGGTGAACAGTCTTGTAAGTCCACCCAGCAGCAATAGCTTTTCGAACGACAATAGCAACACGCTTACACTTGAGAATCCTGCCAAGGAACTATCTCAACCACTATCTCAACCACTATCTCAACCACTGGCTCAACCACTGGCTACCGCTCAGTTGCTCGAACCGCTTCAAATGCCAAACAATTCGTTGCAACTCCTGAACGATCGCGACGTATCCAATAACAATGGCGTTCAAGCACAATCGGCATCAATGCAATTGGGACAAAGCCCGTCGCTGTACGATGGAGCAAGCAATAGTGCGGGAGGCTTAAGTCCACTGGCTGAGCCATCGCTTCCATCCTTCACACCAGCTTCGCTGAATCCGAACTCGTTCGCGCTGGATACCAATGCTCCAAGCCTTTCACCAGCTTTGAACAATCCTGCACTGACCAACCCAACACTATCCAGTCCAACTTTAAGCAGCCCAGCCGCGACAGGCTCCACCACTTATGGTCAAGCATATCCAGCTTCGCCGACCATTCCAAACTTGGTCGCCGGCTCAACGAATCCTAGCGGATCAAATCCAGGCACTCCAGGCCTTGGAGTAAACGCATCGACGGTAAGCACTCAACAGTTGCCAGCGGGTCAAGCGACTCCAAGCAACGTGCGAACAACAGTCACACCGGAAGCAAACGGCGAAGTGGACTCGATCATCAAGGCATATGTTGATCTGATGCGAGCTGGTCAAGCTTCACAGTCGGCCAACACGCAAAACGCTCCAGCTAATCGTTATCAACCGGTTCGTTAATTCAATATCTTTCGCAACGCGCAGAGTAGTCAAGGAAGCACCGATGGGCTCAGAAAATCTCAATCGAGTATTCATCAAAGCTTATGGCAAAGGTGGTAACACCAATCCTGTAGCTCCTTCGGGTGAAACTGCGGCCAGTCAGCAACAAGATCCTTTGATGGTTCGGTTTGATACGGCCACCGTTCAAATTCCAGCGCCGCATCTATTCACACCTCCGCGCGAGCCAGCTCAACCTGTTCCGCAGGCCTATCCAATGACGCAAGTGCCACCACCGATGCGCGCTGCGGCACCGATTCCGACTCCAACTCACTCTCAGACTGCCTCGACAGTTGCTCAACGAGTCGAAGCTCTTTCGCAGCAAGTGGAAACACTCTCTCAACAAGAGATGACCGAGTGGGACGAAACGATGTACTCGCTACTGTTCGGCGGTACGACTGTCGTGGCACCTAATACCGCGATGGCATCAACACGACGACAGCCAATTCGCAATCAAGCTGCCGCTGCTGATGGCCCTGAACGTGTGCCATCACCTGCGAAGGAAGTGGTGACACGTCCGGCGATGAGTCCTACACGTACGGCCGCAGACACGCGAAGCTCGCAGCCTCAACAAAACTTGGCCCAGCAAATTGCTACCAAGAATCAAGGTGGCGAGATCTTCCGACTGGATCGACCAAGCTATGCAGCCAACAGTGGCGGTGCCAGTATGCCGCCGGGATTTGTCGAGCCCATGGAAGGGGACGACGAAAGTCCAACGGCTTACGATATGGAGTTGGAGCAAATCATGCGTGCTCAGTCGCAGGCCGATTTGCAGGCCCGACAGCAGTCCATGCAACAAACTTATCCACAACAAGCCAATACTCAACAAGCCAATCCTCAGCAAGCTAGTCAGCCGGTCGCTCAACGAGCCAGCGCTCAGCAAGCTACCATGAAGCCCATGGGTACTGCGTCGGTGATTACACCGATGAATTCGGCTCCGATGAATACTGCGTCGATGAATACAGCATCTATGGCGACAACACCTGCGATGCCAACCAACTACCAGCCTCAGCCAGTAGGCCGCGGACCGATGGTTGCGCGTTCTAGCGATACGACTCAAAGTAACGCGTCTGTAGGATTTTCGACGATCACACCGATGCCTCACCCAGAAACCATGGGTGACTCGCATACTCGCAATTTGGAAAAAACCAAACGCCGCGAGCAAGTCTTACGTCAAGCTCGCATGAAGATCTTCAATCCACTTTGGGAAGTCGATCGATTGCAGTGGCCTCAAGTTTGCTCCGAATTGTCGCGAGCAATGGACGAAGAGTCTTCGACTGTGGTTGAGAACCTGATGCGAGCCTGCCAAGAAGGCCTACAAGTCTTGGCTGTCACCAGCCCTCAAAGCGGTGAAGGCACTTCGACTGTGGCCTGTTGCTTGGCCATGCTTGCTGGAAAGCACGGTTTGAATATTGCCTTGGTCGATAGCAATATTGAAAATCCATCGCTGTCCTATCAAACCAATTTGGAATTGGATGTGGATTGGCACGAAGCTGTCGCCAAACGCATGCCTTTGGAGGAGATTGCAGTTCATTCGGTTGATGATCAAGTCACTTTGGTCCCACTACTGGAAAGACTGAACGCTCCGGAATTGAACGAGCACAACGTGGCTCGCATGCTTCAGGAACTTTCACAGAGCTTTGACCTCGTGATTGTCGATTTGGGCAACATGTCTTCTCCGCGAAGTATGGTTCGCAAGCTCGGTGAACTGGGTGTGATTCATGCTGTAGTTGCCGTAGTCGATCGTCGCTTGAGCTCACCAGATCGCATCGAATCCTGCCTGCGACAGATTCGCCAAACCGGTATTGCTTCGATTGGATTAGTCGAGAACTTCGCAGCCTAAAACATCAGTGCTCTACATTAGTGCTCTAGGGATATATGTCCCAAGCTTAGAAGGAAACAACGATGTACGAATCCTATTGGCGACTGAAGAACAGGCCCTTTGAAAACAAGACTTCGGCTGAGTTCTACTATCCTTCGGAAACTCACCAGGCCGCGATGCTCAAGTTGCGTTATGCGATTGAGAATCGTCGCGCTGCGGCAATGTTGTGCGGCCCAACAGGCATGGGCAAGTCGCTGATATCAGAGATGTTGCTTCGTCAGTTGAACGATTCGTTTCGACCTGTCTATCATCTTGTCTTCCCAACGCTGAGCGCCGAACAGCTAGTGAGATTTGTGGTCGAACAGATTGATCCGTCTAACGAGCAATGGCCGCGAGAACCATCCGCGGACCTGACTCGATTTGAGCAAATGCTTCAGAAGAACCTTCAGCAGAATCGACATGCCGTGATTGTTGTCGATGAAGCTCACCTGCTCGAGCAAGGCGGGTTGCTTGAGCCACTGCGATTGCTATTGAACGTCGCCAGTTCGCAAAGTCCTGGCGAATCAGCTTGGACATTGGTTCTTGTTGGTCAGCCTACGTTGTTGTCCCACGTCGAACGTTACCATCCGTTGGACGAACGACTGGCGGTCAAGTGCATGCTCAACCGCTTGCTGCCCGAAGAGACAATCTCCTACATTCAGCATCGCATTCGAAGTTCCGGCGGAACAACCGAGTCGATCTTCGAGGAAGCTTCGCTCGAACGCATCCATCAATTTTCGCAGGGTATTCCGCGACGCATCAACCGTCTTTGCGATCTAGCATTGATGGTTGGATTTGCTGAGGAGCGGAAGATTATCGAACCAGCGATTATCGATAGCGTCCATAGCGATCTTTCAGCCCCCGTGGTTGGCTAGGTCGGGGATTTTCACAACCCCAAGCGTTAGTATTGAAGCTGCGCTCTTTGGATTTAAGGGCGAAGCCCTGTCCGTTTACCTAGCCCAGCCCAACGGGCTGGGACTTGAATTCGAACCACACAGACAGGGCCAACGGCCCGCCGGTTTGACTGCAAACCGGCGGGCCGTTGGCCCTTAACCTACTTAAGCTTCTTTACCCAGCCCGATGGGCTGGGCTATGTAAATTGCTGGACCTTCGGCCCGAAATCCCAGAAACAGTGCAACATCAAAAAGCGTTACCCAAGGACTGACTTTTCGCGATGTTTCGGGCCAACGTCCAAGACGTCCCTCGCTAACGAATCGGGTTATGAAAATGCGCATTGACCAGATTCTTCCCACTGAACCTTGGGTTGGGATTGGAGCTCTGTAGGTCCAACGGTAGCATGGTATCTTCTAAGTTTTTACGGCTATTTAGCGGGAATCGGGCATCATGAATTCAGGCGAGCACGCCGACACCACCGGCGGAAACGGTGTGGACGGAGACGGGTTGCATGGGGACAGTTTACACGGCGACGGTGGCAAGAAAGATCGTTTGAACTTTGTTGAGCAAGAGATCGAAAAGGATCTCCAAAGCCCTAAACTCGTCGGCAAGACTTTTATCAGCCGCTTCCCGCCTGAACCTAATGGTTACCTGCACATCGGCCACGCCAAAAGTATCTGCTTGAATTTCGGCTTAGCTAAAAGCTATGGTGGGCGTTGCAATCTGCGCTTCGACGACACTAACCCAAGCAAAGAAGAGCAAGAGTACGTCGACTCCATTCAGAACGATGTGCGATGGCTGGGATTCGAATGGGATGAATTGCACTACGCTTCGGACTATTTCGAGCAACTGTATGACTGGGCCGTACAGCTTATCAAAGCCGGCAAGGCTTACGTTTGCGACTTGACTAGCGAGCAGACTCGCGAGTACCGCGGCACATTGACCGTACCTGGCAAGAACAGTCCTTTCCGCGATCGTAGTGTCGAAGAGAACTTGACTTTGTTCGAAGAGATGCGGGCTGGAAAGTACCCTAACGGGGCAAGAACATTACGCGCCAAGATCGACATGGCGGCTCCTAATGTCAACCTGCGCGATCCGGTGATGTACCGCATCCTCCATGCGCACCATCATCGAACCGGCGATAAGTGGTGCATCTATCCGATGTACGATTGGGCTCACGGTCAGAGCGATTCGATCGAGACCATTACGCATTCGATCTGTACGCTCGAGTTTGAAGATCACCGGCCGCTGTACGATTGGTTCTGCAACGAGCTTGGCATTTATCATCCTCGCCAAATCGAGTTCGCGAGACTGAATCTGTCCTACACTGTGATGAGTAAACGCAAACTGCTGCAACTGGTCACTGAGAAGCACGTCAGTGGCTGGGATGATCCGCGAATGCCGACCATCAGCGGGCTTCGTCGACGTGGATATACGCCTGAGAGCATTCGACTTTTCTGTGAAAAGATCGGCGTAGCGCGATTCTATAGCACGATCGATATGGGCGTGTTGGAAAGTTCGGTGCGAGAGCATTTAAATGCCGTCGCCAATCGCGTGATGGCAGTGATGAATCCACTTCCAATCACCATTACCAACTATCCAGAAGATCAAGTTGAGTTGATGGAAGCCGTCAACAATCCCGAAGACGCATCAGCGGGGACACGGCAAATTCCATTCTCGCGTAACTTGCTTATCGAACGCGATGACTTCATGGAGAACGCCCCCAAGAAGTTCTTCCGCTTGACCGTCGGCGCAGAAGTTCGACTGCGATACGGCTACATCATCCGTTGCGATGAAGTGGTTAAGAATGCTGCGGGCGAGATTGTTGAGCTTCGCTGTACTTACGATCCCGAGACTCGCTCTGGAGCCGAGACCGCTACGGCAACACGCAAGGTCAAGGGCACGATTCACTGGGTCAGTGCTCAACATGCTATCGATGCAGAAGTTCGCCTATACGACCGCTTGTGTATGAATGAGAATCCAGAAGACGTTCCCGCTGGAAAGACTTTCCTGGACAACCTCAATCCTGACAACTTAAAAGTCGTTACCGCAAAAGTTGAACCCGCTTTGAAGACTGCCAAAGCTGGCGATCGATTCCAATTCGAACGCACAGGCTATTTCTGTGTCGACCCTGATACGACCGCTGATAAGCTAGTCTTCAATCGCACCGTGAGTCTTAAGGATTCCTGGGCTAAAGAGATGAGCAAGACTTAGTCAAACATCCTGTGGGGAAATCATTGTCGTTTCAACCAATTGCTCTTTGCTAACGCAGGAGCAATTTCGATCAAGTCAGCCACGTCAATATCGCTTAGAACTGAGTCCCAAAAGGCGCGATCTACCAGTTGCTCGGACGATTGGATAGCTTGATTCGTCGGGCGACTTTTCTGTAGCCCTTGAACAACAAGCAATAGATCGTAAGGGCTAACGACTCCATCACGGCTCACGTCATACTTCGCTGCTGTTGGCCCAGAGCTCGAGAGCTGGACGGTTCCATTCAAAGTGCCGCTAACGTTGATAAAGTTAATCAACGACATTGCTTGGGCACGAACAGCTGCCTGATCTGAGCTGGCTGCCAAACTGCTGCGGCTTTGCAGGGCAGCGGCTCTGAAACCCGCACCTCCAGACGCGACCGTACTCTGAGCGGAAAACTCTGAGGTGTTTCCATTGAGGTCTGTTGCAGTCCCAACTATTTTGCTTGTCCCAGCGACAATGCCCAAACCGGTTACCACAAAGCTTATGGTCTTCACCCCCGCTGCGAAATTGGCTGAGGTATAAATCGTGCTTGCAATAAATTTTGCCCCTTCGCCACTACCATCACTTACGAAGAACTCGACAGTTAAAGGATAAGCCGAGTTAGTTGGGGAGCTGTTGACTTGGAATCCGATTTCCAGGTTCGTTCCTATAAGCAGCGGGGAAGAAGAGATCACCGGTGTATTCTGCAATAGGTTTGCGCCAGTATCGGCATCGGATGTGTCATTCGCCGTGACTCCCGCAGTAGGAAACAGATCGATTCCCAGGTTTACGTTGTTACTAATTGAATTTCGAGTGATTTTGTTTCTTATACTGCCGTCGTTGATGCGAACTCCAGTTTCGTTGCGTCGAATAGTATTGCTGGGCCCAACTGTATTGCTGGACGCATTACTCAAGAACTGAATTCCACGACCGACGTTAGGTGCAGTGTCAGTGCCAATCGTGTTGAATGAAATCGTGTTATTGATGGCCGTCGCGCCGGAGACTGTTATTCCATTAGCGTTACCTGCGATGATATTCTGAAAGTTGACGTTGGCTCCGCCGATGGTGTTACCGGAGCTTTGGATGGCGATACCAGAGCCGACATTTCCAAGAGTCGCATCGGATACTGTCGTTCCGATTTTGTTACGCGATACACGGTTGTTATTGGAGTTGGCCAAGATCGAGATGCCATTCGATTTGTTGGCGGAGATTACGTTTTGTGAAAGTGTATTTGAACCGCCAATCTGCACATTCGTTGCACCCGAGGTCAGTGAAACGCCATTAAGCGTATTGCCGAGAGGCGTTGTTCCATTGGATGCGACTCCAATAAAATTACCAACCACCAAGCCGCCAGTTGTACCTGCCTGAGTGAATGTCACTCCAGATCCTCCGTTACCGGAAATCACGTTACGCGTGGCGGTTGTTGTGGATGAGCCGATCCGGGTATTGGACGCATTGATAACTAGAATCCCATCTGTAGTGTTGGGAATCGCCACATTTCCATTGACGCTTGTTCCGATCACGTTTCCTTCGATCACATTGTTGGAAGCCGCAACGCCGCTGATCGTGATTCCAGTTTTCGCATTTCCAGAAATAACGTTTCGCAAGGCGACTGAATTGCCGCCGATTTGATTTCCAGAAGACTGAATGACGATGCCTTCACCGCCGTTGGGCAGTGCAGCATTTCCCGTGACCTTGGTTCCAATCTTATTACCGGCAACTCTATTACCGGTCGAACTTCCTGAAAGAACCATACCTGCAAGCGTGTTCCCCGAGATCACATTGTTACTGACGAAAGTTGCATCGCCATCGGTGATGGTTAGTCCATTCTTTGCGTTTGGCAATGCAATTAGTCCGCCGACTTGAGCACCGATGATATTCTCAGTTACCTCATTGTTGTCAGCTGTATCTCCAAAAATTGCGATACCGCCGAGGGCATTTGCAGAGATTACATTCGAGTCAATACGGTTGCGCGATCCGCCTTGAACTCGAACGCCGAATTCTTTATTTCCCATTGCGGCGATGCCGCCCCAATCCGTTCCAATCTTGTTAGAGAATAGCCAAACGTCGTCTGCTTGTACCTCAATGCCATCGCTTGGGAAATTGCGAACATTGAGCCAGCCAATTGTTGTATTGGAACCGGTGATTCTAAAACCATCAATTGAGCCCACTAAGGCTGTTCCATCAATGGCAACGGTTGGGAACTCGAGAGTACCAGGTTGAGTGGCACCATTGATATCAACAGCTTCCGTGATAGTTGGTAAGGCAGTCGTCAGCGCGATGTTATGTGGACCGGCACCAGGAATATTGAAGGCAATTTTGTCCGCCTGCCCAGTCACATTGGGATGCGCATTTGCGTCTAGAATTGCTTGCCTCAGTGACCCTGGTCCCGAATCAAGCGTATTGGTGACAATCGCGCCTCGTTCGGCGAAATCGATATTTAGGTTTAAAGTACCAGCGGTCGCATACTGGTTTGAGAAGACAGCGATTCGGTACTCAGCATTTGGATCTACACTCGAGTAAGAAAGCGACACCAATGGACCTTGGAGCAGCGTTCCCGCTGAATTGAAAAGTGCCAGTCGATGATTAAACGTTGATCCCGACGTAGAAACTGTCAAGACGCCCGTCGTGTCTGCTGGCGCGGTAATCGAGTAGTAGTCAATGTCCGTGGGCACATCCAATAAAACGGAAGCCGTGGCGTCGCCAAAAACATCGGGCGTCAAAAGAAAGGAACCAGTCCTGAAAGCAGCGGTGACAATGATGGACACATTTCCGGCCGTTGTATTTGGGTTATCTGCAACAGCAACGATATATCGCACATCGGCCGTCAGATTCAGTGTCAATCGCGCATCATCATTGAAGGCAGACAAGTCATCGTTGTAGCCGACTCGCGCCCCCGTGCTGGCGACGTACACTGCCACTTCGGGATCGACTGTGTTTCCAAAATCGCCAACGTCGATCGTATAGGTTCCATTAAACTGTGGCGCAAAGTAATATGAATCGATATCACCTGCGAAATCGATAAACGCATCGAACGAGAGTGAATCGTTGACAGTGTCCACA
>CAUJKA010000290.1 GCA_963204965.1 Planctomycetota bacterium | reverse complement strand
ACCTTGCATGAGATTGCTCATCGCAAGATCGTGCAGTTGTGCAATATCGACTCCCCATCGTTCAAGATCCATATGCGAAACCATCCGCAAAGTATGTGGCGAATCGATAGCGTAGCAAACCACCAGATTCGCTAACCAAGGCGACGCGACGGGCTGCATCTTCTCGACCGCCTCTTTGGATTCGGTCTTTTGAGCCGTTTTGTCTAATGCGTGAACAATGCCGTCTGGTCGAATCATCGGATAGAGCATCGACTGCACCTCTGCCCAACTCTCCTGTCCGATGCTCTTGTGTCGCTGGGCCACTTGCACGATCGCCTCGACGTATCGCTCAATCAGCTCGTCGCGTGCGCCGGGGTTTTGCCCGATCATCGCTTCCAAGCTCTCCACTCCAATCTCGATGGTGTCCAGACTTATGCGATCGCCTTGGAGCTCGCACTTTGCATCGGGCAAAAGCACTTTGAGTTGTTGGACAACTTCTAAGCGTAGTCGCAATTGAGCTCCCTGCTGCTGGCGATTGATACGGAGCGACGTTAACATGCGATCGTAGAGCGGACGATAGATGTGTTCGTGCGATTCTGGGTATCGAACTTGAATGACAATTAGTAAGTCTTCATGGATCAGAGCCCAAGCATCAGTACCGTCCTTCAGCCGCGCATGATGCGAAGGATAGTACAGCAGTTTCGAGGACTCGCCGCCCGATTCAATCCCTGCCTGTTCCAGAACCAAATGCAGACAGTCTTGCAGTTGCTGCTCATTGGTGAAGGCGGCCGCGTTCACTGCAACCGGACTTGAGATAATCAGCGCCCCGACCCCATCGACCTCTGGCGACTTGAATTCAACGCACAGCGGATGCTTCGGATTGACCTCGATTGCCCAGTGTTTAGGGTAGTCAACCGTTATCATTCGGTCGGTATGTGCGTATTCGGCAAACTGAGGTGAAAGGTCGGTGCTCATGACAGCCCATCGTTGTGCGATTGATTGAAGTGTTAAACAGAGTTTAACGGTCAGCCGCAGGCGTACTCGTAAATAGCACAGGTCGCGTGATCATTTCGCGTACGCCTGCGGCTAACGGTTAAACACATTGCTGCGGCTCATACTAAACATGATATCGTTTCAATTATAGCGGATGGGCACGTGTTGTCGGGAAGGAAAAAGTCGCCTTCGGCTTGCCGTTAAACGAAAAATCAGCTTAAGGGCGAGTATATGTAGCGCTGCTTTGACAACGCGCTAGGCCAAACGCTAGGCCGACTCGCTGAGCGACTTCATGCGAGTGCGAGCGCGGGAGAGAAGTGGTCCGACTGTATTCTCAGGAATGCCCATTTGCGAGCTGATTTCGGCATAGCTGCGATGTTCGAGATGGAACATGCGAATGACTTGAGCTTCGGTGTCGGGAAGTTTGCCGAGCAAATGTTGTACCTGCTCGGATTGCTCAAGAAGATCTTCAATGCCATGGTCAGTTGAACTGGCGGGCTCGCTGACAATCGTCGAGGTGTTGAGTCGTCGAAGCTTACCGATCTTTCGCACAGCAACACGCCGAGCAACCACAACTAAGTAGGTGCCCAACGAGCTCTGTCCCTGAAATTGTCGCAAGACTTCGAATTGGTTGTCAACCAAAGTCAAAAGCACTTCCGCTACTACATCATCGCGCCACTGGTCGGGCAATCGGTCGAACCGCAGCTTGGCGGTTTCGTTGACCACGTGAACTAGCAACGGTAGATAGCGGTCTAGAAAATCCTCCCAAGCCCCACTGGCGCCCGCCAGGCAGCGATTTAAAAGCGTACGGTCAAGGTCGGATAGAACCACGTTGTCGGTGCGTCACGTAGAACTGGGTTTAGCTGGGGGAAACGATTCCACCACAAGATGTCTAATTAGCATAGCTGGTGCCTGGAAAGATAGCTATTTGCCGCCTGAATTTGACCCACAATGAGTCAGAAAGTTCCCGGCTGACCAATTCGAGCTGCTTTCGAACGGCCAGTTTCCCTCATAAGTCCAGGGATCGCGAGACTTACGGCGAGAATGGCTCGTGGTTGTTTCGCTTGACAAGCTTACCAAGTCCGCCTAACATCACGCCGAATTGATAAGGAAACACCTCGATCTTTTCAGTTCGGTAGCTGGAATTTAAGCCTGTGCGCCGATAACGTAAACGAAGTTTGTTGGAGTCAGGTGTCGCGCTGATTGCGACACTTTTCCAATCCTAGAAAGGTCTCACCCAGAATGACTCACGTAGTAACAAAACCCTGTGATGGTTGCCGGTATACCGATTGCGTCGTCGTTTGCCCCGTTCAATGCTTCTACGAGGGCGAGCGCATGCTTTACATCCACCCTGATGAATGCATCGATTGCGAAGCCTGTGTACCCGAGTGCCCTGTCGAAGCGATCTACCACGAAGACAACGTGCCTGACGATCAACAAGAGTACATCAAGCTGAACGCTGAGATGTCGACTCAGTGCGAAGTCATCACCGAAAAGAAGACTCCGTTGGCCGACAGCTAACCGCGATTCAGTTTTAAGTCTGAACATGCAAGAACAAACCCAGGCAGTTATGGCTTGGGTTTTTTCGTAGGCGCAGAGTAGCAGGAACAGGCTTGAGGTGTGAGCCTTGAGGCTTGAGGAAGAACGCCAGTGACTAGCGTGGCACACTTGGGGATAGGCTTAAGTAGGGTGCGGTTGAGGAACGAAACCCACCGTGGACTCTCTAGTAGGTCAAATTCCTGACGGGTTTAACCAGGTTAGACTCAAGGGCAATCTCGCTGCAAAAACAACGATCTGGTTAGAATGTCCAGCGGCAGAGGATGAGTGATTCGCTTCGGTCGGCTGCGTTCGCCCTCACCGCTTATGGCTCGCACCACTCACCACGCGACTCTCCCGCGAAATGAGTTAAATCACATAACGGTCAGGTACAGCGCGCGGGAGAGTTCATTGCTCTGCGGCCCAGTCTGATTTAAGCTCTCAAGTCTCAAGTCTCAAGCCTCAAGCCTCAAGCCTCAAGCCTGTTTACCAGCGCGATTCCATTTGGCTGACAATCTGATCTGCCAGTTGTTCGACGGCTTTCTGCTGAGCAGTGGCGATGCTTTGACCGCCTTCAGGGATGAAGTCGCTACCTTGAACGAAATAGAAGGCTAGTTCTCCGACGGGAACAAAGCGATTGGTCATCAGCAAATTGCCTTGCCGATCTGTCCAAGTCATTTCGACGCTAAGAGTCGTATTCAGCGCGCGAGGTTCATCAAAGCGATTCTCGGCGATCACTCGCTTGCCTTGATTGGTCACGCGACAAGTCAGCACGCTATCGGCACTGGGATCACCTACAACCTTGTAGGGCGTACGTAACTCAATCGAACGCACAATAGCTTCGGTGAGCTGCACGCCGATCTCATGTCGGAACGTATCGTTGCGGATGATCGGGACATGGACGGTGCGAATGTTAGGATTGTAAAGCGATCCGTTGCCGAACTGGTAAGCAGCGCAGCCGCCTAACCAACAGCAACAGATCACAGCAATGCAACGAGCGATCCAATGCACGCGACTATTTGTCATCGAATACCGGTCGTTTCCAAGTACGGTCATCGTTATCGGCATTAAATAGTTTTACCAGCGGCGCAAATTTTTGAGGCGGTCGATCGGGCTTGCCTTGGACCTCATTCAAACGTTCACGAGCTAGCTCCGCGAACTTAGTGTCGGGATACTTTTCGATCAGTTGTTCAAGGTACATTCGAGACGATAGATTTTCGCCTTGCAGGTAGCGATACTCAGCGCTATGCCATTCGCGTTCTGCCATCAAGTACCTGATCGTCGCCATGGACTCTCGAAGTTCAAGCTGCTTGGTCTGAGCGTCTTTAGGGAATTGTTTGACAATCGCCTTCGCACGTTTGTCAGCTTCGATCAAATGCGCATCGGAGTATTCTGGTCCCATGTAGGCCGCCAGCAAACTCTGCAGCTCAAGGAACTGCGCCTTGAACTGATGCTCGCTGTCGGGATAGGTCATCCGCAATTCACCGAAAGTGGTTGCGGCCATTTCCCAATCTTGCTTCTCGTAGTAGTTGATCGCCAGACGCATCGTGGCATCGTCGCTCAGCTTACCGATGGGACTGTCTAAGCGAACGTTCTCCAGCGCACGCTTACCGTGTCCGGCTGTATCATTCCAAGGGAGCTTGTTGTCGGTAAAGTTGACCGACATAAATGATTTTGGATTCGCAGCATTGGTCTTAAGCCAGAAATCACCGATCTCAAAACGACGCGCATCGATTTGGTCGAGGTAAGGATTGCGAGGGTACTCTTTGACTAGACCTGCGTACGTTTGTTCAGCTTTGTAATAGTCTTCGGCAAAGAACAGACTTTCAGCCTGCATCATCATCGCTTCTTGAGCGAGTTGCGAGCTTTGCCAATTGTCTGCGGACTTCTTGAAATGCTTGGAGGCTAAACGGAAGGAATCACGACGCGCGGTGCCTTCTAGGCCCTTGGCTCGCTCAAATTCCTTTTCGCCATCCAGATAAGCCGCTTTGGCTGCAGCCATGTCTTTACGGCGCTTTTGAGACAATCCTAGCGTCTCGAGCACCTTCGATGTCTTGGTTGTGTTTTCGGCGGTGACCCCTTCGGGTCGGTGCACACCATTGCCGTAGGGATTATTGATCGACTTGCGAGCCTGATCATAATCCTTGTCTTTGCCTGAAAACATTGTGCAACCTGTTGCCGGCAGGATCAGCGCACTTGCCCACATCATGCTAAGCAGGATTGGTTTGCGTCTGATTGGCGGGGACTTCCGTGTCAACGCCCTAGCTCCTCAAGGTAAGGATGTAGTTTAAGTCTTTGATCCAGCATGCACGTAAACGTCTTGATCATCATGGCGCGAATTGTGGCACGATGACCTTCGACATATTCAGTTACCGGAATCGATTGCCAAGCAGTGTCGGCAAAACCTTCCACATAATCACGCACAGCAATTGGTATCCTCATCAATTGCCTTCCCCCACTCGAACATTGGTTGCATAACACTCCAGTTGACAGCGGCCCATAGGTCAGCCATCCACTTTTTGCTTCCACTTCGCAGCCACATTGAGCACAAAGGCGAAAGCTAGGTAGATGTCCGGTCAGTCTGAGCAGTTGCAACTCGAATCGCAACACCACGCTGCGAACCTCCGATTCGGAATGTTCAAGCTGTCTGATGGTGTCGACGGCTAAGTCAAACAATTCGCGTTGGGGATCGTGTTGGTCGGTTAACTTCTCCAATAACTCAACAAGGTAATACGCACAGTACAGTCTCAATAACTCGCCACCAGTCGTACGAAATCGGCGCGACAGTTTGGCTTCGGTCAGTACGTAAAGCGAGTCAGAGGACTTGTCGATGAACACTACGCGACACACCGAAAGTAGGTCAAGAGCAGCTTCGAAGGGACTTTTCGGTCGTCGCGCTCCCTTGGCGACCACCGAGATCTTCCCGAAGTCTCGCGTGTACAACGATCCGATCAGGCTCGTTTCGCTCCACGGCGTCATGCGAAGTACGATTGCGTCGGATTGCTGAGCTGGCACGTGGGGCTGTGTCCGAATTGAAATAACACCCAGCCCTGCAGGCTGGGCTAGGTAAATTGCTGGGCCTTCGGCCCGAAATCCAAGAAATATCAAAACTAACGCTTTGAGCTGGGAAATAACAGCGGAAACTGCTAGCTTTACTCAACGTATTTTTTGGGCTGATAAAAGGTGCGAATGTCGATGTGGTCCATGCCTGCTGCGTCCGCGGCTTGAATCCCTAGCGAGGAATCTTCATACACCAAGCACGCTTCGGGTCGCACTCCCATTCGCTCGGCGGCCAGTAGAAAAACATCGGGGTCGGGCTTATGACGCGTCGTGTCTTCAGCAGTGACAATGGTTTGGAACCAGTCGATGATTCCAATCTGTTCCAATTGCTGGTGGATGATATGCCGATATCCTCCACTAGCGACCGCCATTGGGATTTGACCACGAAAATGCTTAGCAACCTCGATGACTTCATGAATCGGGGCTAGGTGCTGAAGCAAGTCGGTGAACAGGCTTTCCTTCTCCTGAGCCGCGGTGTGTGCGTCGACTTCCACACCATGCTCGGCGGCCAACAAACTCACAATCTGCTTCGAAGGCATTCCCCCGAGTGCATAAAATCGCTCTTCAGGAAAATGGACGCCATAACGACTGAGGGCGCGAGACCAAGCCACAAAGTGCAGTGGCATAGAATCGGTCAGAGTACCATCGCAGTCGAAAATGAGTGCTTCGTAAGTTCGTTTGGGAAAGGCTGGGTTGGAGTGATTCATGCTGAAAAATTCTGAGGCTGGAGTGCTTTCGCCACGACATTTGCTGTGCAGAAGCTTAGCGAATGCAGGAAATCTGACGTTAAAGGGTACCTTTGAATTGCCGTTTTGTGTATTGCATGTACTTGGTGGGCGATACCGGTCGCAGGTTACTTTGTCGATTCGTTTTCGGTTTGCGAGGTAGTCAGCCAGCTAAAGTAAGTCGAGTCGAAACGTCATCCCACGTAGGAAAATCACGTGTCAAACGAGCTTAGACAACCGG
>CAUJKA010000289.1 GCA_963204965.1 Planctomycetota bacterium | reverse complement strand
ATAGCGTATCAAGCCAGTAGGTAGGCCGATCTTGTTCATCACGGCATCACAGGCATCGATGCATTGTGTGCAATTGATGCACTCCATCTGTAATCCATTGCGAATATCAATACCCGTTGGGCAAACCACGGTGCACTGATGACAGTCCACGCAATGCCCCTTGTTATCGCCCTCTTGTCGTTTGCCTTTTTCGCGAGGTTCGCCACGGTTGTAGTCGTAGGCAACAATCATCGATTGCTTGTCCAACATCACCGATTGAAAACGTCCATAGGGACAAGCGATCAAGCAAGTCTGTTCTCTAAAGTAGTAAAAGTCAAAGGTCATCAGAACTGTCGTAACAGCCATGACCAAAAATGCCGCAGGATGTGAGAAAGGAGTGCTATGCAGTATCCAATCTCGCAACTTCTCAGGCCCCACAAAGTATGCCAGGAATGTGTGCGCCAAGAACATGCTTAGCAAGAGGTAAACAACGAAACGCAATGCCTTGAGCGGAATCGAAAGCGGAACTTTGGCCTTACCGCCTTTGCCGGCGGTTCCCTCGAACAATCGATCGATGGGGCGGAAAAGGAACTCCATGTAGACCGTTTGCGGGCAAGCCCAACCACACCACGCTCGCCCAGTCACCGCCGTAATGAATACGATCGAAATGAACGCAGACAGAATCAACAGGGCAAGCAGTAGCGTATCGGTTGGATAAAACGTCTTACCAACAAACGTGAACTCACGCGCGATCAAGTCGATTCTAAAAAGTGGCCGTCCAAAGATCTTCAAATGGGGCACGACCACGAATACGCACATCAACACATAAGCCAGAATCCGGCGACGATGCCACCAAGCTCCCGTAGCCAACTTCGGAAACAGCCAACGACGCGAACCGTCTCGCTCCAATGTACTGAGAACATGCTCAGGAGCGGGCAAAAGAGCTTCGTTTTTCGGAGCCTGAACTACAGGAAGTTCAATCGGTGCATTTCTATCTGGAGTTTGACCTTGAGTGGTCATTATTTCTTCTCGCTATCCGCTTTACCGGGTGCAGGATCTTCGGAAGCCGGTGGTGCTGCGGGCCAAGGAGCAATTTCCTGACCGTCTGGTCCTTTGCCCTCTAGGTTCTTGCCTCGAAGCGACATGACATAGCATGAAGCCAGTACGAGTTCATTCTTGCCTAATCGATTACCCCAAGCTGGCATCGCGCCGTTCCCAGCGCCTTTGACCAGAATGGTGTGAATGTCTTCGGGCTTGCGGATGTACTTGTAGAACTCATCGGTCAAGTTCGGGCCAACATTGCCCTCACCCTTGCGGCCATGGCAAGAAATACAGTTTGTTCGGAAGACGCCTTCACCGACTCGCAGCCAGTCTTTTTCGTTAGCGTACTTCACCAGAGTTGCCTCGTCTGCTTTCAGCTCGCCAATCTTCTCGAACTGAACCCGCATCAACGCTTCATTTTCAGCGTTGTACTGAGCTTCCAAGGTTCGATCCGGCGCACCAGTGTGATACCACATGATGTAGCCGATGCTGAACAAGAAGGTACCGATGAAGATATACGTCCACCATCCTGGTAATGGATTGTCGTATTCCTGAATTCCGTCGTAGGCGTGATCGGTTAAAGTGTTATTTTCCATCGCGTGGGTCTTTCACTTCATCGCTCAGTGGAATGGATGCAAATCGCTCGGAGGCCGATCGGCTTAAACGAAACGTGCCGTAAAGTACCATGCCGAACGTGGCCGTAAACAGTATGAGCGCTGCGTTGGCCAAGTTGGAATAGTCGAGTGAACTAACTAGGTCTCTGATCATTTGTTGGTGCCAATATCAAATTCACTGTGTAACTTAATTTCAGTTCGTAACTGCGGGAGTTGGTGTTTGACCCTGACTCGGATCCTGAGCTGGTGCGGGCATCATGTTGCCTGAACCAGAAACAGGTGCGGGAACTGCGGCCTTGGGAGCTGGACTACGACTGATGTCGGTTCCCATGCGTTGCAAGTAAGCAATCATTGCGATCGCTTGCTTGTTAAACACGTTCGCTTCGCCACCTTGAGCAACCATTTCGGCGTTGATCTTCAAGGCCTGCTTCTTAGCCGCTTCGATAATCGCATCTGGATTGGACATCAACTCGTCAGGGTAGTTAGCTCCTAACAAATGCGCTGTCTTCACGATCTGTGGAAGGTTGCGATAGTTGATCTCTTCGTCAAGCAAGTGTGGGAAGGCTGGCATGATCGAGCCTTCCGAAACGTTGTCAGGTCGATCGAAATGTCGCCAGTGCCAGTCATGACTTTGCTTGCCACCCTCGCGAGCCAAATCTGGGCCGATGCGGCGACTGCCCCACTGGAACGGATGGTCATAGATGAACTCGCCGGGCTTGCTGTACTCTCCGTAACGTTTGGTCTCAGCAACCAACGGACGGATCTGTTGCGAATGGCAGTTGTAGCAGCCTTCCGAGATATAGATCTCGCGTCCAGCCAACTCCAGAGGCGTGTAAGGCTGAACGGTGGCAATGGTCGGAATGTTGCTGCGAATGAGGAAAGTTGGTATGACTTCGAACAGCGTAGCGATGACTACGGCTATCGTCACGAATACCGTGAACTTACCTGGTAGTCGTTCCCACGATCGGTGCCACGCCAGCTTGCTCCACGCGTGCAATGCGACACCGAAACCAAGTACTGGTGCGCCTTCCAACTCGCTCTTCGGTGCAGGTGGATCGACATACTCACCAGTCAGCCGTGGAGCTGAATGAACCGGGACTTCATACTTGGCTGGTCGCGACATCCAAGTCAATAGTGCATTGTAGGCAAGCAACAACGTTCCAAAGACGTACAAGGCACCGCCCAGAACTCGAATCCACCAGAGCACAACGATCTTCTGAGTCGTTTCGACGAATTCGTACATCAGTTGTCCAGTCGATGGATCAATCGATCGCCACATCAAGCCTTGCATTAAGCCCGCAGCGTAAATCGGAATGATGTACAACAGAATGCCGATCGTTCCAATCCAGAAGTGCAACTCCATCAACTTCGTGCTGTGCAACTTAGTTTGGAAAATTCGCGGCAGCAGCCAGTAGATCATGCCGAAGGCCATGAACCCGTTCCAACCGAGAGCTCCCGAGTGAACGTGAGCGATAGTCCAGTCAGTGTAGTGGCTGAGTGCATTGACGCTCTTGACCGAAAGCAATGGGCCTTCGAATGTCGACATGCCATAAAACGTGATAGCCACGACGTAGAACTTGAGAATTGGATCAGCGGCAACTTTGTGCCAAGCTCCGCGAAGAGTCAACAAGCCGTTGATCATTCCGCCCCAACTTGGCATCCACAGCATCACACTGAACAACATTCCCAACGTGCTAGCCCACTCTGGAAGTGAGGTGAAGTGCAAGTGGTGAGGTCCCGCCCAAATGTAGATGAAGACCAAGGACCAGAAGTGAATAATACTGAGCTTGTAACTGAAAACGGGTCGCTCGGCAGCCTTGGGCAGAAAGTAGTACATCATGCCCAGGAAGGGCGTTGTCAAAAAGAACGCAACTGCGTTGTGACCATACCACCACTGCATGAAGGCGTCTTGAACGCCAGCGTAAACCGAGTAGCTGTCGAACAATCCCCAAGGCAAAACCAAGTTGTTGAACACGTGCAGCAGAGCGACCGTCACAATCGTGGCGATGTAGAACCAAAGCGCGACGTACATGTGTCGTTCGCGGCGATTCAACAAAGTCATTAAGAAGTTGCCGCCGAAGATGAACAACCAAACTACCGCGATGGCGATGTCGATCGGCCATTCCAGTTCAGCGTACTCTTTACTTTGTGTAATACCCAAGGGTAGCGTGACCGCTGCCGAAACGATGATCAACTGCCAACCCCAAAAGTGTAGTCGACTGAGTTTGTCGCTCCACATCCGAGTCTTGCACAACCGCTGAGTGCTGTAGTAAACCGCTGCGAAGACGGCGTTACCTGCAAACGCGAAAATGGCCGCGTTCGTGTGCAACGGTCGCAAGCGTCCAAAGCTGATCCACTGCAATCCATCGAACAGATAGGGCTGCACCAGCAGAATCGCGACGATCAGGCCAGCTAACGTTCCAACCACGCCCCAAAGGATCGTTGCCGAAACAAACAATCGGACAATGCCATCATCGTAAGAAAAGGTCTCAACGACATCCGCGCCGTGCGCTTTTGATTTGTTGTCTGCCATGGAATTGATTCGTTCAGAAGCGGACTAGAGATACAACTGTTGAATTAGTCGTGCGGGGGATTCCCTGCACGGGATTGACTACTGAAATTGACAGTGGACTCGATCCATCATGACCAGCTCAATTTGAGTCGATTCAAGTGGTTGAGCTGGAGCGAATCCCAATGCCATTAATACCAGCCTATTGCCTGTTGTCGTGCAACGACAATGGGAAATATCATGGCAAACCATGATAGCGTCAACTCGCCACACATTGAGAGATCAATTTACAAATCGGCGGTTGTGAAAACAGGTATTTTCCAAACTTTGCCTTGTGAAAACGTTCGATCAGTCAACCGCCGAATCAAGTCAGCCTTGCGCATCGAAACACTTTTCCGACCCCATGGCGCGTACATCATAAGAAACTAGCCGCATCTCGCGCGTTGGTGAGCTTCAAGATGATCGTGTGATTCGCCGCAGCTCGTCGAAATTGACTCAAAGTCCCAGGCAAATGCTAAGAAACCGAAGCCTCACGGCGTTTCGGCTAGCTCATTGTTCAAGCGGCACAACCGTTAGATTCGTTAGCATCCACAATCGATTGACCGGCAACCAGCTCCGTGCATCGCGTTTCGGCAACCAGCTCCCGTTCGAAATCCCATAGTTCGGAAACTGCTTGGCATGATCCGCGCCTTGGCCTAACTGCGCCATCTCGCACGGAATCATCCACGGCAGCTCGCGTGAGCCCTCTCTGAATTGCTTTCGACCGAATAAGACACTCAACATGCTGACAACCTCTGCTGCTGCAACGCTTAACTATCAAGCCAACGTTCAAAACTCAGAAGACAACGGTCGTCGATGGCTAGTTCAGCTCCATCCACTGGAACTTGACCGCGGTCCTATGGAGCTTGTTGAAAGCACAACAACGCTTGGCCGTTCTAGTGAATGCGATATTCACATCGAGGAAGATTCCGTGTCTCGCGTTCACGCAGAGATCGTGCGCACACCAGATGGTTTCATCGTTGTGGATCGTAACAGCACCAACGGAGTGTTAGTCAATGAACAGCGCGTGACTTCGACTCTACTTAAGTCAGGCGACCGAGTGCAGTTGGGAGCTCGCATCTTCAAGTTCCTCGCCAATACCGATTTTGAAGCTCAGTATCACGAGACCGTCTACAGCATGATGACTCGCGATGGACTTACTGGAGTTCACAACAAGCGTTATCTACTCGAATCATTGCAACGCGAAGTATCGCGATGCAAGCGCTATCACCGGCCAATCGCCGTATTGCTGATGGACGTGGATCACTTCAAAAAGATCAACGACACTCTCGGACATTTGATCGGCGATGAAGTACTGAAAGAGCTTGCGAGAAGATTGCAAGCTGAGTTGCGGGAAGATGAAGTGTTGGCTCGATTTGGTGGCGAAGAGTTTGCCGTAGTCATGGTTGAAGCCGATCTCGAACACGCGAGACAAGTGGCCGAACGTTGTAGGCTGGCGGTTTGCTCGACTCCGTTCCTTCTAACCAGCGGTCCATTGGACGTCTCGGTATCAGCGGGTGTCTGTGGTCCAGCTATCGAATCGCTTGGTTCCATCGACGACTTGATGACGCAGGCCGACACGTATCTGTACGAAGCTAAGCGTGCTGGCCGCAATCGAGTCATGGGCTAACTCGGAATCTTGAATCAAAGCGTACTAAGGCACTGGTGAACTGACGATGAGCGATCAACCGACACTTCCTGCGGGCAGCAATCTGAATCTACGCAATGCGATGCCCTCGCAATCGCCTCAACCTTTACCATTTCCGCTTTTGCAATCCAATACCGTTGCCGCGCAGAACACTGTCGGCAATCACGGTGCCTCAACCAGCGGATCGAATACCGTTCCAGTAGTTCAACAATCTTCGGCAACGGTTCCGGTTAGTCGTCAAGCCGCTGCTCAACAAATGGGCGCTCAACCACCAGTTAGTCAACAACTGTCGGCACCGCCTGCGAACTCTCGTCAAGCCGCTGTGCAGAGTTCCCAAAGAGTCTCTTGGGAAGGGCGCTCACTTGGCGAGTATCAAATTGGTAAGCTGCTGGGCGCCGGTGGAAACGGCTTAGTCTACTTAGCTGTTCATCGTTGGCTGGAGCGAGCCGTTGCAGTGAAGTTCCTCAACGATATCCAAGCCGGTGACGCTCAGGCGGTCGAGCGATTTCGTCGCGAAGCGCAAGTCGCCGCTCATTTGATTCATCCCGGAATTGTTCGCGCCACCGATGGTGGAACCGTTGGTAGTCAAGTTTTCTTGGTGACCGACTTTGTCGATGGCTTAGACCTAACCTCGATCGTACACGAATATCAGAGACTGACGCGAGACTCGATTGGATTGCGAGTCGCTGAGGCGTGTGAGATCGGCGCGCAGGCCGCCGCCGCTCTGCAATTCATCAGTTCTAAAGGCATTGTGCACCGCGACATCAAGCCATCCAACATTATGCTCGATCGCAGCGGCGAAGTTCGAATCCTGGACCTTGGGCTTGCCAGAACGCAACATCATGGCCACACGATGACTGCGACGGGCCAAGTGATGGGTACGATCGATTATATGGCTCCTGAACAAGCGTCAGACCCGCGTCGAGTTAGCCATCTTGCCGACATATATAGCTTGGGTTGCACGCTCTACTTTCTATTGACTGGTCGCCCGCCTCTGGACACCGCAGGCACTGAATCGCTGGCTGCGAAGTTGATGGCCACTCTGGATCGAGAGCCTCCTGCGCTTGGAAACTTCCGCAAAGACATCCCCAACAAGTTGGAAGACTTGATCCACCGCATGATGGACAAAGATCCCACCAAGCGACCTCAAACGTTTGCGATCATCACCAAAGAGCTACATAGCTTTGCAAGCGGCGCGAACCTACCAGCACTGCTTACAAGTTCAGCCGGGCAGCTCGCCAGTCAGCGGACAGTGAAGACCGAAAGTTCGATCGATCAGATGGCGGATTGGATTGAACGAGGAATGATCTACGCCGTGTTAATGCTGGGCGTTTTCTTTGGGTTCATCGAAGCTGATCCGATTGTTCGGCCAGGTCAACGCAAACGCTACAGCTTCAGTTTCAAGTGGCTTAAGCCTTTCGGAGCGATTCTCTTTATCGCCTTCATCGTTTGGATGAGCGGCATTCGATTTTCCGCGACACCTCCAGACGGCGAGTTCTACTAAGCGAGGAATCTTACGTAGTGGGATTCGCCAGAATTCCTTTTCCCGTAGTGGGATTCGCTAGAATTCCTTTTCCCGTAGTGGGATTCGCCAGAATTCCTTCTTCAGTTATTTGATTCACCAGAATTCTGTGCAGCCAGAAATCAGTCCATTCCCATTACGTTAATA
>CAUJKA010000288.1 GCA_963204965.1 Planctomycetota bacterium | reverse complement strand
CTCGTCGTTTGACGGCGGGTCACTATGCTTTTGCGGTAGCATGGCGAAAGCTACCTTTGCGAACATGCATTGGCTTATGATGCTGCAGGCCAGCCAGAGTCGCTTTGACTGCAAGGAATCGCGGGGGAGCAAGTCCTCAAGAATCGGCAAAAGGACATCCATTATCAGTTGAACGAAACGTGCAGTCTCATCGCTGCGTATTCCAGTTGGTGCATCGAACGCTGCTGATACTCAAACCCTGACCACGCTGGAGTGACCGTCGCAATATCGGCTAGTCGATTAACTGAACCAGAAAGCAATAATGCGTTTTCAAAACCACCGATGCAGCACGGACAATCGCGGTGCGAATGGTGATCGTCGTCCGGATGATGGCCCGGAGAGTCGGAGTCATGCGATTCGGAGCAAGGAGCTTCGCACGAATGCTCTTCTTGATCATGTTCGCAATCAGAGTTGTGACCGGCGATCTCAATCACATCACGCAGTAGGCAGTGCGTACAAGCCAGCGACGAGGGAGGGATCAAGGCGGAAATGATCGCAGCCACAAACACGGCGCATTGAGCGAATCGTGTTAGCGGAGTGCGAAGCATTGGGCAATCCAGGGCAGAAGCTGTGGAAACGAAAACCGATCTGGGACTTCCTCTTTGGTATCGAATCAACGATTGGGGCACCTTTAACGAAAAGTCCGAATCCCCCGAATGAAGCAGTGATTCATTGGCGGTCGGTCACCCGCCAATATCTGATTTACGTTGCTCCTGGGCATCAAAAAGCCCAAAACTCGTGCGGTTCGGTGGCTGACATTGCCTCGATGGCGTCCAAGAGCTATCCTTAAAGGAATGAGATCCCCTCTAGTAGCACTACTCCTAATCGTCAACTTGTTGACCTGTCCGCTCAATTGTTTGGGTTGCCAACAGCTCCCAGCTTCCAGCGTCGAAAGTGCTTGCGCGACGTGCGAATGTTGCTTTGACTGCGTGGAAACAGAGGTCCCTGCTGCCCCCGAGCCACATGATCGCGATTGCGAGTGCAAGAATTGCATTTGCGAAGGGGCGATTGTAGCTAGTCCGGTTGAGCTTCCACAATCTTCCGATGGGATTTGCTGGTTTCATCGGATACACATCGAACTACGAAGCCCCGTCAGTTCGTTTTTCGCTGATGGGCATTCGAGAATCGTCGTGAAGCATGCATTCACGGGTAGCGATGCGCGTATAGCGCTTCAATCTTGGCAGATCTGAGCCAGCCAACGCCTTTGCGTTTCTTCTAAGTGTTGTTCGGTAGGACAACGATTCAGATTCACTTGTTGAGATTCGGTGCTGCGCAAACTTTTCGCAGCGTGATGATCCAGCCTAAGTAAGACCTCCTTCATGCTGCTTCCCTGGGAATACGGCGTTCGCAATCTGGCTAGGCGACCGGTGCGCACTGCATTAACGATGATGGCACTGGCCACTGTCGTGATGTTGGTGTTCGTGGTGGTCGGGTTCATTCGTGGACTTGAACAGTCGTTGACCGCAAGCGGCGACCAAAACGTCGTATTGGTTTACTCGGTGAACTCGGAAGAGAACATTGAGAACTCATCCATCCCTGCCCGGACGCCATCCTTATTGACTGCCAGTGTAGATGGAACGATCAAGCGATTTGGACTCAATCATGCGTCGCCCGAGTTATATGCAGGCACACGAGTTAAGAGCGAAAACAATGAAGGCGGATTGGGATTGGTGCGGGGTGTAACTCTCGCCGCGCCCCTGGTCCGACGTTCAGTTCAGTTGGTCGATGGTGCTTGGCCAAGTGACGGCGAGGTGATGGTAGGGCGATTGGCGGCCGCAAAGCTAGGAAGCCGCGAAGATGAACTCGCTATTGGAAAGAGTATCGAGTTCGAGGGACGTTCGTGGAACATCAGTGGAAGATTCGCGGCCGGCGGTGCTGCCTATGAATCTGAGATTTGGTGCAGGTTGTCCGATTTTCAAACTGTATCAAAGCGGCAAGACATTAGTTTGGTGGCGTTGCTCCTTGCGCCGGGCAGTTCACCCGCTGAAGTTGAATTGTTTTGCAAGGAACGAACAGACCTTGAGCTTCGGGCGATAGCGGAAACTGAGTATTACGCAACGCTACAACAACACTATAAGCCCGTTCGATTGTTGGCTTGGCTGGTCGTAGTGCTGGTGTCCAGTGCGGGGATTTTCGCTGGGCTGAACATGATGTACGGAGCGGTTGCAGGCCGCGTCCGGGAAATAGCGACGTTGCAGGCGATCGGTTACCGCCGTTGCGCTATCTTGATCAGTTTGATCCAAGAAGGTGTGCTTCTATCTGCAGCCGGATCGCTCGTTTCTGGAGTGATCGCGCTGACCGTGCTGAATGGAATGGCAGTTCGGTTCACGATGGGTGCGTTTACGTTACGCATCGACGGCGTAGCGATCTTAATTGGTTGCAGCGTCGGACTGTTATTGGGTGTCGTTGGTGCGTTACCACCGGCACTGAAAGCGCTGCGAGCAGAAGTCGCAGCGAGCCTTAAAGCTGTTTAGTTTTGAAAACCCTTGATTCGTTTTGGAGCGTTTAGATGAAAGTTTTTTCAAGTATCGCGTTGGCCGTTTTAACTCTCGCCTCTGTCGGCTGTCAGTCGAAAGACAGTAGCTCATCGACTGCGAATACCAGCCAATCCACTTCGTCTTTTCTTGTTGAAAGCGAGCCCACGGGAGCCATGCCCGTAGGTGAAGCTCGAGCAAAGAGCGAAGACGGACAAGAAGTTACCCTTGTTGGTTTGATCGGTGGATCAAGCAAGCCGTTTGTTGAAGGACTGGCAGCGTTCACGATTGTCGATCCGAAAGTGCCATACTGCGCGGACGATGAAGGTTGCCCAACTCCTTGGGACTATTGCTGTCAGACGGAAGCCGTTAAGGAAAATATCGCCACGATCAAACTCGTTGACGAGACAGGCAAACCAGTTGCGTCAAGTGCTCGCGACCTACTCAAGGTCAAAGAACTATCGACGGTGGTTGTCAAAGGTAAAGCCAAACGCGATGAACAAGGCAACCTTACCATTGCCGCTAACCAAGTGTTTGTTCGGCCAGGTAAATGATCATGGCAAAAGAACAACTAGATATTAGTAGCCTGGCGCTAGATCGTACGCCGACAATCAGCGCAACCAAAGCGCCATCACTTCAACACAAGAAGCGATGGTTGTCGCGGTATGCATTACCTGTCGGCGTTTTGTTGGGCTTTGCGATGCTACTTTTCGCTGCAGCGGGCTCTCGCTTCATGCCAGCCCGCTCAGTGACGGTCGTTCCGGTGATTGTAAAGCGAGCTGAGCTTCAGCAAGCAGGTACAACGCTATTCCAAGCGCCAGGCTGGATCGAGCCTCGTCCAACCGCCATTAGCGTAGCCGCGATGACTCACGGAGTTATCGAGGAGCTAATGGTCGTAGGCGGGCAAACAGTGCAGAAAGGGGAGCCGATCGCACGATTGGTTTCCATCGATGTTGAATTGGTACTTGAGCAAGCGAAGAATGCTCTAGCAATCCGCGAGGGTGAACTTAATCGCGCGAAGGCGGAGCTTTCCGCAGCGCGCATTCGCTTCGACAATCCCGTGCACTTGAGAATTCAACTGGCCGATGCAATGAGCAATTTGACGAAATCAAAAACAGAGTTAGCCAAACTGCCCTTCCTTATCAAGTCTGCCGAATCGAGCGTTAAATACACGCTCGGAAGTATGGCAGGAAAGCAATCAGCCAAGGGGGCGATCTCAGATAACACGATCGCGAAAGCCGAAAACGAGCATGCGATGGCAACAGCAAACTTGCAAGAGTTGAAACAACGCGAACCTAATCTGGAACGCGAGGTCAGTGCGCTCGAGGAAGTCGTTCACGCTCTTGAACGGCAATTGGAGTTGCTGGTAGAGGAAACTCGGCAACTGCAAGAAGCAGAAGCGAAGGTTCAATCGGCGGAGGCTTATCGAAATGAAGCTAAGCTGCAAGTACGCCAAGCGGAACTTGCCCTCGAGCGGAGCACAGTACGCGCTCCGATGCAGGGTCGCATTCTAAGAGTGGTCGCATCTCCTGGATCGCGAGTCATGGGCCTCGAAACTACGGCTGGACAAAGCTCAAGTACGGTCGTCGAAATGTATGATCCACAAAAACTTCAGGCGCGAGTTGATGTGCGACTTGAGGACGTTCCGATGGTCATACCGGGCCAACAAGTCAACATTGAGACCGCCTCTTCTGCCGATGTAATCCACGGTCAAGTGCTGCAGATCACCAGCTCGGCGAACATTCAGAAAAATACATTGGAGGTCAAGGTTGAGTTGCTTAACCCACCACTATCCGTGAGCCCCGAGATGCTCGTCACAGCCGCTTTTCTGGCTCCGAAAAGCGACGTATCGTCCGATTCAATGGGAGAGGCCGAGCGCATATTCGTTCCAGAGTCTTTCGTGCAGGCCAGCGATTCACAATCGTTTCTATGGATAGTTGATGAGAATTCAACGGCGAGAAAACGCACGGTGGAATTAGGTGGTAAAGCGGCCGAT